>CALWAW010000064.1 GCA_944375845.1 uncultured Lachnospiraceae bacterium
TATTCCGGCTGGATCTCCATCTTGACGATCAGCTTTTTGATCAGGCTGTCGTCCAGGGTCAGCAGGCTGGATAACAGATGCTCTTCATCGATCTCCTGGTTTCCGTATTCATAAGCCAGCTTCTCACAGTTCTGCACTGCCTGAAGCGAATTCTGCGTAAATTTATTGATGTTCATAGACGCACCTCCTTTGGCACTCTTTTTGTTCTATGCGTACTATAACACCAATTATTAGCACTGTCAATAGGTGAGTGCCAATTTATTTATGAAAGTTTTGTGTCCTTTTTATCCTTCTTCTTTTTCTGCCTTTTCTCCTGTATGCTCTGCTTAAGCTTATAATACAGCTCTACCAGGGCCTGGTTGGCGATCTGTCCCATAGCCTTCCTCCTCAGATATGCTTTTCACAGATGTCCGCCAGACAGCAGCTCTCGCAGCGGGGCTTTGTCCTGGCGGTACACACCTCTCTCCCGTGATACACCAGCCGGTGGCAGAAATCGCTTCCCTCCTGGGGCGGAATCAGCTTCCAGAGGGCCATTTCCACCTTTTTCGGTTCCTTTACGCCGTCCACCAGGCCGATCCTGTTCACCAGGCGGATGCAGTGGGTATCCGTGACGATGGCGGGCTTTCCGAACACGTCCCCCATGATCAGGTTGGCGCTTTTTCTGCCCACGCCGGGAAGTTTTAAGAGCGCGTCAAAATCCTCCGGCACCTTTCCTCCGTACTGGTCCCGCAGGATCCGCATACAGGCGCTGATGTCCCTGGCCTTGCTCTTTCCCAGGCCGCAGGGGCGCACGATCTCCTCGATCTCCTCCGGCTGCGCCGCCGCCAGCGCGTCCACGTCGGGATATTTTTTATAGAGCTCCTCCACCACCACATTGACCCTGGCGTCGGTGCACTGGGCCGCCAGCCGCACGCTCACCAGAAGCTTCCAGGCGTCGTCATAGTCCAGGGTGCAATCGGCGTCCGGATATTCTTTTTTCAGGCGCTCGATCACCTCTAACGCCAGCTTTTCCTTTGTCATAGCTCCTCCTTTACAGTAAAAGCCGCCCCCGGCGGAGGCGGCTTCTGTCAAAGCGATCCTTAGATTTCCTTGAACCTTGTTCCGATGGCATGGACCACAAAGGGAATAAACAGCGTGATGCAGGCCGCGTAGCCCAGGTATGCGTAGCCCTTGCTGACGACCGCCATAAGGCCGAACTGGGCGATGGCGAAGGCCAGGAAGGTGAAGATGGCCGTAAACACGGCGTTGCGGGCAAGATGGCCCTTCTGCTTCTTCTCAGGCGTGGGCATGCGCCGCTCCACGGCGTTCACGCATCTGGTCACGATACCGGAAATCATATTGACTGCCGTGGAGATCGCGCCCAAAATAATCAGGATGGAGATGATCGGGGTCAGGAAGCCTGCGCCCACGCCGTTCTCCACCAGCACCAGCATGGGGATGGAAGCCGTCGCCAGCTCCGCCACGTAGGACACTGCCAGAAGGCCCACGATGGAAAGCTCCATTGCCAGGAAGTTGCATAAGAACATGCCGATGGCCGCTCTGTTGATCTGCTTGACGTCCGTAACCTCCTCCACATGCTGATACATTACGGATACGGAAGCCAGCTGGAAGAAGAAGTAAAGGACTGCGGACCAGAGGGCCGGGCCGAAAGCGCCGCTCTCTTTGGAGAGCACCGTCATCTCGCCGCTGCTCATACGGCTGGCGGAGGCCACGATGTTGTCCCACTGGGCGATGATGTTGGGAATCAGCACCAGAAGCAGGCCGATGATAATCAGCACGCTTAAGGTGGAAGCGCATTTTCTCACGACGCCGGTGCCGAACAGGGCCACGAAGAAGATGAAGGCCGCCACCAGCACGGTGGAAAGCCAGTAGGGCATCCCGAACAGGGTCGTAAGGGTGGAGCCGCCGGTGGCGAAGGCCGCCGCCGAGGCGGTGCCGATCATAATCAGATAGCAGATCTCGTAGAGATTGGACATCACATGACGGGTCTTTCCGTACAGGCTGTCAGAGAAGCTTCTGTAATCATACACCTTGTGCTTGTAGGAGTAGCGCATCCCATACCAGAAGAACAGGGCGTAAAGTCCCTGGGTCAGGAGCGGAAGCACCAGGCACCAGATTCCGTAATTGATAAAATACTGGTAAATCTGCGCGCCGGAGGCGAAGCCGCCGCCAAACTGGGTGGTGAAGGCCACAAATGCCAGGCCCATGGCCAGGGGCATTTTGCTCTTGTCAACTAACAGTGATCTTTTCTCTTTCATACTGGATTACCCTCCTGTTTATTCTGCTGAAACTCGATCACCTTTCCGGGATTTAAGATCAGCTTATCATCAAAGGCCAGCTTGATGGCCTTATAGAGCGCGATCATGCGGGGACCCACAAATTCCTCCAGGAACTCCAGACGACCGTTTCCGATCCCGTGCTCGCCGGAAAGCTGGCCGCCCAGCTCCTTTGACAGGGCGTAGAGCTCCTTTAAGCTGGCATGGGTGGCGGATTTCCATTCCTCGTCGCTCATCTCGGGCCCGCGGAGCATTTCCGTGTGGATGTTGCCGTCGCCGCAGTGGCCGCAGGGCTCCACCCGGATCCCGTGGGACAGGGCGATCTTCTTGGCCGCCTTTACGTACTCGGCAATCCTTGCCCTGGGAACCACCACGTCGCATTCCTCCTGGGCGACCGAATCGGCCTTCATGCCCTCCAGGATCGCGCCGCGCACTGCCCACACGGTTCCCGCCCGCTCAGGGGTGGCCGCGATAAAGCAGTCCAGGGCCCCGTTTGCCAGCGCGGCCTCGGAGGCTGCCTCCACAGCGCTGTCCAGCTCCTGTTTGCTGGAGGCGTCGTACATGACGATCAGCACCGCCTCACCCTGCTTTACGGGGAACAGCTTGTTCAGGTTCCGCTCCACGATCTCAATGAGCTCTCTTTCCAGGAACTCGATGGCCGTGGGCACAAAGGGAAGCTCCAGCACCTTGGGCACCATATCGGCGCACTCCTCAAGGCTTCCGAAGGGCATCACCAGCGTCGCGCTGCAGGTGGGCGCCGGAAGGAGCTTCAAGGTCGCCTCCGTAAGGATACATAACGTCCCCTCGGAGCCGATGATCAGATCCTTGATATCGTAGCCCGTGGTGTTCTTTACCACGTTGGAGGAAAAATTCATAATGGAGCCGTCGGGCATGACCGCCTCGATGCAGCGCACAAAATCCCTTGTGAGGCCGTAGCGCACCGCCTTCATGCCTCCGGCGTTTGTGATGATATTTCCGCCGATGGACGCGGTCTTTTCACCGGGATCCACCGGGTAGAACAGCCCCTCGGCCGCGGCTGCGGCCTGCACGTCCAAAAGCAGGGCGCCGGGCTGCACCGTTACCGTCTGATTTTTATGGTCGATGGGGAAGATCCGATTCATCCGCATCACGGAAAGCATGATGCCGCCGTATTTGCAGGTGGCGCCGCCGGCAAGGCCTGTTCCGGCCCCGCGGCAGACCACGGGGATATTCTCTTTGTAGGCGTAGGCCATGATGGCCGAAACCTCTTCTTTATTGATGACCTCCACGTAAAGCTCCGGAGGGAATACGCCGTATTCGGGCATCTCGTCCCGGTAATACTCCGTCGCGATCTCGTCGCCCACCCAGACGCGGCCGGGATCGGTGATCGAACGGATCTTGTCAAAGTCTTCCCGGGTCATTTTCTTATAAGGGTATGCCATGACTTAATCCTCCTTCCTGTCCCGTACCAGGGCTGTGAGCCTGGGGACCACCTGATACAGATCGTCCACGATGCAGTAATGGGCCACCTTGAAGATCTGGGCCTCCGGATCGTTGTTGATGGCCACAATGCAGTCGGAGGCGTTCATGCAGGAGGTAAACTGGATCGCTCCGGATACCCCGCAGGTGATAATCAGCTTCGGCCGCACCGTTCTTCCGGAAAGGCCGATCTGATGGGCCGTATCTCCGAACCCGCTCTCCACCATGGGCCGGGTAAAGGCCAGCTGGCCGCCGAGGGCCTCTGCCAGGGCGCGGCACATCTCCACGTCCTTTTCTGTTTTAACGCCTCTTCCGGCCACCACGATCACGTCCTCCTCCTCAAGGGATTTCTGCTTTTCAATCACCTCGGAGGAGATCACCCGGATCCTGGAATAGGCCATCTGATCATTCACCGCGCAGCGCACCAGGCTGCCCCAGGGCTTCTCCACTCTGGGAGCCCTGTCCATGACCCGGTAGCGGACCGTTGCGAACTGGGGGCGGGACCGGGTGATGCCAATCTGCGCCATGATGTTTCCGCCGAAGGCGGGACGGATCTGGATCATATCCGTATTCTCCCGGATGTCCAGCTCCGTGCAGTCCGCCGTAAGCCCCGTGTGGAACCTGGTGGAAAGCCTGGGAGCCAGCGACCTGCCTAAGGAGGTTGCGCCGATCAGCACGGAGCTGGGCCTGTTTGCGGCAATGCAGTCGGCCACCGCGTCCGCGTAGCAGTCTGCCCGGAAATGGGTAAAGCCCTCGTGCTCATATACGTATACCTTATCGACCCCGTATTCCAGAAGTCCTCCGGCATTTTCCCATGTGCCGGGGCCGCCCACGATCACGCAGTTCACCTGGTAGCCCACCTTGGCGGCCATTTTTCTGGCCTCCCCGATCAGCTCGTAGGCCACGGGATGAATCTCGCCCCGCTCCTGCTCCACATAGATCAGGAAATGCTTCCACTGATCCTTGTCAAAGGCCTTCGCCTGCTGCTCGAATTTAATGGCGTGCTCCGGACAGTGGCGGACACAGAGTCCGCACATGCGGCAGTTGTCGCCCACAACGATCCCGCCGCCCTCGATGGTCAGCGCGCCGAAGGGACATTTCTCGGCGCAGAGGCCGCAGAGCGTACATTTATCTACGTCAAACTTAATAAATTCCATTGTCCATCCCTCCCCTAAATGATCTTCTTTCCGGTCAGGATGTCAAACAGCTTCTCCGCCTTCTCAGCGCCGTCTTTTCCTTCCAGATAAACCTGGCGCTCCTTTTCAGGCGGAGCGAACATCCGCTCCACATTGGTGGGCGATCCCACAAGGCCGTACCGGCTCAGATCCTGATCCGGCATATCGGCGAAGCTTAAGACGCGCACCTGACGGTCCTTTGTCGCCTTCATCAGCAGATAGGAAGGAAGCCTGGGGACGCAGCTATCTTTGTCCACAGTGATCAGACAGGGATAGGGAAGCTCCGAAACCTGGGAAACGCTCCCCAGATCCTGCCGCACCTGGATAGCGGACTCGTCCGCTTTTACGATCTCGGCTGTCCAGGCGGCATGGGGAATCCCCAGATGCTCTGCCAGGGCCGGCCCCACCTGGGCCGTGTCCCCGTCGGTGGTCTGCCTGCCGCAGATGATCAGATCCGCGCCTCCTAAAAGGCGCACCCCCTGTGACAATACATAGGAAGTTGCCAGCACGTCGGCCCCCGCGAACTTCCGGTCCGAAAGGATCACGGCGTCGTCCGCGCCCATGGTGTATGCGTCGCGCATCATCTCCTCCGCCTGGGGCGGTCCCATGGTGAGCACAGTGACCGTCCCGCCCAGGCGTTCCCTGAGGGCAAGAGCGGTCTCGAGGGCAAACAGATCGTAAGGGTTTGTCCTTGCCTCGCTGGACATCCTCTTCATGGCGCCGGTTTCCGGATCAATGTCTACCTGATTGCCCGCCGGCACCTGTTTCATACATACGATAATCTTCATAACTCTTCTCCGCACTCTTTTGCTTTAAAGTTTTAAACACCCACTTCATTATACACGCAACGCGCCCTCCTGTCGAGTGTTATATTTTTATCAGGAAGTGCCGGAAAGCGGCCATGCCCCCGTATGCAACGCATACCAGGGGGCATGGACATTTGACGGCCTGGAGCCATGAGCATGAAGGGCGTACGCCCGGAAATGCGAATGGCTCCCGACAGACGGCGGGAGCGCGCAGCGCGCAGCCGTCTGCTTCCTGATAAAAATAGACTGTGTAACGCGCCGGAAAGCGGCGCGGCCGGGCGGTATGAGCGGCACGGCGCGGCCGGGCGGCGTAGCGCGGGCCGAACGGTATGGGCCGCGCTACGCCGTCTGGCGGGGCTAAGGCGCCAGGAAGGGCCTCCACGCCTCCACCAGCCTCTCAAGGCTCCAGGCCGCGTTGGCCGGACTTGTGGAGGGCAGGCGCACCGCCGCCCTTTTGGTGGTCTGCTCCAGATATTTCCCGTACAGCGTATAAGACGCCGTTCCGTTGCAGCCGATCCGCTCCACCGGCGCTGTCCTTAAAATCCGGGACAGATCATTTGGAACGGCGTTTTTGATGCTGCTGTCGCTGGAGCCCGTGATCTCGCAGCTTTCGATCACGTCCCAGACCGCGATCCCGTGGGTCAGAAGGAACTCCCGTTTCTCCTCAATTTCCGCCGGCACATATCCCTCGCAGAGGTTTCCCCGGCAGGCCGCCGTTCCCAGACAGCAGGCCGCCACCTTCCAGAACCTGTTCTGAGGGTGATGATAAAAAAACCGTCCCTCCCTGGACTTTACAGACGGGAAGCTCCCGAGCACCAGCACCCGGGAGCTTCCGTCAAAAACAGGGGGGATATTATGAGCGATCCTATCCATATCAATCCCAGATAATATAGTTCTCCTTTCTGGGCTTTGCCTGAGGCTCAGGCCCGTCTCCATAGCCGAGGATGCAGTTTCCGATGCCCACATAGCGGCTGTCCAGCCCCCACTTCTTCAAAAGCTCCTGCCCTTCCGGGGTGGCCATGACCTCCTTCGCCCTGTGAATCCAGCAGGAGCCAAGTCCCAGAGCGTGGGCCGCGTTCAGAAGATTGCCCATGACAAGGCTTCCGTCCTCTCTGTAGGTGGGCACTGTGCTGTCCGCCAGCACCACGATCACGGTGGGGGCGCCGTAAAAGGGATCCGATGAAACGCCCATAATGGAGGCGTTTAAGGATGAGAGCTTTTTCAGGGTCTCCGGATCCTGTACCACCGCCATCACGGCTGACTGCCTTCCCATGCCGCTGGGCGCGTTCATGCCCGCCTCCAGCACCTGCACCAGCTCGTTCTTCGTAATCTGGTCCGGCCTGTATTTTTTCACGCTTCTTCTTGTTTTCAAATCCTGTATGGTTTCCTTCATAAAGACTGGTCTCCTTTCTCTGTTTCTATCAGTATACCACAGCTGCGCAACATTTTCATTGAGTTTTATGCGCCTCTGCCTTATAATATCTTTAAAAAGTCAAAGGAAGGACAGTCATCTCATGTATTGCACCACCTGCGGAAAGGAGCTCCCCGACGGCGCCCTGGCCTGCGATGAATGCGGGACCAGGTTCACCCCCGGGGGAGATACCATAGAAGAACCGAAAACAGAACAAGGCAGCGAAAAAGCGGCGGACGCGGAGGGCGGTCATCGTCCCTATATGGACTACAAGCCCTTTTCCGGCGCGAACGGCCCCGGCTGCGCGCAAAACGGAAGCGGCGGCGAGGGCGGCTCCGGTTATGCCCAGGGCGGAAACGGCGGCTCTTATTATTCGCAGAGCGAGAGCGGCGCGAGCGGCTCCTACAATGCCCAAAGCAGCGGCGCCTACGATTACAGCGACCCTGACGCAGGCAGCCGGAGAGGCTGGGAACAGTACGAGCCCGCGCCTCCTGACCGTATGGGCACTGCCATCGGCGGCTTCACCGTGGGTCTCATTGCCCTCTGCTCCTGCTGTGTGCCGTTTTTCAGCGTTCCCCTGGGGATTATCGGCCTGATTTTGAGCATATTGGGATTCCAGTCCTCTTACCGCGGGCTGGCCATTGCCGGGATCGTGCTCTCCGCCCTCTCCCTGGCCTTCGGCATCCTGCTTCTGCTTCTGTCCATCATGGACGGAGTCGGTTTCCGATACTACTGGTACTATTAACACAGAAAAGGAGAGTTATGGACAAGGAACTGAAATTTGCGATCCTCATCGACGCGGACAACATCTCTGAAAAATACATCAAGATCATCCTGGATGAAACCGCCAAAAGCGGGATCGCCACCTATAAGCGGATCTACGGCGACTGGACCAATTCCCAGCTGGATTCCTGGAAAAAGGTCCTTTTGGACAACTCTATCATCCCGATCCAGCAGTTCGGCTACACAACGGGAAAGAGCTCCACAGACTCCGCCATGATCATCGACGCCATGGATATCCTGTATTCCGGGACTGTGGACGGCTTCTGCCTGGCCTCCTCGGACAGCGACTTTACCAGGCTGGCCGCAAGGCTCAGGGAATCGGGAATGCAGGTGATCGGCATGGGCGAGAGCAAGACCCCCAAGCCCTTTATCTCAGCCTGCAACCAGTTCAAATATCTGGACATTCTTTTTTCCACGCAGAAGGAGGAAAGCGCTCCCGCGGCCGAACCGGAGGAGGAGCAGGCGCCCGCCTCGGTGAAAAAGGAAAAGAGCCCCGCCAAAAAGGCGAAGCCCCAGACAAATCTGAAAACCATCAAAAAGGCGATCCTCTCCCTGGTGGAGGAGTGTTCCGACGACGACGGCTGGATTTTTTCCGCGGAGCTGGGAAACCAGCTGGCAAAGCGGTTCCCCGATTTCGACGTGAGAAACTTCGGCTTCTCCAAGTTCACGCCCTTCATCAGCTCCCTGGGCCTGTTTGAGATCAAGCGGAACCAGGCCAGCTCCAACAGCAACGTCCAGCTCGTCTATTTCAAGCTGAAGGATAAAAAAAGATAACGGGCCGTTTTCACGGCCCGGATGGAGCTTACGGCTGCCCGGTCACTTTAAGAAGAACCGGAGCAGCCTTTCTTTTGCTTTTGTATAAGGCTGATAGCGGATCGGCATATCGATCCAGTTGTATTTCTTTACAATGCTCTTTTCGTGGCTGAAGGTCTCAAAGCTTTTTCTTCCGTGATAGCTTCCCATACCGCTGTTTCCCACTCCGCCAAAGCCCATGCGGGAGGTGGCCAGGTGGATGATCGTATCGTTTACGCATCCGCCGCCGAAGCTCAGCGAGCAAAGAAGCCGCTTTTCCACCGCTTTGTCCTTTGTGAAAATATAGCAGGCCAGGGGCTTCTCCCGCTCCTGTACAAACTGCTCCGCCTCACGGATCTCACGGAAGGTCAGCACCGGCAGGATGGGGCCGAAGATCTCCTCCTGCATGACCGCCTCCTCAGGCTTCACTCCGTCCAACACCGTGGGAGCGATCTTTAAGGTCTCCGGGTCGGCTCCGCCGCCCATTCTGAGAGTCCCGCACTTCATAAGGCCCATGAGCCTGTCAAAATGCTTCTGGTTGATGATCTTCGGATAATCGGGATTTTCCAGAGGCTTTTCCCCCAGCATCTCCCTGACGGACTGTTCAAAATAAGCGAGGAACCGGTCCTTTACCCCTTCCTCGATCAGAAGATAATCCGGGGCCACGCAGGTCTGCCCGCCGTTCAGATATTTTCCGAAGGCCAGCCTCCTTGCCGCCACCTTAAGATCCGCGGTATGATCGACAATGCAGGGGCTTTTTCCGCCCAGCTCCAGCGTTACGGGAGTCAGAAAGCGGGATGCCTTCTCCATGACCAGCTTTCCCACCGTCACGCCGCCGGTAAAAAAGATATAGTCAAATCTCTGCTCCAGAAGGGCCGTATTCTCTGCACGGCCGCCCTCCACCACAGCCACGTATTCCGGCGGGAATATGGCCTCGCACAGCTCTTTTATGGCCGCGGACGTGGCAGGCGCGTAGGCGGACGGCTTCAGCACGCAGCAGTTTCCCGCCGCGATGGCGCCCACCAACGGCTCCATGCAGAGCATAAAGGGGTAATTCCAGGGAGACATGATAAGCGTCACCCCATAGGGCTCATTCACCGAAAAGCTCCTGCCGTGAAACTGCGCCAGGGGCGTTATGTGCCGCCTCGGCTTTGCAAACCCCTTTAAGTGCTTTTTCATATAGGAAAGCTCTGAAAGGGTCAGTCCGGTCTCCGTCATATAGGACTCAAAGCCGGATTTGTTCAGATCTTTTTTCAGTGCTTCGTGAAGCCTGTCCTCCCGGGCCTTAATCTCCCGCTCCAGCCGCCTGAGGGCCTCCAGGCGAAAGGCCACGGGCTTTGTGGCCCCTGTGGCAAAATATTCCCGCTGTTTTTTTATAAGCTCCTGAATCTCCACGTCAACCCTCCATCACCTTCACGTAAAAGGTCCTCTGCCTGGGGCCGTCAAATTCGCACAGGTAAAGGTCCTGCCACACGCCCAGGATCATCTCGCCCTCGTCCAGAATCAGCGTCACGGAAGCGCCCATTAAGGACGCCTTCACGTGGGCGTGGGAATTTCCCTCGTAGTGGCGGTAGCGGATATCCTTCGCCGGATACGTATGCTCCAGGGCGTACAGCATATCCTGCACCACGTCGGGATCCGCGTTCTCATTGATGGTCAGCCCCGCCGTGGTATGGGGACAGTGCACCACCACGATGCCGTTCTTTATGCCGCTCTCCAGGATATCTTTCTTTACAGTTTCTGTGATCTTCACCATGCCTCTGCGTTCTGAGATGATTACGTTATGCTTGAATAAATTCACATAAATCCCTCCTTACGGCGCATCCAGGCAGCGGCCGCCTGCTCCCGCTCCCGGGGCTCAAGCTCCACCCACCTCGTATAGGGAATTCCCATTTCCTCCATGGGGACGCCGCATTTAAGGCAGTCTGCCTGTCTGTACTTTGAAACGATCCTGACGCTCCCGCACCGGGGGCAGATAAATACACGAATCACGGCCTGTCCTTTACAAAAATATTTTATTCTCCCAGCTTCGCCAGCTTTGCCGCCTGATCCGCCGCGATGCAGGCGTCGATGATCTCCTGGATATCCCCGTCAAGGATCTTGTCCAGCTTATAGAGGGTAAGGCCGATCCTGTGATCCGTGACCCTCCCCTGGGGGAAATTATAGGTCCGGATCTTTTCTGAGCGGTCTCCCGTGCCGATCTGGCTCCTTCTGGCCTCGGCCTCGGCGTCATGGGCCTTCTGGCATTCCAGATCATAAAGCTTGGCCCTGAGAAGGGCGAAGGCCTTCGCCTTATTCTGGAGCTGGGATTTTTCTGTCTGGCTGTAGACCACGATTCCCGTGGGAAAATGGGTCAGCCGCACGGCGGAGTCTGTGGTGTTTACGCACTGTCCGCCGTTTCCGGAAGCTCTCATCACGTCAATGCGGATATCCTTTTCATCGATCTGCACATCCACGTCCTCCGCCTCCGGCATCACTGCCACGGTGACGGTGGAGGTGTGGATCCTGCCGCCGGATTCCGTCTCCGGCACCCGCTGTACCCGGTGGACGCCGGATTCATATTTCATGATGGAATAAACGCCCTGGCCCTTCAGCATGAACGTCACGCTCTTCATGCCGCCGATCCCGATCTCGTCCGCCTCCATAAGCTCCAGCTTCCACCTTCTCTGCTCCGCGTAGTGGGCGTACATCCTGTATATCTCCGCCGCAAACAGGGCCGCCTCATCACCGCCCGCGCCCGCGCGGATCTCCACGATCACGTTTTTGTCATCGTTGGGATCCTTGGGCAGAAGAAGCACCTTCAGGCGTTTTTCCATCTCCCCGGTCTTTTCCCTGGCAGAGGAAAGCTCCTCCTTGAGCATTTCGCGCATTTCCTCGTCGCGCTCCTCCTCCAGCATGGAAAGGCTGTCCTCCGCGTCCTGCTTTGCCGCCTTATATTCCCTGTAGGCCTCCACCACGGGAGCAAGCTCCGTCTGCTCCTTCATCAGCTTCCGGAACCTGTTCTGATCCTCCACCACATGCGGGTCGTTGAGCTCCTGCAAAAGCTCCTCAAAGCGAACCAGCATATCATCCAGCCTGTCAAACATGAGCATCCTCCTTGTTTATTCCAAAGGCGGGAGCGCCGCCCGGATTACCCGGTCCTTTCCCGCCAGATCCCTTTTTACGGTTATATCGGTAAAGCCGCCGTCCTTTAAGAGCGCCGAAACGGCCTCCGCCTGATCCCAGCCGATCTCCAGCCACAAAACGCCGCCAGGCTCAAGAAACGCGGGCGACCGGTCCGCGATCCGCCTGTAAAAATCCAGCCCGTCACTTCCGCCGTCCAGCGCCAGCCTGGGCTCATGATCCCGCACCTCCGGCGAGAGCTCTTCAATGACCGCCGGCGGGATATAAGGCGGATTGGAAACGATCACATGGAAACGCTGCCCGGAAAGGCTCTCAAAAAGATCGCTTCGCACGGTCCTGCACCGGTCCCCGCAGCCTAAACGGCGGATGTTTTCGTCCGCCACAAAAAGGGCTTCGGGTGAAATATCGCTTAAGACCACCTGGAGCTGCGAATGCCCCCCGCGTCCAAGGAGAACCGCCAGGCTGATGCCGATGCAGCCCGACCCGGTGCAAAGGTCCAATATCCGCAAGGGACCGTCTTTTCTTTTTTCTTTCTCCCGGATCACGGCCTCCGCCAGGATCTCGGTATCCTGCCTGGGAATCAGCACATGGCTGTCCACAAAAAACGAAAGCCCCATAAATTCCTGGGTTCCCAGAAGCTGCTGGAGGGGGATCCGCTTTCCCCGGCGGCCCACAAGCTCCAGGAAGGCCCCTGCCTCCCCGGCCGGCGCTTCCTCGCCCATGCGCATCAGATACCTGGCCCGGTCTATGTGAAAGCAATGGGAGAACAGATACCAGGCGTCGGCCCTGCTCTCCTCTACGCCGCAGGCGGAGAGGGCCGCCTCTGCCTGCCGCAGAATCTCCACATACTTCATCTATGAAAACTTCTTTCCAAATTCCTTTTCCTCGTAGGCCTTCCAGTCAAAGACCTCCTCCACGGAACGGATCCCCACCTCGATCATCTCGTCGTCCGGCTCCCTGGTGGTGAGGCCCTGGAGCATAAGCCCGGGCTTGCTGATCAGGTTGACGAGCCAGTTGTCGCTGCGGCCGGCCAGCCGCAGGATCTCGTAGGATATTCCCGCGATCACCGGGATCAGAAGGATCCGCAGAAGGATCTTCAGCCACACGATGTCCACCTGGATCACCATGGAAAACAGGATGCTCACCAGAATCACGAACAAAAGAAAGCTGGTGCCGCACCGCTTGTGGCGCTTGGAGCTTTTCCGCACGTTTTCCACCGTCAGCTCCAGACCGTGCTCGATGCAGTTGATGCACTTATGCTCCGCCCCGTGATACATGAATACCCGGTGGATATCCTTCATAAGGGAGATCAGCAGCACATATCCGATAAAGATCACAAGACGGATCACGCCTTCGACGAAGCCCATAAGGGCCCTTGAATGGATAAAGCCCCTAAACAGGGTGGAAAGAAACATGGGAAGCGCCACGAAGATCCCAAGGGCCAGCACCACCGCCAGCACCATGGTAAAGCCCATGATGACGCTCTCCTTCTTCTTTGCCTTCTCGTCCTTCTCTTCTTCCTCTTCCTCGTAGAAGCTGGCGGAGTAGTTCAGAATCTTCATGCCCAGCTTCAGGGAATCTATGAAATTAAAAACCCCTCTCACAAAAGGGATGTTCAGTTTTTTGTGCTTATCCAGGAAGCTGCTCCACTGCTCCTTCATAACCTGGATCTGCCCGTTGGGCTTCCTGACCGCCACGGCGTAGACGTCCTGATTGCGCATCATAACGCCTTCAATCACCGCCTGGCCGCCGATTCCTGATGATTTCATCCTTCCCTCCTCTCTGAGACAGGGAAAACTCCCGTGAAACAAAAAGGCTGCTGTCCCTATTTTCGGAACGCAGCCTCATTTCTGTACGATGCCTTATTTCTCTGTGTTCATGCCGTACTTACGGTTGAACTTCTCAATACGTCCCCTTGCAGCGGCAGCCTTCTGCTGTCCAGTGTAGAACGGATGGCACTTTGAGCAAATCTCAACGTGAATGTCGCCCTTGGTGGAGCCGGTCACGAACTCATTGCCGCAGTTGCAAACAACCTTTGCCTGATGATATTCAGGATGGATACCCTCTTTCATGTCTTTCACCTCTCTTACCACTATTTCTATGGCCAGACGCCTGCGCGTCCATCATTTTTTCTAAAACAGCGAACATTATTATAACATAGGGATTGGGTTAATGCAAGTGTTTTTGTTATATTTTCATTTTCTCCACCATGGCCATGAACTCTCTGTTGTTCCTGGTATGGCGGAACAGATCCAGGATGCGCTCCACAGCCTCATCGGCCTTAAGGCCGTTCGTGGCCTTTCTTACAATTTCCACGGCGTGCTGCTCCTCCGGAGTCAGAAGAAGGTCATCTCTTCTGGTACCGGATTTAAGGATATCGATAGCCGGGAAGATCCGTTTTTCCGAGAGCTTTCTGTTGAGCATCAGCTCCATGTTTCCGGTTCCCTTGAATTCCTCAAAGATCACATCATCCATCCTGCTGCCCGTCTCCACCAGCGCCGTGGCTAAAATTGTCAGGCTTCCGCCCTCGCGCATATTACGCGCCGCTCCGAAGAACCGCTTGGGCATGTGAAGAGCCGCCGGGTCCAGGCCGCCGGAAAGCGTCCTTCCGCTGGGCGCCACAGTCAGATTATAGGCCCTGGCCAGACGGGTGATGCTGTCCAGAAGGATCATCACATCCCTGCCATGCTCCACCAGGCGCTTTGCCCGCTCCAGCACCATTTCTGAAACCCGCTTATGATGCTCAGGAAGCTCGTCAAAGGTAGAGTAGATCACTTCCACATTGGGGCCTTCTATGGACTCCTTGATATCTGTCACCTCTTCAGGCCGCTCGTCAATCAGCAGAATGATCAGATGCATATCTTTATGGTTCACTGTCACCGCCTTGGCGATCTGCTTAAGAAGGGTTGTCTTTCCCGCCTTGGGCTGGGAGGCGATCATGCCCCTCTGCCCCTTTCCGATGGGGGACAGGATATCTACGATTCTCATGGCAGCGCTCCCTCCCGGCGTTTCCAGATGAATGCGCTCGTTGGGAAAGACCGGCGTCAGATCCTCAAAATTCGGCCGCCGCTCCGCCACGCCCAGGGGGAGCCCGTTTATCATTGACACATATAAAAGAGCCGCAAACTTTTCAGCGCTGCTCTTGATCCGTTTGCTCCCGCTGACAATATCGCCTGTCTTTAAATTAAACCGCCGGATCTGAGAGGGCGATACGTAAACATCGTCGTCTCCCGGCATATAATTTTCGCAGCGGATGAAGCCGAAGCCATCGGGCATTACCTCCAGGATCCCGTTTGCCGGTATTCCGCTGTCTAAATTCTGGAGATCCTCCGGATTGATATTGGGAGCAATTGACTGATTCAGATTTTTTACGCTCTGCTGGCGTCCCTGCTGGCTGCGGGCCTCCTCCTGCCTGACGGTGCGCGCGGGCTTCGCCTTTTCTTCCCGTTCCTTTCCCGCTTCCAGGATATTCCCGATAAGCTCAGCCTTTCTCTGCCCCGTCACATTCCTGATTCCCAAATCCCTGCCGATCTGACGAAGCTGTGCCAAAGGCAGAGTCTCCAGCTTTTCTTTCATATATTCTCCTTTTAACCAACTGTTCTGTGGGATAAACGCCTCGAAAAAGCGGCGTACCAGATTATAAAACTCTAATCAATATAACACAGCCGCCCCAAATTTACAACTTGATTTCATTTTATAAAATTGGTATGATTAACAAAGAAGTTTTCCGATTCTTTCCGTCGGAGGAGGTATAAAAACGTATGTCTGAACCCCTGACCCTGTATAAACTGATGATCCTTTATATGCTGAAGCAGGTAAAATTTCCCCTGTCAGGCGCCCAGATCTCAGAGTTTTTTCTGAACAAGGAATATACCACGTATTTCACCCTTCAGCAGGCCCTGTCAGAGCTGAACGAATCCCACCTCATCAAGCTGGAATCCACCAGGAACAGCTCCCGCTACGAGATCACCCGCGAAGGCGAGGAAACCCTTTCTTTCTTCGGAAAAAAGATCTCCGCGGCTATCGTTGAGGATATTGATACGTACCTGAAAGAAAATAAGGTCCGCCTCCGCGACGAGGTCGGACTGGTCTCTGACTACTATAAATCCACCAACCAGGATTATGTGGTCCACTGCGCCATCCGCGAAGGGAAATCCCAGCTTCTCGAGATCAACATCTCGGTTCCCGATAAGGAGCAGGCGGAGCACATGTGCAGCCGCTGGGGCCAGGAAAGCCAGAAGCTTTACGCGGCCATTATGCAGAGGCTGATGAAGGAGTAAAAAAGAGGGTGCCGCAAAATCGTTAAATTGAATGATTTTGCGGCACCCTTTCATTTTTCAATCTTTGTTTTCCGGGTTTTCCAGCCCCGCCAGTTCCTCAATCAGCTCCCAGATCTCCTCTCTTCCCTGCTTGGTTTCCGCCGAGAAGGGGATCACCCGCACGCCCGGGCCGATGCCGAGGCCCGTCCGCACTTCCTTGATCTGCTTTTGCAGCTGGCTTCGCTTGATCTTGTCCAGCTTGGTAGCGATGATCACCGGCTCGTAGCCGTTGTACACGATCCATTCGTACATCTGCCTGTCGTTGGCCGAGGGCTCGTGACGGATGTCCACCAGCAGGAACACGCCCCGCAGTTTGCGGGACTTTTTCAGGTAATTCTCGATCATCCTTCCCCACTTTTCCCGCTCCGTCTGGGAAACCTTCGCGTAACCGTAGCCGGGCAGGTCCACGTAGTAAAGGGCGTCGTTGATATTATAAAAATTGATGGTCTGAGTCTTTCCCGGCTGGGCCGAGGTCCTGGCGTAGGATTTCCGGTTCATCAACGCGTTGATCAGCGAGGATTTTCCCACGTTGGATTTTCCCGCAAAGGCGATCTCCGGCTTATCGTTTTCCGGCAGGCGGCTGGTGACGCCGCACACCGTTTCCAGATTGACGGTTTTTATAATCATCGGATCCCTCCTGTCAGATCAGCGCCTCCTTCAAGACCTCGTCCATGGTTCCCACATATTTGATGTTTATGCCCTCCACAATCTCCTCAGAGAGCTCCTGCACATTGGGCTTGTTGGTCCCCGGCACCAGGACCGTATGGATATCGGCCATCTTGGCCGCCAGAAGCTTTTCCTTAAGGCCGCCGATGGGAAGCACCCGCCCCCGCAAAGTCACCTCGCCGGTCATGGCAAGATCGGCCTTCACCTTCTTGTTGGTGACGGCGGACATAATGGCAGTGGCCATGGTAATCCCTGCCGAGGGGCCGTCCTTGGGCACCGCGCCCTCAGGGATATGTACGTGAATGTCGTTCTTTTCGTAGATCTCGCTGTCCACCTGGAATTCCGGGCTGACAGAGCGCACATAGCTTAAGGCCGTTTCGGCCGATTCCTTCATCACGTCGCCCATCTGGCCCGTAAGCTGGAGCTTTCCGCTCCCGGGCATCAGATTGACCTCCACCTCCAGAGTATCGCCGCCCACACTGGTCCAGGCCAGGCCCCTGACGATCCCGACGGCGTCCCTTTCATTGGCTTTGTCAAAGCGCACCAGCTCCTGGCCCAGATACTTCTCCAGGCTGCTGTCAGTGACCTTGACCTTTTTCTTCTTTCCGTCCAGGATCTCCTTGGCCGCCTTGCGGCAGAGCTCTCCGATCTTTCTCTCCAGCTCCCGGACCCCGGCCTCCCTGGTATAATTGTGGATGATCCTTCTCAGGGCCTTTTCCGTAACGGTGAACTGGGCCTCTGTAAGGCCGTTCTTCTTTCTTTGCTTTGCCACCAGGTATTTCTCGCCGATGTGGTACTTTTCGTTTTCCGTATAGCTTTCCACCTCGATGATCTCCATCCTGTCCAGAAGCGGGCGGGGGATGGTCTGGGTCGTGTTGGCCGTGGCGATAAAGAGCACGTTGGAAAGATCGATGGGAAGCTCGATGTAATGATCCCGGAAGTTCTCATTCTGGGCGCTGTCCAGGATTTCAAGGAGGGCCGACGAGGGATCCCCCTTATAATCGTTCCCCAGCTTATCCACCTCGTCCAGAAGCATCAGGGGATTGGCCGTTCCGGCCTGCTTCAGGGCGGCGGCGATGCGGCCCGGCATGGCGCCCACATAGGTGCGCCTGTGGCCCCGGATTTCCGCCTCATCCCGGACGCCTCCCAGGCAGATGCGCACATACTTCTTATTCAGCGCCCTGGCAATGGATTTTGCAATGGAGGTCTTGCCCGTTCCCGGCGGGCCCACCAGACAGAGGATGGGGCTTTCCCCCTTCCCTGTCAGGGAACGGACCGCAAGAAATTCCATGATCCGCTCCTTGATCTTCTCAAGGCCGTAATGATCCTCCTCCAGGATCGCGGCCGCCTTTGCCAGATCCTTGTTGTCGCGGCTCATCCTGCTCCAGGGCAGGGCCATCAGGCTGTCGATATAATTGCGGCTCACATAAGCCTCCTGGCTGCCGGCCGGCATGGATTTATAGCGGGTGATCTCCTTCTGGATCTGCTCCTTGATTTCCTTTCTGGCCTTCTGCTTTTTCAACTGCTCCTCAAGCTGGACGGCCTCGGCCTGAGGCCCGTCCTCTCCCAGCTCCTCCCGGATCAGCTTCATCTGCTCCCGCAGGATATATTCCTTCTGGTTCTGGTCGATCCGCTCCTTGACCTTCTCCTGAAATTCCAGCTTGATCCGGCTGATCTGGGTCTCCGTCTCCAGAAGCCTTTCCACCAGCGCGTAGCGGTCCGAAAAAGAAGGGGCCTCGATCAGTTTCTGCCTGTTTTCCAGGCTTAAGGGCAGGTTTACGCCGATCTCGTCCACCAGCTCCTCCAGATTTCCCGTTTCCATCAGCATAACGGCCGTATCACGGCTGAATGCCGGATTCGCCTGGGCATACTGCTCCACCTCGTCCTTTAAGACCCGGCACATGGCCTCCCTGGTCACGTCGTCGGCCTCCAGAAAGGGCTCCGCGGGGCAAAGCTCCACCTCTGCCTGAAGATATCCCCCGCTTCCGTCAAGCGCCTCCAGGCGCGCTCTCTCAAGGCCCTCCGCCAGCACTCTCACCATGCCGCCGGGCAGCTTGATGAGCTGCTTGATGCAGCTGACGGTGCCCATTCCATAGAGCCCGTCCATACCGGGATCCTCCTCCTGTACGGATTTCTGGGCCACCAGAAACACCTTCTGATCCGCCACCATGGCCTTCTCCAGCGCAAGCACGGATTTCTTGCGGCTGACGTCAAAGTGCACCACCATTCCCGGCAGAACGCACAGGCCCCGCAGCGCGATTGCAGGTATCTTCATGCTATTTCCTCCTTTTGCCGGACATGGCCCGGCAGTTTAAACGGGGCCGCAGAAAAACCTGCGGCCCCTTTACATCATGCGGTCTCGTTTCCGCGCTTTTTCACTTCCGTATCCCGGTAGGTAAGCTGCGGGCGGGCGCCGTTTTCCACCACATCCTTTGTGATCAGGCACCTGCCGACGGTATCGTCGGAAGGAATCTCGTACATGATGTTCGTCATTACTTTTTCCATGATCGCCCGAAGGCCCCTGGCGCCGATCTTCCGCTCCACCGCCCGGTCCGCAATGCAGTCCAGGGCCTCCTGGGAAAATTCAAGCTCCACGCCGTCCAGATCAAACAGCCGCTTGTACTGCTTGATGATGGCGTTCTTGGGCTCTGTGAGAATCCGGATCAGCGCGTCCCTGTCCAGAAGCTCCAGCGACTCCACCATGGGCACCCGGCCGATGAACTCGGGGATCAGGCCGAATTTGATCAGATCCTGAGGCATCACCTGCGACAAAAGCTCGCTGATATCCTTCTGCTCCTCGTCCTTCAGGGTGTTCTCAAACCCGATGGAGCCGGCTCCCAGACGGCTTTCGATGATCTTTTCCAGACCGTCGAAGGCGCCTCCGCAGATAAACAGAATATTGGTGGTGTCGATCTGATACATCTCCTGATGGGGGTGCTTTCTGCCGCCCTGGGGAGGCACGCTGGCCACCGTTCCTTCCAGGATTTTTAACAGCGCCTGCTGGACGCCCTCGCCGGACACATCCCTGGTGATGGACACGTTTTCGGATTTCTTTGTGATCTTATCGATCTCGTCGATATAGATAATGCCGTATTCAGCCCTCTTGATGTCGTAGTCGGCCGCCTGGATGATTTTTAACAGGATATTCTCCACATCCTCGCCCACATAGCCGGCCTCTGTGAGGGCCGTGGCGTCGGCGATGGCGAAGGGCACGTTCAGAATCTTCGCGAGGGTCTGGGCCAGAAAGGTCTTTCCGGAACCGGTGGGCCCCAGAAGGAGAATGTTGCTCTTCTGGACCTCCACATCGGAATCCTCCGGCGCCATGATCCGCTTATAATGATTGTACACAGCTACGGACAGCACCTTTTTCGCCTTGTCCTGCCCGATCACATACTCGTCCAGGAATTCCTTTATCTGCTTGGGCTTTAAGAGGTTGATCCCCTCGATCCCCGCCGCATTGTCCTTTTCTGTTTCCTCTGCGATCAGCTCCGCGCAAAGCTCCACGCACTCATTGCAGATGTAAACGTCTTTTCCGCCTGCGATCAGCTTTTTTACCTGCTCCTGGCTTTTTCCGCAGAAGGAGCAGCGCACATCAAATCTTCCTGCCATAAATTACCTCTGACGGCTTTCGATCACCTGGTCAATGATTCCATATTCCAGGGCTTCCGCCGCGCTCATATAGTGGTCACGCTCTGTATCCACCTCGATCACGTCGAGGGGCTGGCCCGTGTTCTGGGCCAGAAGCTCATTGAGCTTTTTCTTTGTCTGGAGGATCTTGTCGGCCACGATCTTGATGTCCGTAGCCTGGCCCTGGGCCCCGCCGGAGGGCTGATGAATCATGATCTCGGCGTTGGGCAGAGCCATCCTCTTTCCCTTTGTTCCGCCTGCGAGAAGGAAGGCTCCCATGCTGGCCGCCATTCCGATGCAGATGGTGGAAACATCGCATTTGATATAATGCATGGTATCATAAATCGCCATACCCGCCGTCACGACTCCTCCGGGGCTGTTGATGTAAAGCTGGATGTCCTTCCCCGGATCCTCCGACTCCAGGAACAGAAGCTGGGCGACCACCAGGCTGGCAGTCACCTCGTTCACTTCTTCGCCCAGGAAAATAATCCTGTCCTTTAACAGCCTGGAATAAATGTCGTAAGAACGCTCCCCCCTGCTTGTTGACTCAATGACATAAGGAACTAAACTCATTCAGATACCTCCCGTTTTGCCTCTTAAACTTCCTTCGCCTCGGCAGCGATCAGATCGACGGCCTTCTGAACGGCCAGATCCGTCTTCATCTGCTCCTTCTCTGCCTCTCCCAGATATTTCTTCAGCTGATCGGCCTCCATCTGGTAAACCTTGGCCATCTCTTCGATCTCTTTATCCAGATCCTCGTCGGAAACCTGGATATTCTCGGCCTTTGCCACGGCCTCCAACACCAGACGGGTCTCGATGCGCTTCTTTGCCTGCTCCTTCATCTGCTCCACCATCTTTTCCCTGGTGGTGCCGGTGTACTGCATATACTGCTCCATGGTCAGGCCCTGTCCCTGCATCCTCTGGGCAAACTCATCCACCATATTGGAGGCCTGAGTCTCCACCATGGCCTCGGGAATCTCCATCTGGGCATTCTCCACGGCCTTCTGAACGGCCTCGTCCTCTTTCTTCCTCTTGGCGTCGGCCTCGGCCCTCTCTCTCAGCTTATCTGCGATTTCCTTCTTGTATTCCTCAAGGGTATCGAACTCGGAAACCTCGCTGGCAAATTCGTCGTCGATCTCAGGCAGCTCCTTCGCCTTAAGCTCCTTGATGGTCACCTTGAACATGGCGTCCTTGCCCTCCAGCTCCTTCGCCTGGTAAGGGGTGGGGAAAGTCACGTTGACCTCTGTCTCTTCGCCCACGTTCTTTCCGATGAGCTGATCCTCAAAGCCGGGGATAAACTGGCCGGAGCCCAGCACCAGAGGGAAATCGGTGCCCTTTCCGCCCTCGAAGGCCACGCCGTCGCAGAAGCCTTCAAAGTCGATGACCGCGGTGTCGTCCTTCTGGGCGGGACGGCCCTCCACCGTCACCATGGCGGCGTTCTTTTCCTGCTCCTTCTTGATTTCAGCCATCACATCATCATCGGTGACGATAACCTCCTGCTTCGCCACCTCCAGGCCCTTGTACTGGCCCAGGGCCACCTCAGGCTTTACGGCCACGGTAGCCGTGAAGATCATGGACTTTCCGGCCTCGATCTGCGTCACGTCGATCTCGGGACGGGATACGATCTCAAGGCCGCTCTCCTCGCATGCCTTCTCATAAGCGGCGGGCAGCATGATGTTGACGGCGTCCTCGTAAAACACGCCTGCGCCGTACATTTTCTCGATCATCTTCTGAGGCACCTTGCCCCGGCGGAAGCCCGGAACGTTAAAACGGCTCTTATTCCTCTTATACGCCTCCTGGATCGCTTTCGTAACCTCCTCGGCGGGTACCTCAATGGTCATCTTCGCCATGTTCTTTTCCAGATTCTCTACCTGTACACTCATTGTCTGTGTGTCCTCCTATAACTAAAATGGTATCGCCAGTCGACGGTTATTCCCATACTTATAATCCGGCAAATTACAATTATAGCACAGTTATTTCCTGATTTCCAGCACTTTTTTACGGATGCTGGATCGCTTCCCTTACGCGGCCGGAAACCTCCGCCCCCTCCAGAATCCGCAGAAGCTCCAGGCCCTCGTCCACAGCGAAGCCCACGCCCCGGCCCGTGACCACATGACCGTCGCAGACCACGCCGTCCGACGTATGAACGGCCTTTCCGAGCTGATCCTCAAAGCCGGGGTAGCAGGTGGCCCTCCGGCCGTCCAGGCAGCCATACTTTCCCAGGACGCTGGGCGCCGCGCAGATGGCTGCCAGCACCTTGCCCTCCCGGTCAAACTCCCGGATCACGCGTCCCAGTCCCTCATGGTCCGCCAGATGCTTTGTTCCGGGCATTCCTCCGGGCAGGAAGATGGCGTCAGCCTTCCGGCAGGCTTCCTCCGACCACATGCTGTCCGCCTTGATGGTGATATTATGGGAACCGGTCACAAAAAGCTCCTCTCCCATGGAGGCCAGCTCCACCCGGACGCCTCCCCTTCTCAACATATCCACAACCGCCAGGCACTCCACCTCTTCAAGGCCCGGCGCCACGCATACGTATACGCTGCTCATAAAAACCCTCCTGTTCTGATCGTTGTCCGCCCCGACGGGGCCCGCTTACATGATTATATCACATATTCCCGCCAAAATGTGGTAAAATAAATGACAAACCACGGCACAGAAAGGAGCAGTCATGGAGATCGAACGGAAATTTCTTATAAAAAAGCTGCCAGAGGATCTGGAGCGCTATCCCTCAAGTGACCTGGAGCAGGCCTATCTATGTACGGACCCGGTGGTGCGCGTCCGCCGCCAGGATCAGGAATACTATCTCACCTACAAAGGGAAGGGGCTGATGGTGCGGGAGGAATACAACCTTCCCCTGAACGAGGCGGCCTACCTTCACCTGAAGGCCAAGGCCGACGGGCGCGTCATCACAAAGCGCCGCTTCCGGATCCCCTGCGGGCCGTACACCATCGAGCTGGATCTGTTTTCCTCCCCGGAAAAACTGATTCTGGCGGAGGTGGAGTTTCCCACAGAAGAAGCGGCCCTCGCCTTCACGCCTCCCTCCTGGTTCGGAGAGGACGTAACAGGCGACAGCCGCTACCACAACTGCAATATGATCTGATCTATTCCATATAATCCAGCGGGTCAATGGGCGCTCCGTCCTTCGTCATCTGCACGTACAGGTTCGGCCCCTCCACCACATAGTATTTTGTGGGCGCGGCCACGGTGCCCATCACGGCTCCGGCCCCGGCATAGTCGCCGGGCGAGAGCGCGATATTTTCCATCTGCCCGATGGTGAGCTCATAGCCTCCGCCCAGATCCAGCGTCAGATAGTTTCCCCACTCCTCGTCGGAGCCCACCACCTTCACCAGGGCGTCCGCGGGAGCCTTGACCTGGGTTCCCACCTCGCTCTGGATCAGCACGGCGGGGCTGCACTTATATTCCTCAAGGGTGGGAAAATAGACGGTCCTGTCCATGGAAAAATCCATGATGACGCTTCCCTCCACCGGCCAGGAAAGCCTGTCCGCCTCGCTGAAGCTTACGGAACGGGCCTGGGCCGCCGCGGGAGCCTGCTCCTCAGCCGCAGAGGGCTCCGTCTCTTTAAGGGCGCTCTGCGCAAGATGCTCCGTCTCCCGGCCCGTTGTCTCTTCCGCCGTCTCCTCTTTGGTTTCTTCTTTCGTTTCCCTTGTCTCTTCCTTCGCCTCTTCTTTTGTCTCTGTCTCTTCGCTGTTCCATGAAAGCTGTTCGCGGGTGTCCTCCGTCTCTTCACGGACATCGTCCTTCCCGCCGCTTCCGGTCCCGCGCCACATCAGCACTCCGGCAACAGCCGTGACCGTTACAAGACATCCCAGCGCCATGACCAGCAATCCCTGCTTTTTCTTCACGATAATCACCTCGATATTAGTCTTGCCCGATTACCGTGTCCTATTCAGCCTCCAGGATGTTTTCAATGGAAGTATTTTGAAAATAATAAGAAAGAATCGCCTCCGCCTCCTGTCCCATCCGCGCCTGGCAGTCCGCGCCGTACTGACTGAGGCCGTAGCCGTGGCCGGAGCCCTTCACTGTAAATTCAAGTCCGTTTTCCGTTCTGCTCACAGAAAATGCAGAGGAGGGAAGCCCGAAGGCCTCCGCCGCCTCAGCGCCCGTGTATTCCCGCGTTCCCACAAGGATACCCGTCACATAGCCGGAGCTGTCCCTGGCGCTTATCTGAAGCCCCATGGCCTGCTCCGGGTCCGTTTCGCCGCCCAGACATTCCGCCGCCTCCCCTGCCGAAAGGCTTACCGACGCTATGAAGCCCTCCATCTCCAGATCCTGCTCACTGTCCACCGGCTTCAGATAGGGGAACGCCGTTCCCCCGTCCCTGGTCCTTCCGGCGCTGGCCCTGTGGAACATGGGCTCGATCAGGCTTCCTTCGCATACCAGCACCCTGCCGGCGGTTTCCGCCGCCGCGCTCCTGAACTTCTCCTCGCAGGCCCCGGCTTCCTTCCCCCACAGGCTCCGCCGCTCCTCTTCATCCAGATAGCCGCAGGAAAGTCCGGCCTCCTCTATGGAGGCTTCCCCGCCCAGGGTTTTATAAAGGTATGTCCTGGCCACGATTATCTGGGCCTTTACAGCCTCCTTCTCGTAATCCCCGGGAATCTGGGCGGCCGCCACGCCCACGGCGTATTCCTCAATGTCCACCGCCTCTGTTCCCAGAGGACCGGTCCGCAGGACAGTCCTTCCGCTCTCCGGGATCTGTACCCTCTGTCCGGGCTCCTTTCCGCCCATCAGCAGCAGCGTCGCAAAATAAGGAAGAAAAAGCAGAAGGAGCGCTCCTCCTGCCATGGGGATCCATTTTCTTTTCACGCATTCCTCCGGCCTGTCTTTATACCAGTCTACGCGGCGGGAGCAAAAATATGATTTCAGGCCTGTCTTTTCACAGAGGCCATCGCCAGGAGCCACACCTCCTCCGCTCCCGCCCTGAGAAGGGCTTTTGTGCAGTTTTCCGCCGTGGCCCCGGTGGTGTAGACGTCGTCCACCAGGATCAGCCGCTTTTCGGCGACAGGGGGCGAGAGGGCGAAAAACGCTCCGGCCTCGTTCCGCTGCCTGGCCGCGTAGCCCAGATTCTTCTGGACCGCCGTGAAGGTTTTCCTTCCCAGAAGCCTTCTTACAGGGATCCCAAGCCCGCGGCCCAGCGCCCTTGCCAGAAGCTCCGCCTGATTATAGCCCCGCTCCCGCCTGCGGCTTTTATGCAAAGGCACCGGCACAAGGGCGTCCGCCCCGATCCGAAGGAGGCGGCGGCCGTGGCGCCTTATGGTTTCCTCTGCCAGAAAACGGGCCGCGTCCCTCTTGTTCTGATATTTCAGCCCATAGATGACCTTCTTTGCCCCTTCATTATAGTTTAACAAAGCGATTCCGCCCGCAAAGCTTCTGGGGCGGCGGATACAGTCATGGCAGTATTCCCCGGAGTCCTCTGCCCTGTCTAACTCCTTTCCGCAGCCCATGCAGGCCGGCTGTCTGATATAGGAAAGCGCCCCGGCGCAGTCCTTGCAGACTCCTTCCTGTCCCCAGTATAAAACCTCTCCGCAGACCGGGCATCTGCCCGGGAAGATCAGCCTAAGGATCGCAAAGCCCTCCCTTACATTTCTTCCAGCCGTTTGTCCAGGCTGGAGTAGCGCCTCTGCTCCGTCTCGTTCTCCTCCATGGCCAGAAAGGTTTCCGGAAGGCCCACGACGCACACGCAGGATCTGGCCCTGGTGACCGCCGTATAGAGAAGATTTCTTGTCATCAGCATCCGCGGGCCGGAAAGCAGCGGAATCACCACTGCCGGGTATTCGCTCCCCTGGGATTTATGGATGGTGATGGCGTAGGCCAGCTCCAGCTCGTCAAGGCCCGAAAACTCGTAGGTGACCATACGCCCCTCGTCAAACTCCACCGTCAGCTCCTCCGCGAAGGAGTTGATCTGACGGATCACGCCGATATCCCCGTTGAACACGCCGCTCCCTCTGTCCGCCGCGATGCCGTAAAGTCCCTTTGTCTCCCACTCCAGCTGGTAATCATTTTTGATCTGCATCACCTTGTCGCCTTCGCGGAACACGCACTGCGGGCATTCCTTCTCCGCCTTATCCGGCGAAGGGGGATTCAGATATTCCTGGAGGATCTTGTTGAGCCGCTCCACTCCCAGAGCTCCCTTCCGCATGGGCGCGATCACCTGGATCTCGTTCATGGAGATCCCCAGATAATCCGGAAGCTTCCGGCAGATCAGGGAAATCGCGGCATTGATAATGGCGTTGGCGTCGGGCCTTCTGATAAACAGAAAATCCCTGCTCCTGGCGGTTACGTCCACAGGCTCGCCTCTGTTGATCCTGTGGGCGTTGAGGATAATGTCGCTGGCCTCGGCCTGGCGGAAGATCCTTGTGAGACGCACCACATGGAAGCGGCCCGACTGGATAATATCTTTCAGCACGTTTCCCGGCCCCACGCTGGGAAGCTGGTCCCTGTCCCCCACCAGAATCAGCCTGGTACCGGGAGCCGCCGCCTCCAGAAGGGACTGCATCAGCTGGATATCCACCATGGACATCTCGTCGATGATGATCACGTCGGCCTCCAGAGGGTTCGCCCTGTTTCTGGCAAAATGCGCCTCCGCCGAGGATTCCTCCTGCATCCCGGAAAGCTCCAGAAGGCGGTGGATGGTCCTGGCCTCCCGCCCGGTGGCCTCCGACATCCGCTTTGCCGCTCTCCCCGTGGGCGCCGCCAGCTCCACCTCCATCCCCTCCATTTCAAAGAAGCGGATCAGGGCCGTGATGGTGGTGGTTTTTCCCGTTCCCGGCCCCCCGGTGATCACAAGGACGCCCCTTTTCGCGGCCTCAAGGACCGCCTCCCGCTGGAGGGGATCCAGCTCCACGCCCCGCTCCTTCTCTATGCGGGACACCATATCCATGGCTTCTCCCTCTTCAATGGCCCAGACGCCGTCCAGCTCCAGAAGCCGCTTTGCCACGGCCATTTCCATATAATAGTACCTGGCCCCGTAGACCAGGACATCTCCCTGATCCTTTTTGACCACCAGCCTCCGGTCCATGACCAGATCGGACACATACATATCAATAGAGGGAAGCTCGATCCCCAGAAGCCGCTCCGTGCCCTCCTTAAGCTCCCCGAAGGGCAGGTATGTATGGCCGGCGGAAACCGCCTGCAAAAGGGTATAGAGGAGGCCGCTCTTGATCCTGTAATCAGAATCGGCGCGGATTCCGGCCCGGGAGGCGATCTCATCGGCAATCTTAAAGCCCACTCCCGAAATATCGTCCGCCAGGCGGTATGGATTCTGCTCGATGACCGTATAAAGCTGCGGCCCGTACTGCTTATAGATCTTTGCCGCCAGATTCAGGGATATCCCATAATTCTGAAGGAACAGCATGGCCTGGCGCATATCCCGCTTTTCGGCGATCTGGCTTCCCAGCTCCAGAGCCATCCTGGAGCTGATCCCTTTCACCTCCGCCAGTCTTTCCGGCTCCTCCTCCACGATCCGGAAGGTATCTGCCCCAAATTTTTTCACGATCCTGGAGGCCAGAGCCGCTCCGATCCCCTTTATGGCTCCCGAAGCCAGATACCGCTCAATGGCCGCGGCGTCCTCCGGCGCCTGGATCTCGTAAGCTTCCACGGAAAGCTGATCCCCGTAGAGGGGATGCTTCTTCATAACCCCCTCCGCAGTGATATACTCCCCCTCGGACAGATCCGGAAGGATCCCCACAATGGTCTTTTCCTCTCCCTCTCCGAAGATCTCCACCACGGAATATCCGTTATCCTCGTTGCGGTATACGATCTTGTTGACATAGCCTGAAATCTTATCCATTCCCTACTCCCGAAGCCTCTCTGCCTCCCGAAAAAACAAGGGCCGGAAAGCCCTAAGACTTTGCCGGCCCGGTATGGCTGTTTATTCGGGATCTCTCTGTCCGTGCATAAATTCAATGAACTTTCCTGTGCCGATGGCCACAGCTGTGAGCGGCTCCTCGGCAATGACCGTGTTGATTCCGGTCTTTTCCTCAATCAGGGCGTCGAGGCCGCTTAAGAGGCTTCCGCCTCCCGTCATCACGATGCCCCTGTCGTACACATCCGCCGCCAGCTCCGGAGGCGTCCTCTCCAAAACATTGTGTACGGCGTCCACGATCTGCATGGCGGGCTCGCGCAGGGCCTCAAGGGTCTCGTCGGACGTGATGGTGATGGTCTTGGGAAGGCCCGTCACCAGGTTCCTGCCCCTGACGTCCATGGCAACCAGCTCCGGCCTCTTGTACGCGCAGCCGATCTGGATCTTGATCTCCTCCGCCGTCCTCTCGCCGATCAGGAGATTGTGCTTTTTCCGCATGAAGCGGACGATGGCCTCGTCGAAATCGTCTCCGGCGATCTTGACCGACGTGCTGACCACGGTGCCGCCTAGGGAAATCACCGCGATATCCGCCGTACCGCCGCCGATATCCACGATCATGTTTCCGCAGGCCTTCGAGATATCGATCCCGGATCCGATGGCTGCCGCCACCGGCTCCTCGATGATGGATACCTCCCTGGCGCCCGCCTGGTAGGTGGCGTCCTCAACGGCCTTTTTTTCCACCTCAGTGGCGCCGCTGGGGATGCAGACGCTGATGCGCGGCTTTCTCAGGGTCTTTTTGCCCAGAGCCTTGCGGATAAAATATTTCAGCATTTTCTCTGTGATCGTATAATCTGAGATCACGCCCTGGCGCAGAGGCCGGACCGCTACGATATTTCCGGGAGTCCTGCCGATCATCAGCCGGGCCTCCTCACCGATGGCCTTGATCTGATTGGTATCCCTGTCGAAGGCCACCACGGAGGGCTCCTTCAGCACGACGCCCTTCCCCTTGATATATACCAGGATACTGGCTGTGCCCAGGTCGATGCCTATATCTGTTGACAGCAACATATTCTTTCCTCCTATGCTTCTTTGAAACTGCTTCCGAAAACCTGTACTGTATGTGATACGCCCAAAAAGGGCGTGTTCTACCGATCTTCTATATTATAAACAATTTTTCCAGTTTTTCAATGGGCTTTTTGTATCTCGCCGGAAATTTTGCGTTTCGGTAAAGGATTCCTTTATGTTCTTCATTGTTTTTTCATAGTCTGAACATACTTTTGACACATTTGCCCTTTATACTGTAGCCATACCGATAAGGAAATCGGTATCACAAGCTTTTTCATACTCACGCTCGGGAGCGAAAGCTCCCGAGTCCCCCCCCAGATATTCCACCCTGCAAAGGGTGTTTTTTTATTTCTTTTTCTTTCTCCTGTCGTATTTCTTCACCATCTCGCGAAGCTGTGAAAACTCTCTGGAGAACTTCCCGGAGGTGGCCGTAGGATTCCTCTTCAGCATCTTTACCTTTAAGTATGCCATCTTCCTCGTCTGGGATTCGCTTCTCTTCTCCATATCGGACACCTGCTTTCCCATGCGGGAGAAGAATTTCCGGTCTTCCTTATCCTTTGCCAGCCGGGACAGCGCCTCAAAGCGCTCATTGATCCCGTCAAGCAGCTTCTGGGCGCGGGCGCCCGCCGCCTCTGAAAGCTCCGAAAGCTTGTCGCCCAGGGAATCCACGATGCCTCCCAGCCGGTCTCCCGCCTGGCCGGTTTTTTCCTGAACACTGATCCTCATGGCCTCGACCCGCTCGGAGAGCTGGTCCTGAAGGGCGGAAAGCTCCTTTTGCAGGCGGTTCCTTGCATCCAGCATGTCCCGGATCCCCAGCGCCACCTTCACGGAAAGGACCACGTCGCAGAGGAAAACGGCCGTGACCGCCAGCGCCGCCGCCAGCGTCACACCCTCCGGAAGGCCCAGCACGAAGGCTTCCACCGGACGATGGATCGCCTTGTTCAAAAGGACTGTAAAAAAGCCCCAGCAGACAGAGGAGGACAGGCAGATGACCCCCTTATAATTGAACCGCTGATTGCTGTAATCCCAGTATTTGATCTTGAATACCGCCTCCATGGAAAGGCCCACCACCAGCTCTAAGAGGGTTGCCCCGGCCATTCCGGCGAAAAACATAAGCACCGGATGCTCCCTGATGCGAAGGGTCACAAGGAGCATGATAACGGCGCCGAAGCCGTATATGGGAAGAAGCGGCGAATGGAGAAAGCCGCGGTTCACAAGCCTGCGCTTCCTGACCGATACAAAAGTGCTTTCAAAGCACCAGCCGAAAAAGCAGTATATATAAAAAAACAGCAGCCACTGCCAAACTGTATAATGCATGTCGGTTCCTCCTGTATAATCAGTCTAGTCCATGTGCCGTTTTCTGTCAACCTGCGGGGAAAAGAATACGTTCCCCGACAAATTCTCAAAAAAAAGAAATGCGGGGCCCTCTGCCCTGCGGCAGCGGCCCCGGTCCCACGCGCCTGAATCTCCCCGAGGGGGAGCCTGCATAACCGGAAGAACACCGGCGGCGTGCGGTTTATGAGATGACAGCACACTCATTATACCGCTTTCCGCCGCCCTGTGACGGGATCCGACAAAAATAGACATTTTAAAACCGCACCTGCATCTGGTGCAGGTATTTTTCCTTGGTCGCCATGCCTCCCCTGATATGCCGCTCCGATTTGTTGATATCCAGCACCACCCGGGCCTGGGAGGCCAGCGCCGGATTGATCCGGGCCAGACGGTCGGTGACGTCTTTGTGGATGGTCGATTTTGATACGCCGAATTTTTTCGCCGCCTGCCTTACAGTCGCCTTCTCCTCGATGATATAATTCGCGATCTCCACGGCCCGTTCTTCGATATATTCCTTCAAGGATACGTTCCCCTGCTCGTTTTTTACATCTTATGTTCAGGCAGGGGGGATTATGATTTTTTCGGCTTTCCCGGAATTATTCAATAACAGTCCCTTCTCTGTAGCATTCGCATATATACTCCCGGGACTGGTAATAAAAATCCGTATTATAATTCGATATCACGGCATCGATCCAGGACGTATACACCTCTATCAACCGGTCTGTAATGTGCTCCTCATCATCTCCGGCAACATCCTCGATGAGCCGCTCATAAACCTCTCCGATGGTCCAGTAATCCGGCACAGCATAGCGGCATCCGGCCACATTGTCAAAATCCCCTTCCGGAATATGCAGGGATGTAATAAAATCATCGGCCGTCTTTTCAATTGGTTCACAGTGGAATACATCCGCGTAGCTGTAGATACGCTTGATTGTCTTTTCCCCCATAATCCGGACCAGTTCCGACCGTTTCAGCTTTTGCTTTCGGCCAATAAATTCAATCAGGCTGCAGGTATAGAATAATGCGCTGTTATTTTTCATCCCGCACTTCACTTCCCTTCACAAAAGATAATGCCGTAAGAGCCCGTGCCGTGTGGAAACTGATCTGGTGAGTCGGTTTTTTAAACCTCGCCAGAGCCCAAAAGGCTTCTCTGCTTATCTTGCCATCCACAAAATTCTGTATATAGTTAAATATCGTATCATTAGCCATGGGTCCCTCCACGATATCATAATCATGGGCCTGTCCCATACGACACGAAACAATAAAGTCTAACCATTCCTCCGTCATCTCCGGGAAAGTCAGTCTTGGGTGCTGTCAGGAGGCTTTCCTTCTGTATTCACATCCTATGGCCGGGCAAAGAGATTGGCTCAATTAAATCCCGCCTTTCGCATTTCATCCATCATAGCGCTCCGGCGATAATATACAGAACGCCAGTTTTCCGCAATCTCAGCTGCCTTTTCTTTTCCATCAGGGTATTTACGGAGTTTCTTAAGATATCTCATCAATTCCCTGTATCGTTTTCTGTCATTGGCTCTTTTCGCTTCTCTATACAGATATGCAACATATATATCACGAACCTGCTCCGGAAATTTTTCTTTCATTATTTTTTCATATCTGTCCATATTAAAAATAAACTCTTCTTTTTTCAGACATTCTAACATGCGTTCATACATTTTTTCTGATTCCATGAACGGATAGAAAATACTGTGATTTTTAGGATTTTGCAGAATCTGCTCTCTGTATTCATTCCACTCTGCGTCTGTACAGAGTTCTTTCAATTTATAAATATATACCAGCTCTGTTTGCGGACATTCAAAGACATAGTACATCAGTTCTTCCTTACAGGCTTTGTTATCTGATTGCATTTCATATATGGAGATCAGCTGCTCACTGTAGTGGGCAACCAGCCCCGGATACGCTCTGTCTAAAAGCTTACTTTCACACAAGATCTGAATTGCTTCTTCCAACTCTCCGCACTCCAGCTTCTCCTTTATCTCCAATTTTCTTACCGCTGAAAAATTCCAGTGTTTCCGCAGATATTCCCGAATCTCGTCCTCCGGAAGTTCCAACTCTTTCATAAGTTTAAGCCGTTTCATGATATTGTTCTCACAGCCGTAATGCACGCTCCATATACTTCCGCAGTCTGTAGAAGAGGCCTGCTTTTCAATCATGTCATCCAGATACTTGAGCTTTTTTTCCAACATTTCGCGGCTTCGGAATTCATGTGCCAGAAAATCTTCTATATATTCTTCCATGTAATCTGCGGCATAATTACCGGACAAATAATTCATAAACCAAGAAAACATCTCGTTTTTCTCATCGTCCGTACATTTTTCCAATATATTTTTCCAAGTATCATAACACGCATTTACGATTTGAAGTATACTTCCATCAGAGTCATCAATATCTGAATTTCCTGCTGTTTGAAAAACATAATTTGTCAGCTCAAATGCCTGACGACAGCAGCTGCGTTCCATTAACACTCTCACTGTATCGTACAGATAGTCTGTCATCGCACAGGCAAAATCCCATGCATTCCGGTAATCAATATAACCAGCCCTGTCACTGTACTGCCAGACAAACCGGTCTACCCCCTGCTTTAACCGGTACATCTGCGTTTCATCTATTGCTGACGCATACCTGGCAATAAGCATATCCCGGCTCTCATCATTCTGTTCAGCCAGCATCTTTATGACAGAACGCAATTCCGCTTCCGGAATATTTTCAATTATTTCTTCTAATTCCCTTTCCTTCCCACCTGATTCGTCATTTTTTGACAAAATCTCTTCTTTGTACTGTTCCTCTATTTCAAATAAAACAGCCGCCATGTGCTTACAATGATTTCCGTCTTCCGCAAAGGGGCAGGAACAGTACATTTTCTGAATCTGTTCCCCCTTTACCTCGATATCCACCTCATAATCCTCTGTTCCCTCTACAACCGCATGATATCCATATTCCGTTTTATGGCACTCCTGAACCGCCCCTTCATAGAAATACATTTCTCCGCGTATAAGAATATGCTCACGAAATAAATTCTTCCAATCTCGCATGACATTTATGATTCCTCTCTATTCAGCTGTTGACGATGTATTCGTAGATGTCCTCGCGGACAGGCGTATCCAGCTCCCACTCGATCTCCACCGCGGTCTTATCGGTATTCGCCATGACGAACTCCTCCGCCTTTCCCGTGGCGGTCATCCGGCCAAGATAATAAAACTCCTTGGAAATTCTGTCGTCCTTATTTTTCCGGACGAATAACTCCACGTCGATGCCGCGCTCTCTGGCATGAAGGAAGTTCTGCACATCTTCAGAGGCCTTTGTCCTGCTCTGCTTCGATATGGCAATCAGCCGGCCGGGACTCTCAAAATGGTCCTCATACTTAATGGTCGCCTGAATATCCTCCGCCTTATCGTAATTGATGAACACCGGAAAGGTCTTTGTTTTCCGGTCATACTTATAGCCGCCCAGGTTCAGAGGCACCTCATTGTTCTCCCACTCCAGAAGCCTGCATACATCCTCGTATGTATACTTCTGATATAAAACGAAACTGGTATCCTGATATCTGTGACTGTAATGCTCATTATACCGGGAAATTCCAAAATCAACCAGTTCCTTCAGAATCTCATAAAACTCCGGGTTCTCCAGCATTTTCCCGAATTGCTCGGACACCCCATACTCGCCTGTATCCTCTTTTTTTATAAAAACGCAATCCTCGTAAGTCCTTTTTCCAGAGCCGACAGGGAATTCGTTGGTCATGATATTGACCACATTTTTAATGGTTTTATCCTGCGCATCGATCCCATACTCTCTTTTTAAATCCTTTTCCCACAGCTGAAAGAAGCCCTGCCGATAGCTCAGGATCCGCTTAAGCATAGCCAGCTCATGGATCCGCTTTCCGCTTGCCAGTTTTTTCGAGATAAACTCGATCACCTTTTCTTCCTCAGCAGAAAGCCTGACCTTATAGTCGTCTTCATATTTCACCAGGAATTTATAGTAGGAGCCCAGACTGTTGTTATCGAAGATCCGAAGAACATCCATTTCTCCGTAATCATCAAAATCTCTGAGCGCGGGAATTCGGCCCAGCTTATTCTTCAGATTTTTATAATTCTCCCGAATCAACCTGATGTCGCTGAAATTCGCGCTGTCAATGGCCGCGAAAATCCGCTTCCTCGATATTTCATCGAAATGAATGGTTGAGGAACCCGGTATAATCCGCTCTCCCTCCAGCACAAAACGGCGGATATTATCTTTATTATAGCTTCTGTCTCCGGACAGAGCGATCGGTATCATAAAGTTGTTTTTATAGTTTCCGATGAAATCCAGGATCACAACATATTCCTTATTTTCCGCCTTTCGCAGTCCACGCCCCAGCTGCTGCACAAACACAATCGGCGATTCTGTGGGGCGCAGCATGATCACCTGGTTCACCTCCGGGATATCCACTCCTTCATTAAAGATATCCACCGTAAAGATATAATCCAGCTTGTCCTCTCCCTCATCCAATACCAGACGCTCCACCGCCTGTTCACGCTTTTCCTGGCTGTCGTCTCCGGTCAGCGCCAGGGTCCGGTAGCCGCGCTCATTGAATTTTTCGCTGAGCGCCCCGGCTTCTTTTTTAGAGCTGCAAAATACCAGCCCCTTTGCCCGGTCTCCGCAGTATCCATAATATTCTATCTGCTGAATGATATAGCTGACGCGTTCCTCGCTGGTCAGTCTGTTGAAATCTCTAAACCCTGTCTCCTCGTTCACGGTCTCCCCGTCAATTTGAAAATCTGTGATTCCGAAATAATGAAAGGGGCACAGAAGATCTTCCTCCAGCGCCTGCTGAAGCCGGATCTCATAGGCGATATTATGGTCAAATGCCTCGTACACATCAAACGCGTCCGTCCGCTCCGGAGAGGCCGTCATTCCCAGCCAGAATTTCGGCGTAAAGTAGCGCATGATATTTTGATAGCTCTCCGCCCCCGTCCTGTGGGCTTCGTCAATGACGATTGTATCAAACTCATCTTTCTGAAATCTTGTATAAACCTCCTTCCTCGCCATCATCTGCATGGTTGAAAAGAGATAGTCTGTATCATAATCCTTGGAATTCCCCGAAAGAAGCCCAAAGCTCCTTGTCTTTCCAAATACCTTTTGATAACTGGCAATGGCCTGCTTCGCGATCTGCTCTCTGTGTACCAGAAATAATATCTTTTTTGCCCCTTCCTCCCGAAGCGCAAACGCAGACGCATAGGTTTTTCCTGTCCCCGTGGCAGAGATCAAAAGCGCTCTTGTCTCTCCTGCCGAACGAATCTTTTCAAGGTTGGAAATAAAACCCAGCTGCATGGAATTAGGCTGTAACCTGTACTGCTCCAGAGACGGAATCTGCGCCTCCTTTGCAATCCTTCTCTGCTTTTGAATGATTCGGTAGTTGAGTTCATATTCCTCAATAAAATCATTAAAATCCGCTGTGTATTCGGAATCCCACAGCTCCTCAAATTCCTGTACCAGTTCCCCGGCGATCTCTCCCTGAGTCGTCGAAATGAGCCTGGTATTCCACTCTTTGCTTATTGTCAGCGCGCTTGCAGTCAGATTGGAGCTCCCTATAATGATCCGGTAAAGTCCTTCATTTTTAAATACATATCCCTTTGTGTGGAATCCTCCCGGGACCCCACCTGTCCGATACATTTTCAATGTGATATTTTTAAACTCTGCCAGCTTGCGCAGCGCTCTTGGCTCGCTGAAATTCTGGTAATCCGTTGTAAGGATTTTCCCCGGTACGCCCCGTCTTTCCAGCTCCTTCAAGGTCTGAAGCAGCGGCGTTACGCCATTCATATTGATAAAGGCGACACTGATAAAAAATTCCCCGCACGACAAAAGCTCATCCTCAATGGATGAGAGAACCTTACGCCCCGCTTTATGATTATTGGAAATAAACTGGGGTTTATACGCGAGATTTGACGAATATGCTCTGTCTATATATGCGGTCACAAAGCCGTCCCGAAGTAAATTCTCATAAGTGTTCAATGTCCGCCTCTCCTTCTGATCTGAGATCAGTATATCACATTCCCGGTAAGGTTCCTAGCTATAAAGGGCAGTTCCTTAAAACATCTGAATATAGATTAAACTTTTACTGTATCACGTTCCACTAACCGAAAAAAATTCGCATTATACAAGAAAATCCGGTTAAATTTTTGTCTTTATTTCTAATATTATTTTACCAAAAAATCTGATATGCTTTCTGCATAAGGAGGGCAGTACATGCAAAAGAAAAAGAAATTACTGCGGTTTGAGGATCTGATCAAATTCCCCACACCTGCGCGCCGGAGAAATCAGGCAAAAATCATCGTGCATCAGGATGAAATGTTTTCTGTAAGCTCCGCAGTCATTCGCTCTATCCGGGAAGACAGCGAAAAAATGCTGGCGGATTTCCGCCATTCCGAGGACTACAGGATCATCATGATCCGGCCCGACCCTCAACAGGGCTTTGAGTTTCCTAAAACAGGGCGTGTCACCCCCATTTGACGGCGCTCAGGTAACTCCCCTGCAAAGCGCATAACCGCCCGATGCTTTCGCCTGAGATGCCGGTCGCGCTCTCGATCATAGAAAAATACTCACCTGCGAACCTCCCGCCCGGGCCTCTCAGACGCCATTCGGTGATTTCTGTCCATACCGCGTCAGACATGGCTTTTTCATGGCTGTTCCAAAAATGCCATTCCGCTTCATCAATAAGCTTGCACAGCTCGCTCACGGTGAAAAAGGTTTCCTGTAAGAGCTCCGCCTTTGTTTTGGGAAATCGGGTAAAGACCGGCTCCTTCAGATCAAACAGCCATAATCGGGCAAACTGCGGCTGCAAAAGGCGTTCTTTTCCATGTTTCCGGATGACGTTACATTCAAAATCAAAAATTTTCCCGGCGTCTGTCTCACTGAAGCCGATTTTCTCAAGCTGGCTCACATACAGATCATAATAAGATTGATCCTTATTTTTCAGGTATAATGCCGGAAGCTGAGAAGTCATCCACCTCTTGTCCAGTACATCCTCAAACGAAACCTCCCCGGCAGAGCGCTTTTTTCCCTGTGGAACAGCCTCGCTCTGCCCGGGGTGGTTTTTCTTCCATCTCAGACCCGTCCGGCAGACAAAGAACGACCCCACAGCGCACATGGCAGACAGAACAAAGATCGCTATACGCTCTCCCAACGAAATCCCCTCTGCAAAAAACGAGCTCAGAATACCGATCACGGACACATAGCACATTATCCCGCCGAGAATCGTCAAGATCCATCCCAGTGTTTTTTTCATTGCAGGCTCCTTCTTATCTTATAAAGAAGAAAAAAATATGGTTTGCAAGCAAATTGACCGGGCTCAGCGAGACAAAAGCGCCGCCACCTCGACTTGTTCTTCGTTGTCCAAACTGATACTCATGTCTTCCTCGATGATGGGCAACTTAAATTTGATGGACTTTAACCACTGTCCATTGGCTTGGCGTTCCGGATAAACCTGAATTTCAGAGATCAACGCCTCGATCAACTGCCGCCGCTCCGCCTCATTCATCATGCCATACAGTTTTTCAAAATAGATCAGCACTTTATAGATATTGTCGCCGGTCAGCTTTTCCGCTTCAATGGCCTGCTTTTTGGCTCTGGCCGCGATCAGCAGAGATTCCGTATCCTCGATCTTATCATACATCTTGTAGAGCCGGTCATCAAGGTCTGCCTTGCGCCGCACATAGTGCCGGTCGTCCGGGTCGA
>CALWAW010000065.1 GCA_944375845.1 uncultured Lachnospiraceae bacterium
GGATTTACCAAGATTGCAGGGAAAAACATAAGAAAATATGAGAAGATTTGAGAAGATACCTTGAAAAGAAAGGAAAACTCAAAAGTCGGAAAATCCTGAAATATCAAGCGTTTGAGAAGAAATACAAGACTTAAATGGAGATATAAAAAGATGATAAAAATACTTTTTGTCTGCCACGGCAACATCTGCCGTTCTCCCATGGCAGAATATGTTTTTAAGGATATGGTGAGGCGGCAGGGCATGGAGGATGCCTTCGAGATCAGCTCGGCGGCCACCAGCCGCGAGGAGATCGGGAACGGCGTCCATCCGGGAACGAGGAGGAAGCTGAAGGAAGAAGGGATTCCCTGCGGGAACCACAGGGCCAGGCAGATGACAGGGAAGGATTATGCGTACTATGATTATCTGATCGGCATGGAGCAGTGGAATCTGCGGAATATGTACCGGCTGGCCGGCGTGGGGCCGGAGGAGGATTCGCCTAAGAAGATCTGGCGGCTTCTGGATTTCGGAAGCCGTCCCCGCGACATCGCGGATCCCTGGTATACCGGCGACTTCGACGAGGCCTACCGGGATATTGACGAGGGGTGCAGGGCTCTTCTTCAAAAAATCTTAAAGAAAAAATAAGGCGCGCGGAGGGGAAAAACGGCGCGGCCACAGGGTTTATCGGCTTTGCGGGAACGGAAGCAGGATAAATCCTGTTTTTTTTGAGAAGAAATTATGAAGAAGCGTCAGAAAAAATCAATGAACTTTTAAAAACCTCAACACATATTTCTCACGTTTTATCCTGTATACTGGGGAGCGGAAGCGGGTGACTCCCGCTCCGGAAAAAATGTGAAAGGAATATGGAGGCATGTTACACTGGATCAGAGGCTTTAATCTTTTTATCCTGCTGCTTTTCGGCGGCTGTTACCTGTATCAGGTGATGTTCGTCTTTATCTGCTGGTTTTCCCGGAAAAAGAGCTGCGAGGCCAGAAAGCTGTGCCGCTACGCGGTCCTCATCTGCGCCAGGAACGAGGCCCAGGTGATCGGGGCCCTTTTAGAGAGCATCCACAGGCAGACCTATCCGGCCCACCTCATCGACGTTTATGTGGCGGCGGACAATTGTACCGACAACACGGCCCAGGTGGCCAGGGAACACAGGGCCTTCGTGGTGGAGCGCTTCGACCGGGTGCAGGTTGGAAAGGGCTACGCCCTCAATTACCTGTTTTCCAGGATCGAGGCCATGAAGGGACTTGAGGCCTACGACGGATATATGGTATTCGACGCGGATAACGTTCTGGACGAGCACTATATAGAAGAAATGAACAAGGTGTTTTCAAACGGTTATCCCGTGGTGACCAGTTACCGGAATTCCAAGAATTACGGGGCCAACTGGATATCCGCCGGATACGCGCTGTGGTTCCTCCGGGAATCCCGCTACCTGAACGGCGCCAGAATGATATGCGGCACCAGCTGCGCGATCTCGGGCACAGGCTTTCTGGTGTCCAGCGAGATCATCCGGGAAAACAACGGATGGAAGCATCATCTGCTGACGGAGGACATTGAATTTTCCACGGAGAGCATGATCCGGGGCCGGGTCATCGGCTACTGTGAAAGCGCCGTGCTGTACGATGAGCAGCCGGAGGAGTTCGGGGCCTCCTGGAACCAGAGGCTCCGCTGGTCCAAGGGCTTTTATCAGGTGCTGGGCCGGTACGGGAAGGAGCTGGTAAAGGGAATCGCAAAAAGGCGCAGCTTCCAGTGCTACGATATGCTGATGACGCTGGCTCCGGCCACGCTGCTTACGCTGGCCACAGTCTTTATCAACGGGATCGTGGGCGCGGCGGGGCTTTTATGGGGACATCCCGACTGGACGGCTGCCACAGTGGAGGCCATCGGCGGAAGTCTTTTGGGGATCTATCTGTCCCTGCTGTTTTTCGGAACGGTGACGACGATCACCGAATGGCGGCAGATCCATTGTCCCGCCCGGAAAAAGCTGCTGTACGTTTTTACCTTCCCAATTTTTATTTTCACCTACATCCCCATCGCGGTGGAGGCGCTTTTCAAGAAGGTGACCTGGGTGCCGATCCGTCACACCGTGGTCAAAAGCGTCGGAGAAATCCGCGGACGGGCAGATTCTTATTGACATATACCAATAACGGCGCTATTATCATATTAGCATATGCCAATAATAACAGAAAGGAAGCAGCCAATGCCGAGGAACAGCAAGTGCAAATGTGTTGGAAGTCTGCCCCGCTTTTCCAGCTTTGTCCCGGCGGACCGCAGGGACGAGGGCCATCAGCTAAGGCTCAGCGTAGAAGAATTTGAGACGATCCGCCTGATCGATTACGAGGGACTGAATCAGGAGCTCTGCGCGGAGCGTATGGGCGTGGGGCGCGGGACCGTCCAGGCCCTTTACGCGGAGGCCAGAAAAAAGACGGCCCGGTTTCTGGTGGAGGGCGCCAGGCTTGAGATTTCCGGCGGCACATACCGGCTCGAAGCGCCGGCTGCAAAGAAAGGTGAAGCGATTATGAAGCTTGCGGTAACTTATGAAAACGGACAGGTATTCCAGCATTTCGGACATACGGAGCAGTTTAAGGTCTACGAGACAGAGGACGGAAAGATCCTTTCCTCCCGGATCGTGGATACCAACGGCACAGGCCACGGGGCTTTAGCGGGCTTCTTAAAGGAGCTGGGCGTAGAGGTCCTGATCTGCGGAAACATCGGAGGCGGTGCGAGAAATGCCCTGGCTGAGGCGGGGATCCGGCTGTTCCCCGGAGCGGCGGGGGAGGCCGACGCCCAGGTGGAGGCGTTCTTAAGCGGCTCCCTTTCCTATGATCCGGACGCCATGTGCAGCCATCACGGCGCGGATCATCAATGCGGGGACCATGAGGGCCACGGCCACGGCGAGTGCGGCGGCCATGGCCACGGGGAATGCGGTTCCCACGGCTGCCACTGAACAGGTTCAGAAAAGAGCTCAGGAGACCGGCGCAGTCCGGTCTCTTTTTTGCTGCGCAAAAAGGAAAAGTTTCGGCGGAAACCCTTGCATTTTGAAGAAAAATCTGTCAGAATTGTAATTAGTTCATACAAAAACAGGGGGAGAAATCTTATGCGTCAGTTTGCGGCAATTCTCATTGCGTTCTGTCTGCTTCCGTTTATTCCGAAGAAAAAACTGGGGCTGGGGCCGGCGCTTTTTTTGTGCGGCGTCATCCTGGCCCTTATCGCGGGCCTTGCGCCCATAGAGCTGTGGCAGTCCTTTGCCGAGATCTTTACGGAATGGTCGTCCCTTGAGACGATCATCGTCGTGGCCCAGGTGGGGATCCTGGGATACCTGTTAAAGAATTACGGGATTCTGGATCGTATCGTCGAGAACCTGAAGCGGGTGTTTTCCAGCAGCAAGGTGATCATCATGGTGCTTCCGGCGGTGATGGGACTTCTTTCAGTGCCGGGCGGAGCTTATCTTTCCGCCCCCTTTGCCGACTCAGTGGGGGAGGAGCTGGGGCTTCCCAGCGCCAGGCGCGCCGTGGTAAACCTGTCCTTCCGGCATATCGCCATGTTCATCCTGCCCTACACGGGAACCATGATCTTTATCCCCACAGTAGTTCCCGGAGTGAATCTCTATATGCTGATCCTCTTGAATATCGGCTTTGTGATCTGTATGCAGGTCATCAGCTACATCATTTATTTGTCCAGGGCGCCCCGGGTGCGGGCCCCGAAGCAGAAGGGGAGAGGGAAAGCCCTTCTCATGCTGCTGTTTGATCTCTCGCCGGTCTACATGATGGTGGTGCTGAATATCTTCGGCCTTCCTTTGTATCTGGGCGGCTTCGTGTGCATGGCCCTCTGCTTTGTGATCGGATGCAGAAAGGATTTTCCCCGGCAGCTTTTAAAGGGCCTGGGGCTTGGTACCCCCCTTATGATGGCCGGGATCTATTTCCTTCAGCACATTATTGTAAGGCTTGACGACGTGACGGCGGCGGTGATTCATCTGTTCGGCGTCTCCTCGGGCTTTGCCGTGCCCCTTGTGATCTCCGTGGCGTCGATCCTGTTCGGGGCCACCACAGGGCATATCATGGTGCCCCTGGGCGTCATCCTGCCCCTTGTGGGGGCTTTGCCCATCGCGGTGGAGCTGAAGCTGGTCTATACGTTTTTCGTGTTTGTATGGGGCTTCCTGGGATATTACTATTCGCCCCTGCATTTATGCCAGCTGCTCACCGTCAAATATATGGGGTGCAAAAACTGGGACGTATATAAGGAGCATCTGAAGGCCATGCCCTTTGTGGCGGTCAGCTCCTACCTGCTGTTTTATCTGTACCGTTTCTTACTGGGGGTGTAAAGGACGCCCCCTTTCCCCTTGTGGTCATCCGGCGGTTATGGTAAAATAAAGCCACGAAACGGAGGGATGGCAGTGGCCTTCACACATCTGCATGTGCATACGGAATACAGCCTGTTGGACGGTTCCAGCAAGATAAAGGAGCTGGTGGGCCAGGCGAAGGCCCTGGGCATGGACAGCCTCGCGATCACCGATCACGGCGTCATGTACGGGGTCATCGATTTTTATAAGGCGGCAAGGGAGGCCGGAATCAAGCCGATCCTGGGCTGCGAGATCTATGTGACCGGCGGCTCCCGGTTTGAAAAAGAGGGAGGCGGCTCAGAGGACCGCTACTACCATCTTGTGCTCCTGGCGGAAAACGACACCGGCTACGGGAACCTGATGAAGATCGTCTCCAAGGGCTTTGTGGAGGGCTTTTACTATAAGCCCAGGGTGGACTACGAGGTGCTCGAGACCTATCACGAGGGCATCATCGCCCTGAGCGCCTGCCTTGCGGGCGAGATCCCCAAAAACCTGGTGCGGGGCATGTACGAGGAGGCCTGCGCGGCGGCCCGCCGTTACGAGGGCATATTCGGAAAGGGAAATTTCTTCCTGGAGCTTCAGGATCACGGAATCCCCGAGCAGCGGCTGGTGAACACCCAGCTGGTGCGCATGTCAAAGGAGCTGGGCATTGAGCTTGTGGCCACAAACGACATCCACTACACCTATGCCGGGGACGCCGAGGCCCACGACATCCTCCTTTGCATCCAGACCGGGAAAAAGGTCAGCGACGAAAACAGGATGCGCTATGAGGGCGGCCAGTACTACTGCAAATCAGAGGCGGAGATGGCGGCCCTGTTTCCCTATGCGCCCGAGGCCATTGAGAATACCCATAAGATCGCGAAGCGGTGCAATGTGGAGATCGAGTTCGGCGTCACGAAGCTTCCGAAATTCGATGTGCCACAGGGAAAGACCTCCTGGGAATATCTGAACGAGCTCTGCCTGGAGGGCCTGAAAAAGCGGTATCCCCACGACGACGGCGCCATGCGTGAGCGGCTGGACTATGAGCTGGGCGTGATTAAGGACATGGGATACGTGGATTATTTCCTGATCGTCTGGGATTTTATCCGCTATGCCAGGGATCACGGGATCATGGTGGGGCCGGGAAGAGGTTCCGCCGCCGGAAGCGTCGTGGCCTATACCCTGGGCATCACCAGTATCGACCCCATGCGCTACAATCTGCTCTTTGAGCGGTTTTTAAATCCGGAGCGGGTGTCCATGCCCGATATTGACGTGGATTTCTGCTTTGAGCGGCGTCAGGAGGTCATCGACTACGTGACGGAAAAATACGGGAAGGATCGGGTGGTCCAGATCGTCACCTTCGGTACCCTGGCGGCCCGCGGCGTGATCCGCGACGTGGGCAGGGTGCTGGATCTTCCCTACGCCCTCTGCGACCAGATCGCGAAGATGGTGCCGAAGGAGCTGAACATCACCATCGACGAGGCCTTAAAGACCCCCGATCTGGCGGAGGCCTACAGAAGCAGCGAGCAGGTGAAATACCTGATCGATATGTCAAGAAGGCTGGAGGGCCTTCCCCGCCATACCTCCATGCACGCGGCGGGCGTGGTCATCAGCCAGAAGCCGGTGGAGGAGTACGTGCCCCTTTCCAGAGCGGCGGACGGCTCCATCACCACCCAGTTCACCATGACGACCCTGGAGGAGCTGGGACTTCTGAAAATGGATTTTCTGGGGCTCAGGACCCTGACGGTGATCCAGAACGCGGTGAAGCTGGTTGAGAAGGGCCGCGGCGTAAGGATCGATCTGGATCATCTGGATTTTGACGATCAGGCGGTCTATGATTCCATCTGCACAGGGCGGTGCGAGGGGGTGTTCCAGCTGGAAAGCTCCGGCATGAAAAGCTTTATGAAGGAGCTCAGGCCCCACAGCCTTGAGGACGTGATCGCCGGGATCTCCCTGTACCGGCCCGGTCCCATGGACTTTATCCCGCAGTATATCTGGGGAAAGAACCATCCGGATCAGATCACCTATCACTGCCCCCAGCTGGAGCCCATTTTAAAGCCCACCTACGGCTGCATCGTTTACCAGGAGCAGGTGATGCAGATCGTCCGGGATCTGGCGGGCTACACCCTGGGAAGAAGCGACCTGGTGCGCCGCGCCATGTCCAAGAAAAAGACGGCCGTCATGGAAAAGGAGCGGCAGAATTTTGTCTATGGAAACGAGGCGGAGGGCGTGAAGGGCTGCATCGCCAACGGCATCGACGAAAAGACCGCCAACCAGATCTACGACGAGATGATCGACTTCGCCAAGTACGCCTTCAACAAATCCCACGCGGCGGCCTACGCCGTGGTGGCCTACGAGACGGCTTATTTAAAATACTATTACCCGGTGGAATTCATGGCGGCCCTTATGACCTCGGTGATCGATAATTCAGCCAAGGTGTCCGAATATATCGCCGTGTGCCGGGATATGGGAATCCCGCTGCTTCCCCCCGACATCAACGAGGGCGAGGCGGACTTTTCCGTCTCCGGCGGCGGCATCCGCTACGGCCTTTCCGCCATCAAGAGCATCGGAAGGAGCGTCATCGACGAGATCGTGCGGGAGCGGGAGGAAAACGGCCTGTACACAAGCCTCCGGGATTTTATCTACCGGCTCACCAGCAGGGAGATCAACAGAAGGAGCCTGGAGAGCTTTATCAAGTCGGGGGCCATGGACTGCCTTCCTGGCACCAGGAAACAGAAGATGCTGGCCTCCATGGAACTGGTGGAGCAGAAGAACCGGGAAAAGAAGCTGGATATCGCCGGTCAGCTCTCCCTCTTTGATTTCATGGGCGAGGAGGATAAAAAGGCGGGCGAGGTGCGCTTCCAGGACGTGGGCGAGTACGAGAAGGAGGAGCTTCTGGCCTACGAAAAAGAGGTGCTGGGCATCTATATCAGCGGCCATCCCCTGGAAAAATATAAAGAAAAGTGGAAGCGGCATATCACGGCCAGAACCACGGATTTCGATGTGGACGACGAGACCGGGGCCGCGGGCGTAAGCGACGGCCAGATCGTTACCATCGGCGGAATGATCACGGGAAAAACCGTCAAGACTACAAAAAACAATCAGCTGATGGCCTTTATCACCGTGGAGGATATGGACGGAAGCGTGGAGGTTCTGATCTTTCCCAGGGATTACGAGGCAAACAGGGCGCTTCTTTCGGAGGATGCGAAGGTGTTCGTCAGGGGGCGGGTCTCCCTGGGCGACGAGGCGAAGGGAAAACTGGTCTGCGAAAGGATCATCCCCTTTGACAGCGTGCCCTCCGTGCTGTGGCTGCGGTTTCCCGACAAGGCCGCCTGGAACGCCGGGGAAGGCGAGCTGATGGAGCTTCTGGCGGACAGCGACGGAAACGACCAGGTAGGCATTTTCCTGAAAAAGGAGCGGCAGCAGAAGCTTCTGGGACTGGGCCATACAGTCCGGGCCGACGAGGCGCTTCTTAAAAAACTTTCCTCAAGATATGGGAAAGAGAACGTAAAAGTTGTGGAAAAGCCTATTGAAAACAGCAGGAGAATCCAATATAATTAGAGGTAATTCTATTTTGACAAAGACTGCGGCTTGGAGGAAAGCGATATGGCAGGAAAGATCAATACAATCGGAGTGCTGACCAGCGGCGGCGACGCGCCGGGCATGAACGCGGCGATCCGCGCCGTGGTGCGGACAGCCATCGCAAGAGGAATGAAGGTCAAGGGGATCCAGAGGGGATACGCCGGCCTTCTCAACGAAGAGATCATCGATATGAACGCCAGGAGCGTGTCCGATATCATCCAGCGGGGCGGGACCGTTCTCTACACCGCCCGGTGCGACGAGTTCAAAACGGAGGAGGGCCAGAGCCTGGGCGCAAGGATCTGCAAAAAGCACGGGATCCAGGGCCTTGTGGTGATCGGCGGCGACGGCTCCTACCGGGGCGCGGGAAAGCTGGCGGAGCATGGGATCAATACCATCGGCCTTCCCGGCACCATCGACCTGGACATCGCCTGCACCGATTACACCATCGGCTTTGACACGGCGGTCAACACGGCCATGGAGGCCATCGACAAGATCCGCGACACCTCCACCTCCCATGAAAGGTGCAGCATCATCGAGGTCATGGGCCGCAACGCCGGCTACATCGCCCTCTGGTGCGGAATCGCCAACGGCGCCGAGGACATCCTGCTTCCGGAGCGCTACGACAACAACGAGCAGACCATCATCAACCATATCATAGAGCACAGAAAACGGGGAAAGAAGCATCATATCATCATCAATGCCGAGGGCATCGGCCATTCCACCAGTATGGCGAAGCGGATCGAGGCCGCCACGGGCATTGAGACCAGGGCCTCCATTCTGGGCTATATGCAGAGGGGCGGCATGCCCACCTGCAAGGACAGGGTCTACGCCTCCATCATGGGGGCGAAGGCGGTGGAGCTTCTGGCAGAAGGAAAGAGCAACCGGGTCGTGGGATGGCGGGGCGGAAGCTTCGTGGATTACGACCTTTACGAGGCCCTGGCCATGCAGAAGGATATTGACGAAGAGGAGTACGCCATCAGCAAGATGCTCTCCCAGTAAAGATAAAGTTCCCCGAAGGCGGTGAGACAGATGACAGGATTAGACAAAAAGAATGGGCTCAGGGAGGGACTGCCCCTGGACGACGGCGCTCTGAAGCCGGTGGAAGAGGTGATCCCCGCCGGCGGCGGAAGCCATGAGAAAAAGACGGTCTGGGCAGGCGGCGACACCAAGGTGACGGCCACCACGCCGGAGGAGCTTTTTGAGATCCTCATCGAGTCCATCAAAAAATACCATCCGTCAGACGATCTGACCATGGTGAAAAAGGCTTTCGACATTGCCAACGCGGCCCACAAGGGGCAGCTGCGCAAATCGGGCGAGCCTTATATCGTCCATCCCCTGAGCGTGGCCATCATCCTGGCCCAGCTGGAGCTGGATAAGGAATCCATCATCGCGGGCATTCTCCACGACGTGGTGGAGGATACGGTGATGACCATGGGCGAGATGAAGCAGACCTTCGGAGAAGAGGTGGCCCTTCTGGTGGACGGCGTCACCAAGCTGACCCAGCTTTCCTGGTCTGCCGACAAGGTGGAGATCCAGGCGGAGAACTTAAGAAAAATGTTCCTGGCCATGGCCAAGGATATCCGCGTAATTCTGATCAAGCTGGCGGACCGTCTCCACAATATGCGGACCCTCCAGTACATGAAGCCGGAAAAGCAGAAGGAGAAGGCAAGGGAGACCATGGAGATCTACGCGCCCATCGCCGACCGGCTTGGTATCGCGA
>CALWAW010000066.1 GCA_944375845.1 uncultured Lachnospiraceae bacterium
ACGAGGCCGGAACGGTTATCGCCCGGGAGGAGGAAAGCTATACCTATGAGGACGCCGCCGACGGCTCCTACAGCTGTGAGTATACGATGGAGGGCTGGGACATCCAGGACGCCGTGGGCGACAGGGCCGAGATGCGGGTTGACGAGAGTGAAAAAGGCTCCATGGAGTACGATAAGGAAGGAAGACTGATTGTTCAGTCCTATACCCATACGAGAAAAGAGGACGGCGAGCCTGCCGGAGAAAGCAGCTATGATATCATCTTCTCCTACAATGAACGGGGAGACCGGATCATGCAGGAGACAAAGGATGATTCGCGTTTCTTTAACGACGACGGGTCTGTGGATGAGAGCAGCGATACGTATACATATCGTTACACTTATGAATACGACGAGGACGGAAACATTCTTTCCCGGATAACGGAAACCACCTACAGCGACGGAAGCGTCAGCCGCAGCTACCAGTATAACACCTGGGACCAGTACGGAAACCAGCTCACCGCCGTCACCGCTTCTGAAAACAGCGACGGAGAGCTTTCAAGCATCTTTTTTGACAGCTACGTCTACGGGCGCTTCGTGAAGGAGGACGGCCTCTGGGAGGAAACAGGGGAGACCTCCGGCACCTTTGAGCCGGAAATGCCCAGGATGGGCGGCTCTGATTCCGAGGCGGGAGCCGAGCCGCCGGAAACCGCAGCGCCGGAAACTGAAGCTGAAACGCCGGAAGCTTCTGAACTGGATGAATTCGGCTGGCCGGTGGGGGCGATTGAGGCCGCCTCGGGGACAGAGCTTGACGAGGAGGAGTACGGCGCGCTTAAGGAGTACCTGGGTCAGTACAGTCTGGGAAACTCCGCCGGTGTGATCCTGGCCTCCTCCCAGGGGGAGACTGCCCTTTCGGAGCTTGCCGCAGGCCTGTGCGACGCGGCCCTTGTCCAGATATGCAAGCCGTTTCTGGAGGATATGGAGCTTTCGCGGCGGGGAAGCCAGGGAGTTTATGAGTGGGACAGGGCGACAGAGTATTTCTTCTCATTCCCGCTGGAGGATTACGGGGATTACGCTCTGGTACTTCTCTGCCGCGGCTCAAACGACGCCTGGCAGGCGACCCGCGGCCTTTACGAGGGCGGCTTCCTTCCGTGGGAGGGCGTCTGGGCCGGATATGTGCGGGGGATCCTCCACAGCGTCACGGACGGGGAAGTGATCTTTCGGGAGGACGATGAGTGGAAATGGCCCATCCTCTGCCCCATCCTCGGTTACTGCGGGGAGATGGAAGGTGCCAGCGTGGTTCTGGAAAACTCGGAAGGAGCAAAATACAGTTATTAAAAAAGGGGCGGCGCGGCCGCCCCTTTTTGCGCGGAAAAAAGATTTATACGGAAGTTCGGCGGCCGCACTTGTATTTTGCGGAAAGGGTGATATAATAGCAGAGGCGCGGCGCGAAAAGCCGCAAAAGACCGGAAAACAAAAGAAAATATGGGGGCGTTGAAATGAAGAGATCCTATGAGATGGACATGTGCCACGGGCCGGTGTTCGGAAAGCTGGTGCGCTTTGCGATCCCTCTGATTCTGTCGGGGATGCTGCAATTCTGTTTTAACGCGGCGGATGTGATCGTGGTGGGGCGGTTCACAGGAAAAGAGGCGCTGGCGGCGGTGGGCTGCACCAGTTCCTTCGTGAACCTGATGATCAACCTCTTTACGGGAGTTTCCGTGGGCGTCAACGTGCTGGTGGCCCGCTACTACGGCTCAAAGAGCGAACGGGAGATCGAGGAGACGGTGCACACCTCTATTGCCCTGGCGCTGATCTGCGGCATTGCCATGATGGCGACGGGGCTCATCGCCTGCGGGCCCATCCTGCGGCTGATGGGAACCACGGAGGACGTGCTCCCCTTATCGGAAATCTATCTGCGGATCTATTTCCTGGGCGTGCCCGCCATGGTGCTCTATAACTTCGGCGCGGCGGTGCTGCGGGCCGTGGGCGATACGAAGCGTCCCCTGTACTTCCTCACGGCGGCGGGGATCATCAACGTGATCTTCAATCTGATCTTCGTGATCGTGTTCGACCTGGGCGTGGCCGGGGTGGCCATCGCCACCACCATGTCCCAGATCATCTCCGCGGTGCTGGTGCTCTCCTGCCTCTGCAAGGATCAGGCGGTATACCGCCTGCACATCAGAAACGTGCGCCTGCATAAGGAAAAGCTGCTCTCGATCCTGAAGATCGGCCTTCCCGCCGGGTTTCAGGGCATGATGTTCAACATTTCCAATATGCTGGTGCAGTCCTCCGTCAACTCCTTCGGCACTACGGTCATGGCCGGGAACACGGCGGGGGCCAACGTGGACAGCTTCCTGAATACGGCCTCGGTGGCGGTGCAGCAGACGGCCATCAGCTTTATCAGCCAGAATATGGGCGCGGGGCAGTTCAAACGGATCAACAGGATCCTATTCGGCTGCCTGGGCCTGATCGTGGGCATCGAGCTGGTGCTGGGCCTGGGCGGCTACGGCCTTGCCCCTGTCCTTCTGCACATTTATTCGCCCGACGACGAGGTGGTGGCATACGGGATTATCCGAATGTCCTTTATCGCGGCCCCCTATGCCGTGAACGGCATTCAGGACTGCATGGCCGGTGCGCTCCGCGGCCTTGGCTATTCCATCGCCCCCACGGCGGTGGCGCTGATCGCCATCTGCGGCTTCCGGATCCTGTGGCTTTCCACCATATTCAGGATGGAGCATTCGCTGCCCTTCCTCTATATGACTTATCCGATTTCCTGGATACTGGCCATCTCCGGCTACATCTTCTTCTATGTGAGGGCCAGGAGAAGGCTTAAAGCCCTAAAAAGTCCTTCCGGTAACTGACGCCGAAGGCGTCGGCCAGGGTTTTTAATTCCTCGTCCCGGATGGTATTTAAGCGGGGCAGGCGGGCGGTGAGCATATAGACCTGGGCGGCCTTCTCCACGGTCTCGATCAGGCCGAAGGCCTCGTCCAGGCTTTTGCCGGAGCCGTAGATCCCGTGCATGGCCCACACCACCAGGCGGAACTCCTTCATCTTGGCGGCGGTGGCCTCGCCGATGGAATTGCAGCCGCAGAGCATCCAGGGCAGCATGCCGATTCCTTCGGGGAACACCAGGATACATTCGGTGCACATCTGCCACAGGGTGCGGGTAAACTCCCGCTCGTCCAGGGTATGGACAAAGTTCATGGCCAGGGTGTTGGTGGGATGGGAGTGGATGATGACCTTGTGCTCCGGATCCACCGAAAGCCTCGCCATATGGCTCATCAGATGGGCGGGAAGTTCCGACGTGAAGCGTCCACCGTCCTTATAACCCCATAACAGCTCGGCCTGGGCCCCGTCCGTACTGACGCGGATGAGGCCCAGATTTGTTTCCGGGTCTTTTTTTACGTTTTTAAAATATTTTCCCGTTCCGGTCACCAGAAAAAGCGTACCGGCCAGAGAGGAGGCGTCAAAGCCCAGGGGGATCTTCCGCAGAGGAGGCGCGGAAAGCTCCAGGTATGGAGACGCCTCCTTTTCTGTTACAATCATGCTGATGTTTCCGCCGTTTCTCTCGTCCCAGCCCAGCCGGTACATGTTGGCGGCAGTCTCTGCCATCTCTTCCATAAAAGGCGCTTTTAAGATCTCGTTCATATTCTCAACCTCATTTATAAATTGTCTGTTCCTTTATACCTCGCGGATGGGGAAGGAGCGGCGGACCAGCTCCCGGCAGTCCGTCCAGCTTAAGGCCGGATTTTCGTATCTTAACTGGGAGAGGATGTTCCCGGCGGCCGTGGCCTCGGAAAGGCCGGCAAGCACCCGGCGTCCGCTTTCCCGGGCCGTGAGCCGGTTTAAGTACTGCGCGGCCCCGCCGCCGCCCACAATCTGGATGGCGTTTATTTTCTGCCCGGTGAGCTCCTCAAGCTCATCGGCGGTCCGGCTGTAGGAGCGGGCCAGGGAGTGGTATACCGAGGATACCATGTCGGCCAGTGAAAGCTCAGGCCGTCCCAAAAGGCCGCGGATGGCTTCGCACATGCTCTCCGGGGCTGAAAGCTCCGGCGAATCGGCGGGAAAGGTTCCGGAAAAGCCAGACTGCTCCGCCATGGCCGCCAGCTGGTCGTAGCTGTACTTTTTCCCGGTCTCGCGGCGGATGCTCTGGATGGGCCACATGCCCATAATATTCTTTAAGAAGCGGAAGCGCCCGTCCACGCTTCCCTCGTTGGTGTAATTTCCCCGGAAGGCCGCGTCCGTGGTCACAGGGGCGGAAAGCTCCAACCCGGCCAGGCTCCAGGTACCGGAGGAGATATACATGGTATCCCCTTCAAGGGGAATGGCGGCCACGGCGGAGGCGGTGTCGTGGGTGGGGCAGAGGAGCACGCGGGCCGAAAAACCGGCCCGTTTTTCAATTTCACGGGAAAAGGGCCCCAAAAGCTCCGAAGGCATCCGCAGCTTTTTAAACAGGGCCCGGTCATAGCCCAGAAGGTCCAGAAGCTCATAGTCCCAGTCCCGCGAGGCGGCGCTTAAAAGCCCCGTGGTGGTGGCGTCGGTGTATTCGCAGCCCATGAGCCCCGTAAGCCGCCAGGCCAGGTATTCCGGAAGCATTAAAAAGCAGGCGGCGTCCTTTAAGCGGCCGCTTTCCTTATCCCGCCACAGCTGATAGATGGTGTTGAAGGGCTGCTTCTGGATTCCGGTGCGCGCATAAAGCCTTCGGGGCGGAATCAGGGCCTCCACCTTCGCCACGGCAGAGGCCGAGGCAGCGTCCCGGTAGGCGTAGGCGGGAAGCAGCTCCCGTCCCTCCCGGTCCAAAAGCACGTAGTCCACGCCCCAGGTATCGATGGCGACGGTGGCCGGGAGCTTTCCAAGCTTTCTGCACCTGCAAAGCCCGGCGATCACTTCTTCCGTGAGGGCCTCAAGATCCCAGGCCAGGAAGCCGTTCTTTTTTACGGGGCCGTTTTCAAAGCGGTAAACCTCCTCTAAAACCAGCCTTCCCTCCTGTACGGAGCCCAGGATATGGCGGCCCGAGGAGGCGCCGATGTCAATGGCAAGATGATAAGACAAAAAATCCCCCCTTCGTCTGTCATGGATTTAGTATAGCACGGCAGAGGGAAAGGGGGAAGGGAGGTGTTGACTTAATAAAAAATTTGTCAAAAATTAATCAAAAACTAATGAATTGACAAAGGTTATTGTTTTATTTATACTATAAAAGAGGCTTTCTGTTGAACAAATTATATAAAATGTCGAATGTTATGGGAAAGGAGGGGGGGGGGAAAACTGAGCTGTTGGTACGGAAAGCTTTGAAACTTACGAAAGGAGAAGGACATGACGAATCAGGAGTTAAAAAGCTACAGGACACAGCTGATCCGGGACGCCTCTATGATGCAGAAAAAACCGGACAGGATCCCGCACGTTTCTTTTTTTGTTACCTGGAAGATCCTTGATGCCGGTTATAAGCTGAGCGAAGCAATGAACGATTATTCCATTATGGAAAAGGTAGTGCGCCGCCATCAGGAAAAGTACGGATTCGACGCGATTTTCGAGTATGGCGGGAGAAATGCCATCCGTATCCCTCAGGCAATGGGCGGAAGCACATATCAGGTGAATGACGAGGCGGGTACTATCAACTATAAGGATACGGCGATTTGCGAGGCAGACGAGCTTGACGAGCTGATCGCGGATCCGATGAAATTCTTTTACGAAAAAGGGATGGCAAAGAAATACCCCTGCTGGGCGGATAAGACAGTGACGGTGGAGGATGTGCAGAGGGCCATAGATGAGCAGTCGGAGTTCATCAAATATCACATGAATATCACCCGCATCATGCAGGAGGAGTACGGGATGCCCGCGTTTACGGCTCCCAACGGCTTTACCTATCCGGGCCTGGATTTCCTGTTTAATTCGATCCGCGGGATCAAGGGTCTTTCCATCGATATGAGGAAGCAGCCGGAAAAGGTGGAGGAAGCGATCAGAGCGTTGAATAAGCTGTATTTTGATCCGGGCCTGGAAACGCTTAAAAACGCGCAGGAGGGCCCCGATATGAATTACTGCTTTGACTATGATATCACGCTGCTCTGCCATACGATCCTGAATGTAAAGCAGTTTGAGCGGTTTTTATGGCCGGATCTGAAGGCTGTTTTAGACACGCTGGCAGAGAAAAAGAAAACGGTCCGCTTATTTATGGAAGGAAGCAGCAAGCGGTTCTGGG
>CALWAW010000067.1 GCA_944375845.1 uncultured Lachnospiraceae bacterium
CCCTGGCTGACCGTCTTAAGGAGGAGTTTGAGCCTTACGTGGTGCGGATCAAGTGCGCGGCGGTGATGGCCCTGCAAAAGGGTATCGTGCCCGACGAGGCCCTGGAGCAGAGGTTCGTCCAGGCGGCAAAGGCTTATATGGAGGCCCTTCCCACGGAAAGCAGAGAGGCCGCCGGGATTACTGAAAATGGCGCGGCGGCGGCCTTCCGGGATTATTATCTGGCCTGCGCCTTTATAGACAGCCTGGAGACCGGGGAGATCAGCGAGGACGAGGCCAGGGTCGTCACGATCCAGCAGATCTTTTTCTCCACAGAAGGCCTTTCGGACGAGGAGAAGGCGGCCAGGCGCGCCCAGGCGGAGGAGGCTCTGGGCCGGGCCCAGGCGGGGGAGGATTTCCTTATGCTGGCGGGGGCCTACGGCGACGGAGGCGAGACGGAACGGAGCCTGTCCAGGGACAGCGTGGAGCCCCTTCCCGAGGAAGCCGTGTTTTCCTTAAGCAGCGGCCAGCTCAGCGGCGTTCTGGAGACGGAGGAGGGCTTTTATCTGGTAAAGTGCCTCAACAACTACGACGCCGAATCCACGGCGGAAAACAAGAGCCGCCTGGAGGGAGAGCTTAAGAACCAGGAATTTTCAAGGCTTTTCCGGGCTTTTCCCGAAACGGTCTCCGTCAGGTACAACGGGGCCGCCTGGGAGAAGCTGGAGCTTTCCGGCGTCCCCTGCGGGGAAGCGGATTTTTACGGGATATTCAAAGAATATCTGGGAGCATAAAAAGAGGGGGGATGCGGCCGCATCCCCCTTTTTTGTGAAATCCTCAGAAGCCGCCGCAGCAGCAGGACAGTAAAAGGATCCACATCAGGCAGCTGCAGCTGTCGCCGTTTCCGAACATGCTTCCTCCGCAGCCGTCGCCGCAGGAGCCGTTTCCCCAGCCGCCGCAGGCGCATAAGATCAGAAGCAGGAATAAGATGTTGTTTCCGCAGGAGCCGCCTGCGCAGCCGTTTGAGCAGCCGCAGTTTGTTGCCGCCAGATCGCTCATAGTTCAAATCCTCCAAAGATTGATTACAGTATAAGATATGTTCGGGGGCTTGCCCTTGTTTCCTTCGGGGACGTTATTTATTTTTTTAAGCATGAGAGCGGAAAAGCTTGAAAAAAATAAGAGAAACCCCTATAATGAAGTGTGAAATTACAGGAGGGCAGAAAAATGGATCACATTGACAGGCAGATCATAGATATGCTCCAGGAAAACGCCAGGACGCCCCTCAAGGTTATCGCCGAGAGGGCGGATCTTTCATCCCCGGCGGTTTCGGCCCGGATCGAGCGGCTGGAACGGGCGGGGATTATCATGGGATATTCAGCGAGAATCAGCGAGGAAAAGCTGGGCTATCCCATTCTGGCCTTCATCAATCTGGAGGTGCAGCCCAGGCAGAAGAGCGAATTCTATCCCTTTATCGAATCCTGTCCCAACGTGCTGGAGTGCAGCTGCGTGACCGGGCAGTTCTCCATGCTCATCAAGGTGGCCTTCAAGAGCACCCTGGAGCTGGACCAGTTCATCGGCCGTCTCCAGGATTACGGGCGCACCAGTACCCAGATCGTGTTCTCCACCCCGGTGGGGCCCAGGGGCATCCGCATGACGGGAGCGGAGGAGGACGGCGTGCTATGAAGGCCCTTGCGCATCTTAAAACCATCAATCACCACAAAAGGCTGGTGATGGAAAACTGCTTTGCGGTGGGCTTATACAGGCAGGGGCTGCTCCACGACCTCTCCAAGTATTCTCCGGCGGAGTTTCTCACAGGCTGCCGGTACTACCAGGGGAACAGGAGCCCCAACGCGGCGGAGCGGGAGGCGAAGGGCTATTCCGCCGCCTGGCTCCACCACAAGGGCCGCAACAAGCATCATTTTGAGTACTGGATCGACGTGGATATGGACAGGGGCTTTCAGGTGGCCGGAATGCGTATGCCCGTAAAGTACGTGGTGGAGATGTTCATGGACAGGATCGCCGCTTCTAAAACCTACCTGAAGGAGGCCTACACAGACAGAAGCCCCCTGGAATATTACAACAGGTCGAAGAAGGTCATGGTGATCCACCCCGTCACCAGGCGGCAGCTGGAGATTCTTCTTCACATGCTGGCGAAGCGGGGCCAGGAGGAGACCTTCCGTTATATCAGAGAGCACATCATAGTTTCCAGGAGCTTGAATTTTGAAAGGCGGGACCGACATGGAAAAACTGAAGATTCTGGTGGCAGACGATGAGAGCAGAATGAGAAAGCTGGTACGGGATTTCCTTGTGAAAAAGGAGTTCCAGGTGGTGGAGGCGGGCGACGGCGAGGAGGCCGTGGACCTGTTCTTTGCCGACAAGGATATCAGCCTGGTCATCATGGATGTGATGATGCCGAAAATGGACGGCTGGGAGGCGGTAAAGACCATCCGCCGCTATTCCCAGGTGCCCATCATCATGCTGACCGCAAAGGGCGAGGAGCGGGACGAGCTTCTGGGCTTTGAGCTGGGGGTGGACGAATACATCTCCAAGCCCTTCAGCCCCAGGATCCTGGTGGCCCGGGTGGAGGCCCTTCTGAGGAGGAGCCGTACCGTGCGGGACGGCGCTTTGTCGGCGGGCGGAATCGTCCTTGACAAGGCGGCCCATCAGGTGAGCGTGGACGGGGAGCCGGTGGAGCTGAGCTTCAAGGAGTTTGAGCTCCTTTCTTATTTCCTTGAAAATCAGGGGATCGCCCTTTCCAGGGAGAATATCCTGAACCATGTGTGGAATTACGATTATTTCGGGGACGCCAGGACCATCGACACCCACGTAAAGAAGCTCAGAAGCAAGCTGGGGAAGAAGGGCGAATATATCAAGACCGTCTGGGGCATGGGATATAAATTCGAGGTGGATCAGGAATGAAGCATACCATCCGGTTCCGGTACATGATGATCCTGGCCGGTACGGTGGCCGCCGTGGCCGTGACGGCCTGGGTGGTGATCAGCCTGTTTCTGGAGCCCTTTTACATGAGCCGAAAGGAAAACACGCTGATCCGGGCCCACAAGCAGCTGGAGGCAAGGCTTGAGAGGGACGGCGGGGTGACGGAGTCCACAAAGCTCTACCTCTGGGGAATCAAGGAAACCTCCAACGTGGAGATCTTTCTCTATGATTCCAGCCAGGAGACCGTCTATTCCCAGAGCAGTGAGGATATTCCCAGGGGAGTGAACACCCTTCTGGATTATATCCTGGGCAGGAACCAGTCCGACGAGACCTTAAAAAAAACGGAGGACTATCAGATCAACAGAGTCCATGACAGCACCATGGATTCCGATTACATGGAGATGTTCTCGGCCTATCCGGGCGGGTTCTTCTCCATTATGCGGGTCTCCATCCAGAGCGTGCAGGAGACTGTGGACCTGATGAAGCAGTTCAACCTTTACGTGGCCCTGGCCGTGGGCGCTCTGGGCATCGGGGCGGCCTGGTTCCTCACCAGGAACATGACGGCCCCGATCCTTAAGCTCTCCTCTCTGGCGGAGCGCATGGCGGGCCTTGACTTTACGGCCCGGTACGAGGGCGGGGGAAATAAAGAGATCGTCCTTCTGGGCGACAGCATGAACCACATGTCGGCCCAGCTGGAAAAGACCATCCGGGAGCTTAAGACGGCGAACCTGGAGCTTAAGCGGGACAACGAGCAGAAAACGAAGATCGACGAGATGCGCCGGGAGTTTTTATCCAACGTCTCCCACGAGCTGAAAACCCCCATTGCCCCGATCCAGGGCTACGCCGAGGGCCTTAAGGACGGCGTCAACGACGATAAGGAGAGCATGGAGTGGTACTGCGACGTGATCATCGACGAGGCATCAAAGATGAACGTCATGGTGAGGAAGCTCCTGGCCTTAAACCAGATCGAGGCGGGCAGGGAGCAGCTTTCCATGGAGCACTTCGACGTGATCGAGATGCTGGGGGGAGTCTTGAATTCCTATAAGCTCCTGATCGATCAGAAGGAGGCCAGGGTGGAGTTTCGGGCTCCAAAAAGCCTCTATATCTGGGCAGACGAGTATATGGCGGAGGAGGTGCTCCGCAACTATATCGGCAACGCCCTGAACCATGTGGACGGTGAAAAAAAGATCACCGTCACGGTGGAAAAGCGCGATGGAAAGGCCCGTATCGAGGTGAGGAACACCGGCGCGAAAATTCCGGAGGAGGATATCGCGCGGATCTGGGACAAGTTCTATAAGGTGGATAAGGCCAGGACCAGGGAGTACGGCGGCAGCGGAATCGGCCTCTCCATCGTCCGCGCCGTCATGGAGGCCCATAACTGCG
>CALWAW010000068.1 GCA_944375845.1 uncultured Lachnospiraceae bacterium
TGGTGACGGCCCTGGTGGGCATGATCGGCATCCGCCCCACCATCGCGGCCATTGAGGCGGGAAAGGATATCGGCCTGGCCAACAAGGAGACCCTGGTGACGGCGGGGCATCTGATCATGCCTCTGGCAAGGAAGCACGGCGTGAAGATCCTGCCGGTGGACAGCGAGCACAGCGCCATTTTCCAGTGCTTAAACGGAGAGCGGGGAAACGGGATCTCCAAGATCCTCCTTACCGCCTCCGGCGGCCCTTTTCGCGGCCGCACCAGGGAGCAGATGAAGAACGTGCAGCTTTCAGACGCCCTTCATCATCCCAACTGGTCCATGGGGCACAAGATCACCATCGATTCCTCTACCATGGTCAACAAGGGCCTGGAGGTCATGGAGGCAAAATGGCTTTTCGACGTGGAGATGGATCAGGTTCAGGTGGTGATCCAGCCCCAGAGCGTCATCCATTCCATGGTGCAGTTTGCCGACGGGGCGGTGATGGCCCAGCTGGGCGTGCCCGATATGAAGCTTCCCATCCAGTACGCGCTGACCTATCCGGAGCGGCGCTATATGCCGGGGCCCAGGCTGGACTTCTGGGAGATCGGAAAGCTGGATTTCGAGGCCCCCGATCCCGAGAACTTCCCCGGCCTTGCCCTCGCCTACAGGGCGGGAAGGGCGGGCGGCTCCATGCCCACGGTGTTCAACGCCGCCAACGAATGGGCGGTGGCCGCCTTTTTGCGGGGCGAGATCAGCTATCTTCAGATCACGGACATCATCGCCTCCGCCATGGCGGTCCATAAGCCCCTTCCGGAGCCTTCTCTGGAGGAGATTCTGGAGACCGAGGCGGAGACTTATTCCTATATCAAAGACAGGTGGTAGACAATATGATCCTTAGCATCGTGCTGGCCATTCTCGTGTGCAGCCTGCTGGTGGTGTCCCATGAATTCGGGCATTTCCTGCTGGCGAAGAAGAACGGCATCGGCGTTGTGGAATTTTCCGTGGGCATGGGGCCCCGGATCATAAGCGGGGTGAAAAACGGCACCAGATACTCCCTGAAGGCCATCCCCTTCGGCGGCTCCTGCCAGATGGTGGGGGAGGACGACGACGATGACAGCGACGACTCCTTCAACAGCAAATCCCCCTTCGCCCGGCTGGCGGTGGTGGTGGGCGGCCCCCTGTTCAACTTTATCCTGGCCTTTCTGATGTCGGTGGTGGTCCTGAGCCTGGCGGGGGTCAACGAGCCCCGGGTATACTATATCAACGAGGGCTACGGGGCTGATCTGGCGGGACTTGAGGAGGGGGATCTCATCAAGTCGGTGAACGGCCATAAGATCGTCCTGGGGCGGGATATTGAGCTTTATTTCCTGAATCATCCCATGGACGGCTCCCCCATTACCATCGAGTATGAGCGGGACGGGGAGACTTACACCACAACTCTGGATCCCTCCTACGAGGCCTATATGACGGGCTTTACTTATTATAGCTCCGACGATCCCGCCGAGATCACCGAGGTGAACCAGGAGCTTGACATGGCGAAAAAGGGAGCGCAGGCCGGCGACGTGATCACCGCGGTGGACGGGACGGCCATCGCCTCGGGAGCGGAGCTTTCCGCCTATTTTGAGGCGCATCCCCTGGAGAAGGATACGCCGGTCACCTTCACCCTGGAGCGTGAGGGAACGGCCTTCGAGGTCACTGTGACCCCGGCCATTTATAAGGCCAACACCCTGGGCATGGAGGCATACGCCTACCGGAACAAGGAGGCGGGCGCCCTCTCCGTGATCAAAAACAGCTTTTCCGAGGTGCGCTACTGGATGAGCTACACCTTCACCTCGTTAAAAATGCTCTTTACCGGGCAGGCCGGGGTGGATGATCTTTCCGGCCCCGTGGGAATCGTCAACATGGTGGGCCAGGTGGTGGAGCAGAGCCGGGCCGACGGCGCCTTATACGTATTCCTGAACATTCTGAATTTCAGCATCCTTTTAAGCGTCAACCTGGGCGTTCTGAATCTGCTGCCGATTCCGGCCCTGGACGGCGGGCGTCTGGTCTTTATCCTGATCGAGCTCATCCGGGGAAAGCCGGTTCCCAGGGAAAAAGAGGGGATGGTCCACGCGGTGGGCATCATCCTTTTAATGGCGTTAATGGTGTTTGTACTGTTCAACGACGTGATGCGGATCGTCGGATAAGGAGGAGAGACCGTGGCATACCGGGACCATACAAAAGTGATTCAGATCGGGGACAGAGTGATCGGGGGCGGAAACCCCATCCTGATCCAGTCCATGACCAATACGAGAACGGAGGATGTCGAGGCCACTGCGGCCCAGATCCTGCGGCTTCAGGAGGCCGGCTGCGAGATCGTGCGCTGCACGGTACCCACCATGGAGGCGGCGCTGGCCTTAAAGGAGATCAAAAAAAGGATCCGGATCCCGCTGGTGGCGGACATCCATTTTGATTATAAAATGGCCATTGCCGCCATAGAAAACGGCGCCGACAAGATCCGCATCAACCCCGGAAACATCGGGAGCAGCGAGCGGGTGGCCGCCGTGGTGAAGGCGGCGAAGGAGCGGAATATCCCTATCCGCGTGGGGGTCAACAGCGGCTCCCTGGAAAAGGAGCTGGTGGAAAAATACGGCGGCGTGACGGCGGAGGGCCTTGTGGAGAGCGCCATGAAGCAGGTGCGCCGCATTGAGGATATGGGCTATGACAATCTGGTGGTCAGCATCAAGTCCTCCAACGTGCCCGTCTGCGCTGCGGCCCATGAGCTGATGGCCAGGCAGTGCCCCTATCCCCTTCACGTGGGCGTCACTGAGGCGGGAACGGTGTTTTCCGGGGCCGTCAAGTCGGCGGCGGGGCTGGGAATCATCCTTTATCAGGGCATCGGCGACACCATCCGCGTGTCCCTCACAGGCGACCCGGTGGAGGAGGTCAAGACCGCGAAGATGATCCTCAGGGATCTGGGCCTCAGAACGGGCGGAATCGAAGTGATCTCCTGCCCCACCTGCGGAAGGACGAAGATCGACCTGATCCGTCTGGCGGGCCAGGTGGAGAACATGGTGGCGGGGATGGACCACCTGAATCTGAAGGTGGCGGTCATGGGCTGCGTGGTCAACGGCCCCGGAGAGGCGAAGGAAGTGGACATCGGCATTGCCGGAGGCGTCGGCGAGGGCCTGCTGATCAAAAAGGGGCAGATCGTGAGAAAGGTGCCGGAGGAGGAGCTGCTTTCTGTTCTGAGGGATGAGCTTCTCCACTGGAAGGAGTAGCGGGGAATGGAAAAGAAATTCTGGGATGTGATTCCTGAGCTTCAGGTTCCGGACGAGATGCGGGAGCTTCTGAACCTGGTTTCCGTGGAGCGGGTGACGGCGAAAAAGGACAGAAGCCAGATCCGGATTTATATCGTCTCGGACAGGCTCATTCACAAAAGGGAGATCTATAAGCTGGAGGCTGCCATCAAAAAGCAGCTTTTCCGTGATTATCAGACCTCGGTACATATCCAGGAGCGCTACAGGCTCTCCTCCCAGTACACGCCGGAAAGGCTGATGGAGGCCTACCGTGACAGCCTCCTTCTGGAGCTTAAGACCTACAGCCTCATCGAGTACAATATGTTCCGGAAGGCGGAGTGGGAATTTACGGAGCCGGACATCCTCACCCTGACCCTGGAGGACGACATGGTGACAAAAAGCCGCGCCGACGAGCTGAAGGGGATTCTGGAAAAGGTGTTCAACGAAAGATGCGGGCTTCCCATGGAGGTGCGCTGTCTTTATAAGAAGCGGACGGAGAGCGCCTGCGGCGAGGCGGAGGAGATGATCCGCAGGCGGGCGGCCCAGGCGGCGGAGCGGGCGGCCCAGGCGGCCTCCCAGGAAAAGACGGAGGAAAAGCCCCTCTCCCGCGGCGCGTACCGCAAAAACAGCCATTACAGCAGGAAGGTGAAGGTGCACCACGACGACGTCCTTTACGGCTACGATTTCGACGACGGCGACGAGACGCCTATGGATCAGATCATCGGCGAGATCGGCGAGACCGTAGTCTGCGGAAAGGTGATCCGGGTGGAGGAAAAGCCCTTAAAGAGCGGAAAGACCATTATGATCTTTGACCTGACGGACTTTACCGACACCATCACCGTGAAAATGTTTGTGAAGCCGGAGCTTCTGGGTGAGGTGAAGGACTTCCTGAAAAACGGCGTCTTTTTGAAGGTGAAGGGCGTCACCAACATCGATAAGTTTGACGGGGAGCTGACCATCGGCTCCGTATCCGGTATCCGGAGGGCGGCGGATTTCACCTCCGGCCGGATGGACAGAAGCGACGTGAAACGGGTGGAGCTCCACTGCCATACGAAGATGAGCGATATGGACGGAGTCTCCGACGTGAAGGATATCATCAAGCGGGCCAGGGAGTGGGGGATGAAGGCCATCGCCATCACCGACCACGGCTGCGTCCAGGCCTTTCCCGAGGCCTTCCACACCTTCCCCTACCCTCAGTTCGAGACCATCAAGACGGAGCCCTTCAAGGTGATTTACGGCCTGGAGGGGTATCTGGTGGACGATCTCAAGGAGGTGGTGGTCCGCTCCGAAAACCAGTCCTTAAAGGATGTTTATGTGGTTTTTGATATTGAAACCACGGGCCTTTCAGCGAAAAAAAACCGCATCATCGAGATCGGCGCGGTGAAGGTGGAAAACGGGGAGATCACAGACCGCTTTTCGGCCTTTGTGAATCCGGAGGCGCCCATCCCCTTTGAGATCGAGCGGCTCACGGGGATTGACGACAGCATGGTGGCGGGGGAGCCGCCCATCGGGGAGATCCTTCCCCGTTTTCTGGAGTTCTGCCGGGGCGCGGTGATGGTGGCCCATAACGCCTCCTTTGACATGAGCTTTATCGAGTACAACGCCGAGCTTCTGGGGATTGATTTTAAGCCCACCGTGGTGGATACGGTGGCTCTTGCCCGTATCCTTCTGCCGGAGCTTAAGCGCTTTAAGCTGGATACGGTGGCGAAGGCTCTGGGGGTCTCTCTGGAGAACCATCACCGTGCGGTGGACGATGCCGAGGCCACGGCCCATATCTTTACGGCCTTCATTGAGCGTCTCCTTAAAAAGGGCGCCGAGACCCTGGACAAGGTCAACGAGCTGGGCACCATGTCGGTGGAGAACATCCGCAAGATGCCCACCTACCACGTGATTATTCTGGCGAAGAACGAGACGGGCAGAGTGAACCTGTACCGTCTGGTTTCCATGTCCCACCTGACGTATTTTGCCAGAAGGCCCCGGATTCCCAAAAGCGAGTTGATCAAGCACCGGGAGGGGCTGATTATCGGCTCCGCCTGCGAGGCGGGGGAGCTGTTTCAGGCGGTCCTCGGCGGCGCGCCCGACGAGGAGCTGGAGCGGCTGGTGCGGTTTTACGATTATCTGGAGGTACAGCCCATCGGCAACAACGCCTTTATGCTCCGGGAGGGCAAGCACGGGATCGAGAGCGAGGCCGACCTCCAGAATCTGAATAAAAAGATCATTGAGCTGGGAGAGCATTTCGGAAAGCCGGTAGTGGCCACCTGCGACGTCCACTTTTTGAATCCCGAGGACGAGGTCTACAGAAGAATCATCATGGCCGGTCAGGGCTTCGACGACTGCGACAACCAGGCCCCCCTCTACCTTCGCACCACGGAGGAGATGTTAAAGGAATTCGATTACCTTTCAAAAGAGAAGGCTTATGAGATCGTGGTGGAAAACAGCAACCGAATCGCGGATATGTGCGAGCCCATCGCGCCGGTGCGGCCCGACAAATGCCCGCCGGTGATCGAAAACTCCGACGTGGAGCTTCGGACCATGTGCTACGAGAAAGCAAAGTCCATCTACGGGGATCCCCTTCCGCAGGTGGTGGAGTCGAGGCTTGAGCGGGAGCTTCATTCCATCATCACCAACGGCTTCGCCGTGATGTATATCATCGCCCAGAAGCTGGTGAAAAAATCCAACGACGACGGCTATCTGGTGGGCTCCCGGGGCTCCGTGGGCTCCTCCTTTGTGGCCACCATGTCGGGGATCACTGAGGTGAACCCGCTGCCTCCCCATTATTACTGTCCCCAATGCCATTACAGCGATTTTGAGTCGGAGGATGTGAAAAAATTCAGCGGCGGCGCCGGCTGCGACATGCCCGATAAGACCTGTCCGGTCTGCGGCGCGCCTTTAAAAAAGGACGGCTTTGACATCCCCTTTGAGACCTTCCTGGGCTTCAAGGGCGACAAGGAGCCGGATATTGACCTGAACTTTTCCGGCGAGTACCAGAGCAAGGCCCACGCCTATACTGAGGTGATCTTCGGAAAGGGCCACACCTTCAAGGCGGGCACCATCGGCACTCTGGCCGACAAGACGGCCTACGGATACGTGAAGAACTATTTCGCGGAGCGGGGAATCCACAAGCGGAACGCGGAGATCAACAGGATCGTCCAGGGCTGCGTGGGCGTGCGCCGCACCACGGGACAGCATCCCGGCGGCATCGTGGTCATGCCCCACGGGGAGGAGATCAACACCTTTACCCCGGTGCAGCATCCCGCCAACGATATGAGCTCCGGGATTATCACCACCCATTTTGATTATCACTCCATTGACCACAACCTCCTGAAGCTGGATATTCTGGGACACGATGATCCCACTATGATCCGGATGCTGGAGGATCTGACCGGCTTAAACGCCAGGGAGATTCCGCTGGACTCCAAAGAGGTTATGAGCCTGTTCCAGAACACCTCGGCCCTTAAGATCTTTCCGGAGGATATCGGCGGCTGCAAGCTGGGCGCTCTGGGGATCCCGGAGTTCGGCACAGACTTCGCCATGCAGATGTTAATTGACGCCAAGCCCACCTGCTTTTCCGACCTGGTGCGGATTGCCGGTCTGGCCCACGGCACCGACGTGTGGCTGGGGAACGCCCAGGATCTGATCTTAAGCGGTCAGGCCACCATCCAGACGGCCATTTGTACCCGTGACGATATTATGATCTATCTCATCGGCATGGGCATGGACAAGAGCCTTTCCTTCACGATCATGGAGGCCGTGAGAAAGGGCAAGGGCTTAAAGCCTGAGTGGGAGACCGCCATGCGGGAGGCGGGGGTTCCGGAATGGTACATTGAATCCTGCAAAAAGATCAAGTACATGTTCCCCAAGGCCCACGCGGCGGCCTATGTGATGATGGCCTGGAGGATCGCCTACTGCAAGGTGTTCTATCCTCTGGCCTATTACGCGGCCTTCTTCAGCATCCGCGCCTCCGGCTTTTCCTATGAGCTGATGTGCCAGGGCAGAGACCGGCTGGAATACCATCTGGCCGATTATAAGAAGCGCTCCGACACCCTCTCCCAGAAGGAGCAGGGAACCCTGCGGGATATGCGGATTGTTCAGGAAATGTACGCCCGCGGCTTTGAGTTTATGCCCATCGATGTTTACAGGGCCAAGGCGGATCGGTTCCAGATCATTGACGGGAAGCTGATGCCCTCCTTAAGCTCCATCGACGGGCTGGGGGGCAAGGCCGCCGAGGCCGTGGTGGAGGCCGTAAAGACCGGAGAGAGATTCCTCTCCCTGGAGGATTTCTGGCAAAAGACCAAGGTGCCCAAGGGCACCATCGACCTGATGGCCGATATGGGGATCTTCGGCGACCTTCCGAAAAGCAATCAGCTTTCCCTGTTCGATTTTGCGTAAAGCGCGCGGCCTGCTTTTCCGCTCTCTCCGGGCGTTTGACTTGCGGTGCGCCCTGTGCTACACTAGCGGTAAGTACAGGCGGCCGGGTGCCGGAACGGAGGTTTTTATGGACTGTGCAAGAGAGTGCAAAAACTGTTCCAGAAGAAAACACAGGAACGAAAAGGAATATAAGGATCTGATCCATCGCCTCAACCGCATGGAGGGACAGATCCGGGGGATCCGCTCCATGGTGGAGGAGGACCGCTACTGCGTGGATATTTTAACCCAGGTGCAGGCCGTATCCTCCGCCTTGAACGCTTTCAGCAAGACTCTGCTCTCAAACCACATCAAGACCTGCGTGGTGGACGATATCCGCGACGGAAAGGAAGAGTCTGTGGACGAGCTTTGCAAAACCATACAGAAGCTGATGAAGTGATGATAGATGATATAAGGAGGAAACTGGTTATGAAAAGGAAGCTGCTTTGCCTGGCGGCCGCGCTCCTGCTGGTGCTGGGCCTGTTTCCCGGAGCGGCGCTGGCCCAGGGGGAAGATGTGATTCCCGACGAGGGGCTTAAAAAGGCGATCAATGAAGCCCTGAACGCAGGGAAACCGGACGATGAAAAGCGCCCGGTGGATGCGGTTGTCACAGAGGCGGACATGAAAGGGCTCTCCAGACTCTCTGTCTATTCAGAGGACGGTGTGAAAAGCCTGGAGGGGCTCCGGTATGCGGTGAACCTCACCAGTCTTTCCATAAAAGGAACTGTGGAGGGTCTGGAGGAAATTGAAGGGCTTGCCAAGCTCACCCAACTGACGATCACAGACAATGATTCTCTGGGGGATCTTACAGTCCTCGGCAAAAAGCCTGAGCTTACCAAGCTGACCGTCAGCTCCAACGATAATCTGGTCTCTTTGGATGGCCTCTCAGGGACTGCGTGTCCAAAGCTTCAGGAGCTGGACTGTTCCAGGTGCGAGAATCTGAGCGACATTTCAGCCCTTGAGAATCATTCGCTCTCGGTGCTTAAAATTGCGGATTTCGAGGGATATAATGCCATTTCTGACATCAGCGCCCTTAAGGGCTATACTTCCCTGGAGGAGCTGGAACTGGAAAAGGTCGTGATCACGGATGAAAACAGGGTGTCTTACCGGGAGGCAGTCAGTTCCCTTATCAATCTGAAGGAGCTTTCCATGCCCTACTGTGAAATCAGCGATGAGGACACGGTCATGTTTGCACCGCTCAAAAAACTGGAAAGCCTTGTGCTGAATATCAACAACCTTACCAATACGGAGTTCTGCGACAGCCTTCCTGATACCATGACCACTCTGGGCCTCCATGGAAACAATATCGTTGATGTGGATAATCTGGCAAGGTTTAAAAATCTGAAGATTCTGGGCATGGGCAACAATATGGTGACAGATTTCTCTTTCATGAGCGGAATGACTGCCCTGACGGCAGGGGATGTCCGCCACGCAGAAGGGACAGAGAGCTTTCCGATGAGGGAAACCTATAGGGTGGGGAGTCCTGACGCCCCGGTGGAAATAGAAGGGAACCAGATTGTGATCGATAACCCTTATATCGGGGCGGACGGAACGCCGATCTCCTTCGAGGGAGCCGAAACAGATCCGGCCAGCACAGTCAGCTATGATCCTGCCGCAAATGAGATTATAGTGACCAACCCGTCCACGAGCAGGCTTAACCCCACGACGGTCACATTAGAATATAACCTTCCCGTTTCAGGGGGAGAGCATAAGGTCAGCAGACTGGTTATCCAGGTTTATGCAAAAGAAAAGGTTTCCTACACCATCAGCTACGACTGGGGAACAGAGGCTCCTGAGGGGGCAGTGCTTCCCGCTGATTCTCAGGAATACGATAATCTGAGCGCGGCGCAGGCGGCCCTGGACAGCTCCTTTACAAATCAGACGAAAATCCGCGGAGAAAAGGATGGAAAAGAGGGCGTGTGGCAATTTTCAGGCTGGACCGCGACCCTTGAGGACGGCGTGCTGAAGGCGGTGGGACAGTGGACCTTTGCGGCGGACGTGCCGGAGACTACGGAAGAAGCGGAGAGCTCCGAGACGCCGGAGACCACAGAGGCAGAAGAAAGCTCCGAGGCACCGGAGACCACAGAGGCAGAAGAAAGCTCCGAGACGCCGGAGACCACGAAGGCAGAAGAAAGCTCCGAGACACCGGAGACCACGAAGGCAGAAGAAAGCTCCAAGGCGCCGGAGACCACAAAGGCGGAAGAGAGCACAGCCGTACCGGAAACGACGGCCGCGCCGGAAGCCGCGGCAGACGGAAAGACCCCTCCCACGGGAGACGCGGGGAACGGTTCCCTTTGGGGAAGCCTTTTCGCGGTTTCAGCGGTGGGAGTTCTGACGGCAGTTCTTGCCGGTAAGGGCAGAAGGAAAAAGGCATAAGAGCCTGTGAAGGTTTTAGGGGCCGCCTGGGGCGGCCCCGGAGCCCTAAAAAATTTTGAAAGAAATTGAAAAAAGATTCTTGACAATAGGAAAAATTTAAGCTATACTATGCAAGGTATCGAGGCGTGGCTCAGTTTGGTAGAGCGCCGTGTTCGGGACGCGGAGGTCGCAAGTTCGAATCTTGTCGCCTCGACTATCCCGTAAGGATACTTCATAAGGCCTGTTGGTCAAGCGGTTAAGACGCCGCCCTCTCACGGCGGAAACAGGGGTTCGATTCCCCTACAGGCTATTTTACAGGTTTTCATCTGATAAGTTCGCAAAACTACGGTTTGCGGGCTTTTTGTTTTGTAAAAAAGTCTTGACTATTCAAAAAATAATGGTAAAATAGAAAAGTACCGAAACGGAAGCATAGCTCAGCTGGGATGAGCGTTCGCCTCACACGCGAGAGGTCATGGGTTCGAGCCCCATTGCTTCCACGATTCCCCCGCAGGAAATCCTGCGGGGTTTTTGTTTTATAGAAGCTGTACCTGGTTCCCGTGCTCCCTGATGACAGCGGCGAGATCCTCCGTTCTCAGCCAGACCGTGGCCGTGTTGTCGTTGGGATGGACGCCGATCAGTCCGGGAGCCTCGAAAAAGGCCTCGTCCAGAAACACCTGGACCCTGCGCTCCGTATCGTTTAAGACGCCTAAAGGCGTGACCGCGCCGGGGATCAGGCCAAGGATGGACCGAAGCTCCTCCTCTGAGGCGAAGGACAGCGGCCGGGTATGGTGCTTTTGGCGGAATTCCTTTAAGTTCACCCGCTTGCTGCCCTGCACCGTGATCAGGTAGTAGTTCCGGCGCTTGTCATCCCGCACGAAAAGATTTTTCGCGTCGGCCTCGGGGTAGGGCAGGGCGACGGCGGCCATTTCCTCCATATTATAGACGGCCCTGTGCTCCGAGATCTCGTGCCAGAGGCCGCGCTTTTTCAGATAATCGTATACTTCCTGCTTATTCATAAAGAAGCCTTTCTGGAAAGAAAAAAGGATGGTACAATAAAGATACCATAAGAGGGGAGGAGTGTCCATGAAAAGGATCAGAAATCTGGGCAGGTTTCAAAAGGTGATCCTGATTGTTATGGGGGTTATGATTCTGGGGTTCGCGGCGGCCTACGCGGCGTTTGCAGCCCGAGACGGCTTCGAGTACAGAAATCAGCTTCTGATCCCGAAACAGGAGGAGGGCCGCACCGTCTATTCCGGGAAGCTTAACGGGGAGCAGATCCGGTTTTGGGTATACGGAGAGGGGCGAATTGAATTCCAATACGGCGATGAGAGGCGGATCTATACCATTCGGGAGGCTCCGGACGCCGTTCCTGAGGAAGAGGGCTTGAGCTCCCTGACAGGCATCGAGGTGCGCCGGGATGAGGAGCTTCTTTTCCGCGGCGGCACTATAAAAGAAGGAGGCCGCTTCTGGCTGTACCATGAGGACGGAAGCGCGGACATCGAAAGTTATCTGGGAGGAACCTGGGGGACCACAAGCGGCGGCATGACAGAGGAGGCAGAGCCTACGGTATCGGATCTCCTTATTTTGGCTGACGGGCCTGAGCTGACCTATAAGGGCGACTGGATCGCCTGGTTTTCCGGAACGCTTATCTGCCTGCTCGCGGCTGTCTCGATCTTATTTGCCGATGAGCTGTTCCGTTTCGGCCTGCGCTTTTATATCCAGGACGCCGAAGCGGCGGAGCCCTCGGACTGGGTCATTGCCGGGCGGTATTTTCTCTGGACGATGCTCTGCATCATGGCGTTTGTGATATTTATCATCGGTCTTCAATGACGCGAAAACACCTGCTTTCTCCGGCGGTTCTGCCGCCGGGGGAACAGGTGTTTTTTATTGCTGTCCGGCCCTTTGCCGCTTCTTAATTTTTCCTGAAAAACTCCCGAAACCCCCTTGATATTTCCGGGTAAATAGAATAGAATGGTGATAAGTGGTTAAAAAGTGGGGTTCAATGGTAGAAAGTGGTAGAGGCAGAGGCTTCAGGTGGCACAGATGAAGAACCAGATGATGGGCGAATACAATCACACAATGGACACAAAGGGCCGTCTCATTGTTCCGGCAAAATTCCGGGAGGCCGGGGGCGATCGTTTTGTGGTGACAAAGGGTCTGGAAAAGTGCCTTTTTTTGTTTACTGAAGAGAAATGGGATTCCGTAGTGGAGAGCATCAGCCACATGCCTCTCACCCACAAGAACGCCAGAGCCTTTTCCAGGTTTTTCATCGGAAGCGCCGGGGAGTGCGACGTGGACAAGCAGGGAAGAATCCTGATTCCGTCGAGCCTGCGCGCCTATGCCCGGCTTGGACGGGACGTGGTCCTGGTGGGCGTGGGAAGCCGGGTGGAGATCTGGAACAGGGAGGCCTGGGAAGCGGCCAGCGCCTGCGAGGATATTGAAGAACTGGCAGAGGGCCTGGAGGAGCTGAGGTTTTAACCATGGGATTTGAGCACAGATCCGTACTTCTGGACGAAACGATCGCGTATCTGAACATAAAGCCCGACGGCGTTTACGCCGACGGCACCTTAGGCGGCGGCGGCCACGCATACGAGGTGTGCAGGCGCCTTTCGGAGAAGGGACGCTATATCGGCGTCGATCAGGACGCGGCGGCCATTGAGGCGGCGAAAAAGCGCCTTCTGCCCTTCGGGGACAGAGTCGCCATTGTCCGGAGCAACTATGAGGCCATGGACCGGGTCCTTTCAGACCTGGGGATCCGGGCGGTGGACGGGATCCTTCTGGATCTGGGCGTATCCTCCTACCAGCTGGACACGCTGGAAAGAGGCTTCTCCTATAAAGAAGATACCGTCCTGGATATGCGGATGGATCAGCGCCAGTCCATGACGGCGGCAGACATCGTGAACGATTACAGCGAGGACCGGCTCTACCGGATCATCCGGGATTACGGAGAAGATAAATTCGCAAAAAACATTGCGAAGCACATCGCAGAGGCGAGAAAGAAACAGAGAATCGAAACCACAGGGCAGCTGGCCGGGATCATAAAGGGCGCCATCCCCGCCAGAGTGAGAATGACGGGAGGCCATCCGGCCAAGAGGACCTTCCAGGCCATCCGCATTGAGTTAAACAGGGAGCTGTCCGTTCTGGAGGAATCCCTGGACAGGCTGATCGATCTTCTGAAGCCGGGAGGAAGGCTGTGCATCATCACCTTTCATTCCCTGGAGGACCGGATCGTTAAAACCGGTTTCCGGAAAAACGAGAATCCATGCACCTGCCCGCCGGAATTTCCCGTATGCGTATGCGGGAAAAAGAGCAAAGGCAAAGTGATTACGAAAAAACCGGTTCTTCCCTCACAGGAAGAGCTTTCAGAAAATAAGCGGGCGAAAAGCGCCAAGCTGAGAGTATTTGAGAGGGCCTGACAAAGGCCCGGGGAGGATTTCATGGCAGCATATCAGAGACAGCCTGTAAGGCCGCAAAGGGCCTGGAGCACGCAGATTGACGGAAATACGGTGCGCAAGGCCGCGCCGGAAATCTATATACCGGAGCGGCGCGAGGAGGCGCTCCCGGCCAGAAGAGCCATAAAGCGGCGCCAGCAGGCAAGGCAGATGAGCCCCGCCTACGTGCTTTTCTTAAGCATCGCCTCCGTGGTGGTGCTGGCGGCCTGCATCGGATACCTGAGGGTACAGGCCTCCATCAACAGCAGAATGAGCGAGATCCAGTCGCTGGAAGCCCAGCTGGAGGAGATGATTGATCTCAACGAGTCGGCAAGGACCAGGATCGAGGCGGCCTCCGACATCAGCCAGATCTACAGAACGGCCACGGAAGAGCTGGGCATGGTCTATCCTGACGACAGCCAGGTGATTTACTATGACCAGACAGAAAGGGAGTATGTACAGCAGTATGAAAGCATCCCGAAAGAATAAAAACGCTCCGAAGCGATTTCAAAAATATATGAAGAAAAAACTGGCGCTTACCTTTGTACTGGTGGCGCTGGTTTTGTGTGTTCTGGCCGTTACGGTGGCGCTCATCGGCGCGAAGGACGGGGAGGAGTACGCAAAGACGGTGTTGGCCCAGCAGACCTACAGCTCCGACACCATCCCCTTCAAAAGGGGCGAGATCCTGGACCGGAACGGTACGGTGCTGGCCACCAACGAGGCGGTCTACAACCTGATTCTGGATCCTTCTGTGATCAATTCCGACGACAACATCAAAAATCCCACGCTGGACGCCCTGGTAGAGTGCTACGGCTATGACAGGGCGGAGCTTGAGGAGCTTCTTTCTGAGAACCCCAACGCCCAGTATATCCGCTATGAAAAACGCATGAGCGAGGAGAACAGGGACAAGTTCCTGGCCATCGAGGCGGAAGTCAACGACAACATGAAGATCAAGGACAAGATCGACGGGGTCTGGTTCGAGACGGAGTACAAGCGGGTTTATCCCTATTCCACGCTGGCCTGCGACATGATCGGCTTCGCCTCCGAGGACGGGACGACGGGAAGATACGGAATCGAGCAGTACTATAACGACGATCTGGCCGGGGTGCCCGGAAGAAAATACGGCTCCATCAACGAGGACTCCAACGCGGAGCTGGTGAGCAGGGACGCCGTCGACGGAAACACCGTGGTATCCACCATCGACGTGAATTTACAGGCCATTGTGGAGGAGCAGATCAAAAAATTCAATGAGGAGATCGGCTCCGAGAACACGGCGGTCATCGTCATGGATCCCGACAACGGGGAGGTGCTGGCAATGGCCTCCTACCCCTATTACGATCTGAACAATCCCTCGGACCTGACGGTGAGCGGATATTTTTCACAGGCGGAAATAAGCGCCATGAGCGAGGACGAGCGCCTTGAGACTTTAAACGGGATCTGGAAGAACTTCATCACCCAGACAACCTATGAGCCGGGCTCCACGGCGAAGCCTTTAACCATCGCGGCGGGCCTTGAGGAGGGGAAGGTCTCCACCACCGACACCTATCTTTGCGACGGCGGCTGGGATATCCCCGGCGGAGGCGGCAGGATCGGGTGCATCAACCTGTCCGGCCACGGGATGCTGGACGTGAAGGGCGCTATCATAGAATCCTGCAACGACGCGCTGATGCAGATCGGCTGGCAGGTAGGGGCCGAGGTGTTCTGTAAGTACCAGCCCATTTTCGGACTGGGAGAGCGCACCGGCATCGACCTTCCCGGAGAGGAATACGGAATTTTAAAGAGCGAGGAGGAAATGACCCAGGTGGACCTGGCCACCAATTCCTTCGGCCAGAACTTTAACGCCACTGTAATCCAGATGGCGGCGGCCTACTGCTCTGTCATAAACGGAGGCAGCTACTATACGCCCCATGTGGTGAAGGAAATCTTAAGCCCCGGGGGCGACGTGGTGGAGTCCATGGAAAAGACCCTGGTGCGGGAGACGGTGAGCGAGAGCACCTCGGAATTTTTAAGAGAGGCCATGCTGGCCATGGTGGATAACCAGAGAAGCTGGTCCACCGCCATACCCGGCTATGAGATCGCCGGAAAAACAGGAACGGCGGAAAAGCAGCCCAGAAGTGAAAATAATTATGTGGTATCCTTCTGCAGCTTTGTGCCGGCCAGCGATCCGGAGTATTTTATGATGGTGGTTATCGACGAGCCCCATGTGGAGGATCAGTCCACCGGCGGCTACACCACCTACCTGACCCACGACCTGTGGACAGAGATGATCCCCTATCTGAACCTGTTCCCCACAAGGGGGACGGACGAGACCGAGGAGACGGAGCCTGTGGCCGAGCCTGAGGGCGATGAGGAGTCCGGGGAGGAAGCGGCTTCCGAGGAGGAAATTCCTGAGGACGAAGAAATCTCTGAGGAAGAGGAGCTTTCCGGGGACGAGGCGCCCCCCGGAGACGCGGAGCCTGAAAACGGGGATGCAGGCGGAGGGGAAGGCATGAATGAGGAGGAAGAGGAATAAGCTGTAATAAAAAGCCCACGGAGGGGCCATGGTTCCCAATTATACATTTCACCGGCTGAAAATCCTGATGGTGTTCGCGGCCTGCCTGGCAGGCTTCGCGGTTCTTGCGGGCAGGCTGGGCTATCTGATGATCGCCCGGTCTGCCCATTATACGTCTCTGGCCCAGGAGCTCCATGAACGGGAGCGCTCCATCAAGGCGGCCAGGGGCCGGATCCTGGACAGGAACGGGACAGTCATCGCCGATAACAGGACCGTGTGCACCGTGTCGGTGATTCACAGCCAGATCACGGAGCCGGAACGGGTGATTGAGGTGCTCTCTGAAAGCCTCGGCCTTTCCCGGGACGAGGTGCGCGAAAAGGTGGAGAAGATAAGCTCCCGCGAGGTGATCCGCTCCAATGTGGATAAGGAGGTGGGGGACGCCATCCGCCTGGAAAACTTAAGCGGCGTGAAGGTGGATGAGGACTATAAGCGATATTATCCCTTCGGGAGCCTGGCCTCCCACGTGCTGGGCTTTACCGGCGGCGACAATCAGGGCGTCGTGGGGCTGGAGGTCCGGTACGAGGAATATTTAAAGGGCGAAAACGGAACGATCCTCACCCAGACGGACGCCAGGGGAATCGAGATCGATTCGGCGGCGGAAAACAGAATCGAGCCGGTGGACGGCTGGGACCTTACGCTGAGCCTGGATGTGAATATTCAGAAATACGCTGAGCAGGCGGCACAGAAGGTCATGGAGCAGAAGAACGCGAAGCAGGTTTCCATCATCATTATGAATCCTGAAAACGGGGAGCTTCTGGCCATGGTGAACGTTCCGGAGTTCGACCTGAACAATCCCTTCACCCTGGAGGCGGGCGAAGATTTAAGCCAGGAGGAGTACCAGAGGCTTCTGAATCAGATGTGGAGAAATCCCTGCGTAAGCGATACCTACGAGCCCGGCTCCACCTTTAAGATCATAACGGCGGCGGCAGGCCTTGAGGAGGGGGCGGTGACGTTAGAGGACAGCTTTTACTGTCCTGGCTACAGGATCGTGGAGGACAGGAGAATCCACTGTCACAAGGTGGCGGGACACGGCTCCGAGACCTTTCTGGAGGGAGCCATGAATTCCTGCAATCCGGTGTTCATCGAGGTGGGGCTCCGGCTGGGGGTGGAAACCATGTATGAATACTTCGGTCAGTTCGGGCTTCTGGAGCGGACGGGGGTCGATCTTCCCGGCGAGGCGGGCACCATCATGCACAAAAAGGACGCCATGGGAGAGGTGGAGCTGGCCACAGTCTCCTTCGGCCAGTCCTTCCAGATCACGCCCCTTCAGCTGATTACAACGGCGGCCTCCATCATAAACGGGGGAACCAGGGTGACGCCCCATTTCGGGATGGAGGTGCGAAACGCCCGGGGCGACGTGGTAAAAAAGCTTTCCTGGGAGACGGGCGGGCGGATCCTGTCAGAGGAGACCAGCGAGACCATGCGCTATATCCTGGAGAAGGTGGTGGCAGAGGGCACCGGGAACAGGGCTTACCTGGAGGGTTACAGGATCGGCGGAAAGACTGCCACCTCAGAAAAGCTCCCCCGGAGCGAGAACAAGTATATTTCTTCGTTTCTGGGCTTTGCGCCCGCCGACGATCCCCAGGTGATCGCCCTCATCACCATCGACGAGCCTGAGGGAACCTACTACGGGGGCACCATCGCGGCTCCGGTGATCGCCGAAATCTTTGACAATATCCTCCCGTATCTGGGCATAGATGAGGGTTGATTCTTATGAAAAAAAGGCTTATACTGTAAAAAGCCGGCCCGGGCGCCGGCAAAATCAATGCGGTAAGCTACAGGAGTAAGAGCGATATGAAATATGCAGCCATCATTTCCGTGCTGGTTTCCTTCGGGATCAGCGCCATACTGTGTCCGATCCTGATCCCGTTTCTGCGGAAGCTGAAATTCGGCCAGACCATCCGCGAGGAGGGGCCCAAGGCCCATGCGAAAAAGTCCGGGACTCCCACCATGGGAGGGCTGGCGATCCTCATCAGCATCGCGGTTACCAGCCTGTTCTTTGTAAAAGACTATCCGAAGATCATCCCCATCCTTTTTACCACGGTGGGCTTTGGGATCGTGGGCCTTCTGGACGACTTTATTAAAGTGGTGCTGAAGCGGTCCGAGGGCCTGAAGCCCTGGCAGAAGCTGGCAGGCCAGCTGGTGATCGCCGGGATCCTCTGCTATTACCTGATGACCTCCGACGTGGTTTCCACGGAAATGCTGATTCCCTTCACAGGCGGAAAGCTTCTGGATCTGGGCTGGTTTTTCATCCCGGCCTTCTTTATCATCGTGCTGGGAACCGATAACGGCGTGAACCTGACGGACGGCCTGGACGGCCTCTGCACCAGTGTGACGATTCTGGTGGCCGTATTCTTTACGGTGGTCTCCTCCGGCGAGGGAAGCGGCATCGAGCCCATAACAGGGGCCGTGGTGGGAAGCCTTCTGGGCTTTCTGCTCTTTAACGCCTATCCGGCCAAGGTGTTCATGGGCGATACGGGCTCTCTGGCTCTGGGCGGCTTCGTGGCCTCCACGGCCTTTATGCTCCAGATGCCCATCTTTATCCTTCTGGTGGGCTTCATCTATTTCGCCGAGACCCTTTCTGACATCCTTCAGGTGGGGTATTTCAAGGCGACCCACGGAAAGCGGCTGTTCCGCATGGCCCCCATCCATCACCACTTCGAGCTGGGCGGCTGGTCCGAGACCCGCATTGTGACGGTGTTTTCGGCGGTGACGGCGATTCTCTGCCTGATCGCCTATATGGCAATGTAACATAAGGAGAAAATCATGGAAAGAACAGAACATAAATGCGCTCTTGTGGCGGGGGCCGGGATCAGCGGTATCGGCGCCGCAAAAATGCTTCTGGATATGGGGGAGCAGGTGATTCTCTACGACGGAAACGAGAGCCTTGACCGGGAGGAGCTTGCAAGAAAGCTTCCGGGGGCCCGGATCCTTCTGGGAGAGCTTTCGCCGGAGACGGCGTCCGGGGTTTCCTTCTGTGTCATCAGCCCCGGGATCCCCTTAAGGGCTCCCTTTGTGGAGACTCTTAAAAAGGCGGGCGTTCCCGTCCTCAGCGAGATCGAGGCGGCCTTCCGCTGCGGGAAGGGGCGGCTTGCGGCCATCACGGGAACCAACGGAAAGACCACGACCACGGCACTTGTGGGCCGGATTTTTAAGGCTTATTACCCCAGCGTGTTCGTGGTGGGCAATATCGGGACCTCCTATACGGCCCACGCTCTGGAAATGACGGAGGAGTCTGTGACGGTGGCCGAGGTTTCCAGCTTCCAGCTGGAGACCATTGATACCTTTCATCCCCAGGTCAGCGCGATTTTAAACATCACCCCGGACCATCTGGACCGCCACGGCTCCATGGAGGAATATATCAGGGTCAAGGAGTTGATCGCCAAAAACCAGACCGAAAAGGACGTCTGTGTTTTAAACTATGAGGATGAGGAGCTTCGGCGCTTTGGGGAGCTGGTAAACGCCAGGCCCGTCTATTTCAGCAGCGCCAGACGTGTGCCCGGCGGCGTTTATCTGGAGGGCGACGGAATTTACAGCGAGCTTTCCGGGGAAAAGGAGCTGGTGGTACGGACCGGCGAGCTGAATATCCTGGGACGCCACAATTATGAGAACGCCTGTGCTGCGGCGGCGGTGGCCTGGTCCATGGGCGTGCCCATGGACGTGATCCGAAGGGCCATGAAGGAGTTCAAGGCCGTGGAGCACAGAATCGAATTTGTGACGGAAAAGGACGGCGTCGCCTACTATAATGATTCCAAGGGAACGAACCCCGACGCGGCTATCCAGGGGATCCGGGCCATGGTCCGGCCCACGGTGCTGATCGCGGGGGGCTACGATAAGGGCTCGGAATATGAGGAATGGCTTTCCGCCTGCAAGGGCAGGGCGAAAAAGCTGATTCTTCTGGGACAGACGGCTGAGAAGATCGCCGCCGCCGCGAAAAAGCTGGGCCTGGACTATGTGTTCGCCTCGTCCATGGAGGAGGCGGTGGGCCTGGCGGAAAAGGCCGCGGCGCCGGGAGACGCAGTGCTTTTATCCCCTGCCTGCGCCAGCTGGGGGATGTTTAAGAACTATGAGGAGCGGGGACGTATCTTCAAGGAGCTTGTGAGGAAATAGTATTGGAGTGAGCCCATGGCAGAAAAAAGCGTGAACCAGGGTGCGGTAAAAAGAAAGAGCAGGAAGCGTTTCTATGATTACAGCCTTCTGGCGGTAATCATCTTCCTTTGCTGCTTTGGACTGGTGATGGTGTACAGCTCCAGCTCCTATGCGGCCCAGATCAATACGGGAGATTCCCTTTTTTATCTGAAAAAGCAGGCTGTCGCCCTGATTCTGGGCTTTGTCTGCATGTTCCTGGTTTCCCGGATCGATTACCATAAATATAAAAAGCTGGCGGTCCTGGGCTATGTGCTGGCTCTGATTCTGATGATTCTGGTAAACTTTACCCCTCTGGGCATCGAGTACAACGGAAAAAAGAGATGGTTCGGAATCGGGAGCACCTCGCTGTTCCAGGCGGCGGAGGCGGTAAAGGTGGCTCTGATCCTTTCCATGGCCGCTCTGATCAACCGGTTTTCCAAAAAAATCGATCTGTGGAAGGCGCAGATCCTTCTGGTGGCCATTGAAGCGCCGCTGATCCTGCTGGTGACGGACAACAACTTAAGCAGCGGCATTATCCTTCTTGGCATCGTTTTTGTGATGCTGTTCGTGGCCAGCAGAAAGAAGCTGCGGTTTTTTGCCGCCGTGGGCATTGTGGCGGCCATCGCCATTCTGGTGACGGTGTTCTCCGACAAGCTGATCGAGCTCCATATCCTGGAGGAGTATCAGCTGGAGCGGATTCTGGTGTGGAAGGATCCTTCCGCCTACGCCCTGGAGGGCGGCCATCAGGTGCTCCAGGGGCTTTACGCCATCGGCTCCGGCGGCCTCTTCGGCAAGGGGCTGGGGGCCAGTATGCAGAAGCTGGGCTTTGTGCCCGAGGCTCAGAACGATATGGTATTTTCCATTATCTGTGAGGAGCTGGGGCTTTTCGGGGCGGTCTGCGTGATTCTTCTGTTTCTGTTTATGATCTGGAGATTTGTGGTAATTGCCAACAACGCGCCTGATCTGTTCGGCTCCATGCTGGTCGTGGGCGTCATGGCCCATATCGCCCTCCAGGTGATCTTAAATATCGCCGTCGTCACCAACACCATCCCCAACACGGGCATCACCCTCCCCTTCATCAGCTACGGAGGCACGTCGGTGGTGTTTTTGATGATCGAGATGGGGGCGGCCTTAAGCGTATCCAGGAGCATCCGCTACGAGCGGTGACGGAGGTGCGGATGAAAAAAAAGAAAAGGCTGAAGAAAAAACAGGGAAGAGGGAAGCTTGTCTGGATCATCGCAGGGCTTGTGGTTCTGCTTCTTGGCGGCGCCTTCCTCTTTTGCTGGACAGCCAGGATCACGAACATTACCGTAACGGGGACAAGCCGTTATACGGAGGATGAGATCATTTCCATGATCTTTAAAGAGGATAAGGACCGGAACCCCTTTTACGCCGTGTATCAGGAAAAATTCGGAAGTCACGAGGATATCCCCTTTATCGAGCGGTACGAGGTGAAGGTGACGGGCCTCCATTCGGCGAAGGTTATCGTATATGAAAAGAGCCTGGCGGGCTGCGTGGAATATATGGGAAGCTTCCTGTACTTTGACCGGGAGGGAATCGTGGTGGAAAGCTCCGGGGAGCGGGATCCGGCGGTCCCTCTGATCACGGGCCTTACTTTTCAGAACGTGGTCATGTACGAGCCCCTTACTGTGGAGGATCAGGGGATCTTCCAGGAGATTATGAACCTGTCCCAGCTCCTTTCCGGCTACGAGATGGAGGTAAGCGAGGTAAATCTGGGCACGGGAGGCCGCGTAACTCTCTATCTGGACAGGATCCGGGCGATCCTGGGCACAGGGGAATACCTGGCGGAAAAGGTGGCAGAGCTTCACGATATGCTGCCCCAGCTTTCCGGAAGGACCGGGACCGTTTACCTGGAGGGCTTCGATCCTGACGCCAAAAACCCGTCCTATCCCTTCGTAGAAGGCGAATGGTGATTATGAAAACTTCAAAAAAAGTAATGTAAATTTTCCCATAAAAAATAATGTTTTTTTATGAAAGTAGTGGTTGATTATTTTTTGAAAATGACTTATGCTATAAACGTGACAGTACCCGCTTCGGGGACTGTTTTTGAGTGTGACGGTCAAGGGAGGAAAGTGTTTTGTTAGAAATTAAAATGAATGAGACAGAAAGCTCAGCGAAAATTATTGTCATCGGCGTAGGCGGCGCTGGCAATAACGCTGTTAACCGTATGATTGATGAAAATATCGGCGGCGTTGAGTTCGTCGGTATCAATACTGATAAGCAGGCCCTTCAGCTTTGCAAGGCGCCTGAGACCATCCAGATCGGTGAAAAGCTCACCAAGGGCCTTGGCGCAGGCGCGAAGCCCGAGGTTGGCCAGAAGGCGGCTGAAGAGAGCGCCGACCAGATTTCCGACGCCGTCAAGGGCGCGGATATGGTCTTTGTCACCTGCGGAATGGGCGGCGGCACCGGTACGGGAGCGGCTCCCGTGGTGGCCGGGATCGCCAAGGAAATGGGTATCCTCACCGTGGGCGTCGTCACAAAGCCCTTCAAGTTTGAGGGCCGTACCCGTATGACGAACGCCTTAAACGGCATTGAGCGTCTGAAAGAGAGCGTTGACACCTTGATCGTAATCCCCAATGATAAGCTCCTTGAGATCGTAGACAGGCGCACAACCATGCCCGAGGCCTTAAAGAGGGCCGACGAGGTTCTTCAGCAGGCGGTACAGGGCATCACGGATCTGATTAACGTACCCGCCCTCATTAACCTGGATTTCGCAGATATCCAGACCGTTATGATCGACAAGGGCATCGCCCATATCGGCATCGGCCGCGCCAAGGGCGACGATAAGGCCATCGAGGCCGTCAAGGAGGCTGTGTCCAGTCCCCTTCTGGAGACGACCATCGAGGGCGCTTCCCATGTTATCATCAATATCTCCGGCGATATCGGCCTTATGGAGGCCAACGAGGCCGCCAGCTATGTTCAGGAGCTGGCCGGCGACAATGCCAATATTATCTTCGGCGCAATGTACGACGATACGGTACAGGATGAGGCCAGCATCACGGTGATCGCCACAGGCCTTGAGTCCTATGACTCCGTGGCTCCCGCCGCGCAGGCTCCCGCTTCCCAGAAGAAGGCGGCTCCCTCTTACACGGTGCCTGCCTCCCGTCTGACGGCTTCCCGCGCTGCGGCAGAAAAGACGGCTCCCGCCGCCTTCGCAGGCCAGAGCGAGCGCCCCGCCGCTTCCGAGCGTCCCAGGTCCACCGTGCGTCCGGCCTTTACGGGAAGCCCTTCCTACAGGACTCCCGAGACCAAAGGGATCACCATCCCTGATTTCCTTCAGAGGAATAAAAAATAAATTGTGAAAGACGTTAAAGAGCACCCGTTGCGGTGCTCTTTTTTTGTCGCAAAAGGGCGATGAAAAGCCCGGTTTTCCTCCGTGATTTTGACAGACTCCGCAGGCTGTCCCGTCTATAATGTTCCTGTGAAAGTGATATACATAGACGTGCTGTTTGCTGTGGAGGCCTGGATGAACATGGGCCTTCTGTATCTGACTGCCCTGGGAATGGGCTATGAGCGCAGGGGCTCCAGGCTATTTTTGGGGGCGGCGGCCGGGGCGGCGTGGACGGTCCTGTCCGCCGCGCTTCCCCCGGCGCCTCTCTGGCTCTCCCTTCTGGTTTCCTACGGGGCCGCCGGGCCTTCCATGTGCCTGGCGGCCTACGGTTTCCGGGGCTTCCGGGAGCTTTTTAAGTCAGCAGTATTTCTGGCCCTCGCCACAGCCTTCGCGGGAGGGGCGCTGGGGCAGCTCTACCGGCATACGGGCCTGGGCTACGCGGCCGGGGCCTTAAACGGAGGGAGCCTGCTGCTTTTTTTGTTTCTGGCCCTGGGTGTCTTTTACGGGGGGAGGGCCCTTTTTCTTTTCGGGGCCGCCGTGAGAAGGGAGCGGAGGGAGCTTGTCACCGTGATCCTTTACCGGAACGGGCGGAGCCTTGAGACGAGGGCCCTCATTGATACGGGAAACCGGCTGAGGGAGCCGGTCACGGGGCTTCCCGTTTCCATCGGCGAGGCGAAAGCCCTCAAGGCGCTTTTTCCAGAGGACTGGGAGGAGACGGGGTTCGTTTTCATCCCTTATGATTCCATTGGGGGAAAGGGGCTTCTGAAGGGCAGGCTCATCGACAGGATCGAGCTCAGGGAGGAGAGCGGAAGGCGGCGGAGCCTTTCTCAGGGGCCAACATGGATGGCCCTCAGGGAGGAACGGCTTTCGGACGACGGAAGCTATCAGGTGATCCTGAACGGGAGCATCTTTACGGGAAACGGCACGGGAACGATCAGGAGGGGAAAGAATGGTCATCAGAGTGTCAGTTCCAAGCAGGTTTCAGCTCAAAATCATTTCCGGCATGAGGAGCCTTCTGTTTTCAAGGAAAAACGAGGTTCATTATATCGGAGGCAGCGACGTGCTCCCGGCGCCTCTCGCTCCCGAGAGGGAGGCAGAAATGATCGCCATGCTGGGAACGGAGGAGGAGAAGGAGGCGAAGGGGGAGCTCATTGAACACAATCTGAGGCTGGTGGTCTACATAGCGAAGAAATTCGACAATACGGGGGTGGGCGTGGAGGATCTGATCTCCATCGGAACCATCGGCCTCATCAAGGCCATCAACACCTTCAATAGTGAAAAGAACATCAAGCTGGCCACTTACGCCTCGCGGTGCATCGAGAACGAGATCCTCATGTACCTTCGCAGAAACAGCAGGACCAGGATGGAGATCTCCATCGACGAGCCGCTCAACGTGGACTGGGACGGAAACGAGCTGCTTTTGTCTGATATTCTTGGGACAGAGGAGGATATCATATCAAAGGGCATCGAGGACGAGGTGGAAAAATCCCTGCTCCGGCTGGCGGTGGAAAAGCTGGGGGAGCGGGAGAGAAGGATCGTGGCGCTGCGGTACGGCCTGGGCTCCGAGGACGGAGGCGAGATGACCCAGAAGGAGGTGGCCGACGTGATGGGGATCTCCCAGTCCTATATCTCCAGGCTGGAAAAGAAGATCATTCTTCAGCTGAAAAAAGAAATTGTGCGCTTTGAATAAATATGCTATAATTGTTGGGAAATTCTGTCATGCTGTCTTGACGGCAAAGGAACGACACAGGAGGAAGCGAGAAATTATGAAGACACCTGTATGGTATAAGAAAGCTGCCGCCGTCCTGCTGGCGGCCTGCGTGGCATTGGGGCTGACTGCCTGCGGCTCTGAAAAGGAGGGCTCAGGGGGCGCCAGCGCCTATGAGGAGTATGTGATCGGCATCATGGACGCCAACTACCTGGGCCAGTATGAGACCTATATGGAGCTGACCGGCTCCTCCCAGGAGGACGCGAAAAAGCTCTACGACGCCAATATCCAGGATTTTGCCCTGGAGATGGAGGACGCCCTTTCCATCGATCAGGATTCTGTAAGCGTGGCGCTGACCGAGCGGATGATGGAGGTGGCGAAGAACATTTACAGCCAGACGAAATATGAGGCTGTGGACGTGATCCGCGAGGAGGATACCTACATCGTGACTCTTGAAATCCAGCCCATCGCGTTTTTTGAGACGGTGGAGGATGCCTTTGGGGCGGCTGTGGACGACTTCAACGAGAGGGCGAAGAACGGAGAGTTTGACGAGCTTTCCGATACCCAGTATGAAGAGGCCTACGGCGAGGCCGTTGTGGAGGCTCTGGAGCAGAATGTTTCAACGGTTTCCTATAAAGCAGCCACAGCCTTCGATGTGGTGCTGGATTATGACAGCGAAAACAACATTTACGCCATAAGCGACGAGCAGATGGAGACTCTTGACAGCCAGGTAGTCAGCATGGCCAGATAAGAGGCTTCCGGTTTTTCCCTTTTTTACAGCGTATAAATCTGCCCGAATCCGTGCATGATTCTAGATAGAATCTATGCGGAGGTAAGGGTATGGCTGTATACAAGGTGGAAATCTGCGGGGTCAATACGTCCAGGCTCCCCCTTCTTGGAGCAGAAGAGAAGGAGGAGCTCTTTAAACGGATCAAGGCCGGAGACAGGGAGGCCAGAGAGCTTTACATCAAGGGGAACCTGAGGCTGGTCCTCAGCGTGATCCAGCGGTTTTCCGGGAACAGGGAAAATATTGACGACCTGTTCCAGATCGGGTGCATCGGCTTAATCAAGGCCATCGACAACTTTAACCCCGATATGATGGTGAAGTTTTCAACTTACGCGGTGCCCATGATCGTCGGCGAGGTCCGCCGCTATCTGAGGGATTCGGGAAGTCCCATCCGCGTCAGCCGTTCCCTGCGGGACGCGGCCTACAAGGCCATTTACGCCAGGGAAGCCCTTATGAAAAAGAACTCAAGGGAGCCTACCATCATGGAAATCGCCGACGAGGTGGGCATGAGCCGCGAGGAGATCGTCTACGCCCTGGACGCGGTCCAGAGCCCGGTGAGCCTCTACGAGCCCATCTATACCGACGGCGGCGATACGCTGTACGTGATGGACCAGATCAGCGATAAAAAGAATAAGGAAGAAAAGTGGATTGAGCAGATCTCCCTGCGGGAGGCCCTGGAGCGGCTTCCGAAGCGGGAAAGGCACATCATCGAGCTGCGGTTTTTCGAGGGAAAGACCCAGATGGAGGTGGCAAGGGAGATCGCCATATCCCAGGCCCAGGTGAGCCGCCTGGAAAAAAACGCCCTCCGCGCCATGCGAAATTACCTGAGCTCGTGACGGGAAGCTTTGGGGCCGCTTTTCTTAAGGAAGATCAGATTTCCGCCGGAGAATGTTCCGGCGGTTTTCTTTTTGCTCGTCGCCCAGGAAGCTGGCCCGCATTACGGAATCGGAGCCGTAGCGTTCGCGGATGGAATCGATGCAGCTGTCCAGCTTTTCCAGCTTTTCGGCTTTTCCGGAGTCAAAGAGGCTGTACTGGCGGTAAGAGCCGGAGGCCAGGCGGCTGGTCTGTACGCCCAGGAGGCGGATGGGCGCGCCGTCCCACAGCTCGTCGAACAGGGAGCAGGCGCAGGAGAAAATCTCGCCGGTCACATTGGTGAGCACGGGGAGGACCCGCTGATGGGTGCGGCTTGTGAAATTGCAGTCTGTGATGCGGACGGAGACGCAGCTTGTCTTAAGGCCCTCGCGCCGCAGGCGGGCGCACACCATTTCGCACAGGGCCAGGAGGATGTTTTTCGCCGTGTCGGCCGACTCCACATCGTAGGAGATGGTGGTGGAGTTTCCGATTTCCTTGTCCTTCGGGACCCGGCTGATGGCGCCCTGCCCTTCCTCCCCGTGGGCGTAGTGCCACAAAAGGTCGCCGTGCTTCTTTAAATGGGCCCGTATGGTGGAGGGGCTTGCGGCCGCCAGGTCGCCGATGGTATGGATGCCGAGGCCGCGAAGCACGGACACCGCCGACCGGCCTGCCATATAAAGCTCCGAGATATCGAGAGGCCACATTTTGGCCGGGATCTCTTCGGGAAACAGGGTGTGAGTCTTATCGGGCTTTTCAAAATCGCTGGCCATTTTCGCCAGCAGGCGGTTTACGGAGACGCCCACGTTGACCGTGAAGCCCAGCTCGTCACAGATGACGCGGCGGATCTCGTCGGCGGTCTTTAAGGGATCGGGATAAAGGAGCTCCGTTCCGGTCATGTCCATAAAGGCCTCGTCAACGGAAAACTGCTCCACCTGGGGGCTGTAGCGCTCAAGGATCTGGATAAAAGCCCTGGAGCAGCGGTCATAGAGCTCAAAATCCGGCGCGAAGAGCTTAAGCTCCGGGCATTTTTTCAGGGCCGAGGCCACAGGCTCCCCCGTGTGGACGCCGCAGGCTTTGGCGGCGGGGGATTTGGCCAGGATTACGCCGTGGCGCTTTTTTCTGTCGCCGCCGATAGCCGAGGGAATAAGCCGCGGATCCTCCGTGCCGCCGGAGCGCAGAAGTTTGACGGCGGTCCAGCTCAGATACGCGGAATTGACGTCGATATGAAAAATAAGAGGTCTCTGGCCCATGGCGTCTCCCCCTTTCGTCTTTTTTTGAGTATAGCACATCCTTCGGGAAAATGCAAACGTATGTTCTGGAAAAATTTCTTGTGCCGGGGGACCTCTTATGATATGATAGAGAACATCGGAGGAGGAAGTTTATGGGAAAGGCCCTGTACATCGCGGAAAAGCCCAGCGTGGCCCAGGAGTTTGCCAAAGCCTTAAGGCTTGGGGGCAGGCGGGCAGACGGATATGTGGAATCGGACCAGGCCATTGTGACCTGGTGCGTCGGTCATCTGGTGACCATGAGCTATCCCGAGGCATACGATCAGAAATACAAAAGATGGAGCCTTGATACGCTCCCCTTTATCCCCGAAGCCTTCAAATACGAGGTGATCCCCGCCGTAAAAAAGCAGTTCGGCATTGTGAAGGGGCTCCTGAACCGGGAGGATGTGGATACCATCTACGTGTGCACCGACTCGGGGCGCGAGGGGGAATACATTTACCGGCTGGTGGAGCAGATGGCCGGGGTAAAAGGGAAAAAACGGCTGCGGGTCTGGATCGATTCCCAGACGGAGGAGGAGATTTTAAAGGGAATCCGGACGGCGAAGGATCTGTCGGAATACGACAGCCTGGCGGAATCCGCCTACCTGCGGGCAAAGGAGGACTACCTGATGGGAATCAATTTCTCCAGGCTCCTCACCTTAAAGTACGGCGGCGTGATTTCCTCCTGCATGGGTTCCTCCAGAACCGTGGTCAGCGTGGGCAGGGTCATGACCTGCGTCCTGGGCATGGCGGTCCGCAGGGAAAGGGAGATCAGGGGCTTTGTAAAGACTCCTTTTTACCGGGTGCTGGCAGAGCTTGACTGCAACGGAAAGACCATTACGGCGGAGTGGAAGGCGGTGGAGGGAAGCCGTCATTACCTGGCGCCGTATCTGTATAAGGACAACGGCTTTCTGAAGCGGGAGCAGGCAGAGGAGCTTGTCCGTGAGCTTGAGGCTGAAAAGGACGGCGGGGCGAAGCTTCTTTCCATTGAAAAAAAGAAGGAGAAAAAGAACCCGCCCCTGCTCTTTAACCTGGCGGAGCTCCAGAATACCTGCTCCAGGCGCTTTAAGCTGAGTCCCGACGAGACCCTGCGGGTGGTCCAGGAGCTTTACGAGAAAAAGCTGGTGACCTACCCCAGAACCGACGCCAGGGTATTGTCTACGGCGGTGGCAAAGGAGATTCAAAAAAACATCGGGGGACTTGTCCATTATCCGCCCGCGGCGGCTTACGCCTCCCGGATTCTGGAGGAGGGCGCTTACAAAAGCATCGCGAAGACCCGCTACGTAAACGATAAGCAGATCACAGATCACTACGCCATCATCCCCACAGGGCAGGGCCTGGGGGCCTTAAAGGGCCTGTCGGAGCTTTCCGGAAAGGTTTACGACGCCATTGCGCGCAGGTTCCTCAGCATTTTTTATCCGGCGGCCTCTTATCAGAAGGTTTCCATGGAATTTCTCGCGGGCGGCGAGCATTTCTTCGCCGGCTTTAAGGCGCTCCTTGAGAAGGGCTGGCTGGAGGTGGCCGGAGTCCGCCAGCAGGCCCCCGCTTCCGGAAAGGAGGAGGACGCCTCAGAGGACGCTGTCACGGAGGATTCGGGCCTCCTTTCGGCGGTGCAGGGGCTCTCGAAGGGAGCAGTCCTTCCCATCGCAGGGTTTTCCATCAAGGACGGCGAAACATCGCCGCCCAAGCGCTATACATCGGGCACCATGATCCTGGCCATGGAAAACGCGGGCCAGCTCATTGAGGACGAGGAGCTGAGGGCCCAGATCAAGGGAAGCGGCATCGGCACCAGTGCCACCAGGGCCGAGATCCTGAAAAAGCTGGTGGCAAACGGGTATCTGACCCTCAATAAAAAGACGCAGGTCATCGCGCCCTCTCTTCTGGGCGAGGTGATCCACGACGCCGTCTATATGTCCATCCGCTCCCTGCTGAACCCGGAGCTTACGGCCAGCTGGGAAAAGGGCCTCTCCTATGTGGCGGAGGGCTCCATCACCGGCGGGGAATACATGGAAAAGCTCACGGGCTTTATCACCCGCCGCACCGAGGCCGTGCTGCGGCTGGGAAACAGCGGGCTTTTGCGCCAGGCCTACGAGAAGGCGGCGCCCTACTATAAAAAACAGAGGTAAATGCCATGGGCAGGACTTGCAGGGAGCTTTACAGAAAATATGAAGAGATCATCAACTATCTGATCGTGGGCGTTCTGACCACGGCGGTGAGCCTCGGCATTTACTACGGGAGCGTGTGGACCTTTCTGGATCCCAGGGATCCCTTTCAGCTCCAGGCGGCCAACGTCCTGTCCTGGGTCGGCGCCGTGGCTTTCGCCTACGTGGCCAACAGAAGGTACGTGTTTCACAGCAGAAGCAGAAGCAGGCTTCTGGAGGCGGGCAGGTTCGCCCTGTCCCGGGCAGCGACCCTTCTTATGGATATGGCCATCATGTATCTGCTGGTGACGCTTGCGGGCGGAAGCGACAAGATTGCCAAGCTGGTGAGCCAGGCGGCGGTGATGGTGGGAAATTACGTGTTCAGCAAGCTTTTCGTGTTCCGGAGGAGCAGGTGAGGGCACAAAGTATTTTACAAATCCGGATTCTGTGTTATGATAGAACAACACACAGGCAGGCGGCCTGTGCGGAAACTGAGATACCCAGGAGGCGTTTATGGAAAACGAAACAAAGAATTTTATTGAGCAGATCATAGATAAGGACCTGGCGGAGGGCGTTTACGACCAAGTGCATACCAGGTTCCCTCCGGAGCCCAACGGCTATCTCCATATCGGCCACGCGAAGTCCATCCTTTTAAATTACGGGCTGGCGCAGAAATACAACGGAAAGTTCAACCTGCGGTTTGACGATACGAACCCCACAAAGGAAAAGACGGAGTTTGTGGACTCCATCAAGGAGGACGTGGCCTGGCTGGGGGCCGACTGGGAGGACAGGCTGTTCTTCGCCTCCGATTATTTCGATATTATGTATCAGTGCGCGGTGAAGCTCATTAAAAAGGGAAAGGCCTTCGTGTGCGACCTTTCGGCGGAGGAGATCCGCGAATACAGGGGGACCCTCACAGAGCCCGGAAAGGACAGCCCCTACAGAAACCGCTCCGTGGAGGAGAACCTGGAGCTTTTCGAGAACATGAAAAACGGCCTTTATAAGGACGGCGAGAAGGTGCTGCGGGCGAAGATCGACATGGCCTCCCCCAACATCAATATGAGGGATCCGGTGATTTACCGGGTGGCCCACATGAGCCACCACAATACGGGAGACGCCTGGTGCATTTATCCCATGTACGATTTTGCCCATCCCATCGAGGACGCCGTGGAGCATGTGACCCACTCCATCTGCACGCTGGAGTTCGAGGATCACAGGCCTTTATACGACTGGGTGGTGCGGGAGTGCGAGTTCGACCATCCCCCCAGGCAGATCGAGTTTGCCAAGCTGTACCTGAAAAACGTGGTGACGGGAAAGCGCTATATCAAGAAGCTGGTGGAGGACGGCATCGTGGACGGCTGGGACGATCCCAGGCTGGTGTCCATCAGCGGCCTGCGCCGCCGCGGCTATACGCCGGAGGCAATCCGCCGCTTTGTGGAGCTGGCAGGCGTATCCAAGAGCAACAGCACCTGCGAGATGCCCATGCTGGAATACTGTATCCGTGAGGACTTAAAGCTTAAAAAGCCCAGGGTCATGGCGGTGCTCCATCCCTTAAAGCTGGTGATCGACAATTATCCTGAGGATCAGGTGGAATATATGGAGGTCCAGAACAACCAGGAAAACCCGGAGCTGGGCTCCAGAGAGGTTCCCTTCTGCCGGGAGCTCTACATTGAGCAGGAGGATTTCATGGAGGTTCCTGTAAAGAAGTACTTCCGCCTGTTCCCCGGCAACGAGGTGCGTCTCATGAACGCCTATTTTGTGACCTGTACCGGCGTGGTGAAGGACGAGGCGGGGAACGTGACCGAGGTTCACTGCACCTACGACCCGGAGACCAGGAGCGGCAGCGGCTTTTCCGGAAGAAAGGTGAAGGGGACCATCCACTGGGTATCGGCCCGTCACGCGGTGCGCGCCGAGGCCCGTCTTTACGAGAACATCATCGACGAGGAGAAGGGCGTCTACAATGAGGACGGAAGCCTCAACTTAAATCCTGCCTCCCTGACGGTGCTTCCGGACTGCTATGTGGAGCCGGGCCTGGCGAAAGCCGAGAGCCCCGAAAGCTTCCAGTTTGTGCGGAACGGATATTTCTGCGTGGACAGCAGGGATTCCCGCCCGGAGCATCTGGTTTTCAACCGGATCGTGTCCTTAAAGAGCTCCTTCAAGCTCCCGGTGCAGTGATGGCGGGGGCGGCGGTTTTTCTGGGAGACAGCATTACGGACTGCGACAGGCTGTGGGACGTCCGTCCCGACGGCCTGGGCTTTGGATATGTGAGAAAGATCAAGGAGGGCCTTCCCGCGGGGGAGGCCCTGCGTCTTTACAACCGGGGCCACAACGGCTTCACGGCTTTCCAGGTGCGGGAACGGCTGTCCGCGGACCTTTCCGGCATCGCTCCCCATACGGCGACCCTCCAGGTGGGGATCAACGACCTGGCCGGGCACCTCTACGGCGGAGGGTACGGCGCGGAAGGCTTCGGGAAGGAGGTTTTCCGGATCCTCGGGGCCCTAAAGGACAGGGGAATCCATCGCCTGATTCTTCTGGAGCCCTTTGTGTTTCCGGTCCCCGCCATGTACAGAACATGGGAGGAGTCCCTTTCGCTGTTCGCGAAGGAGGCCCGGGCCGCAGCGCGGCAATGCCGCGCTGCCTTCGTGCCCCTGTGGGAGCTTTTTAAAAAGGCCATGGAGGACTGCCCGCCGGAGGCGCTTACCACCGACGGGATCCATCTGACGGAGCGGGGCCATGAGCTGGCGGCGAAGGCCTGGCTTGAGGAATACGGGCGGATGGCAAAATAAAAAGGAGACCGACGGGTCTCCTTTTTGTCCATTGAGCCTTTGGTCAGCTCTCCGTGTCGTCAGCCTCGGCAGTTTCCGTTTCAGCCTCTTCGGCTTCGGCGGTTTCGGCCTCCTCAGCCTCGGCGGTTTCGGCGGTCTCAGGGGCTTCTTCGCTTTCTCCGGCTGCTTCGTGGGAAAGGGGGACGTAATTTCTGTCCACCGCGCCCTCCTCACAGCTCTGGAAGCCCTCCTCGCCATCCTTTGACTCAGACCGGCGAAGGCCGGATCTCTCGATCAGCTTTACGGCGGCCACCGCCGCGCCCGCGGCCAGAACGGTGACTGCAAGAACCTTTTTCAGAATACCCTTGCTCATGGGTCAGACTCCTTTCTGAAACATGATTTTGTATTATTGTAATCCTTTTTCCTCATATTGAAAAGGTGCAAATTCACAAAAATGTAAAAATAAAGAAAAAACAAGATATCAGAAGAAAACAAGAGAAAACAAGAGATAATTCTGAGAAATACAAAAAAACAGCCATGAAAACAGCATTGCATTTTACTATTAAATTGTATAAGATAGGAACAGTTGGTTAGCACTCGATATGAATGAGTGCTAATAATCAAATAGGAGGAATAGACATGAGATTAGTACCTTTAGGCGACAGAGTCGTATTAAAACAGGTTGAAGCAGAAGAAACTACAAAGTCCGGTATCGTGCTCCCCGGTACTGCCAAGGAAAAGCCCCAGCAGGCAGAGGTGCTGGCTGTAGGCCCCGGCACCGACGAGGTGAAAATGGAAGTGGCAGTGGGCGATCAGGTTATTTATTCCAAATACGCGGGAACAGAAGTAAAGCTGGACGATGAGGAATATATCGTTGTAAAGCAGAATGACATTCTGGCAATCGTAAAATAATCATAACATCAAAAGGAGATTGAGAAATTATGGCAAAGGAAATTAAATTCGGCGCCGAGGCGAGAGCAGCTCTCGAAGCAGGCGTCAATAAGGTTGCAGATACAGTAAAGGTTACCCTGGGGCCCAAGGGCCGCAACGTCGTTCTGGATAAGACCTACGGAACGCCTCTTATCACCAACGACGGCGTGACCATCGCCAAGGAGATCGAGCTTGAGGACGCTTTTGAGAACATGGGCGCTCAGCTGATCAAGGAGGTTGCCTCCAAGACCAACGACGTTGCCGGAGACGGCACCACCACCGCCACCGTTTTAGCTCAGGCCATGGTGCATGAGGGCGTAAAGAACCTGGCGGCAGGCGCCAACCCCATCATCCTGAGAAAGGGCATGAAGAAGGCGACGGATAAGGCTGTGGAGGCCATCGCTTCCATGAGCGAGCCCATCAGCGGAAAGAACCAGATCGCAAGGGTCGCCGCCATTTCCGCAGGCGATGACAGCGTAGGCGAGATGGTTGCCGACGCCATGGAGAAGGTTTCCAAGGACGGCGTTATCACCATCGAAGAGTCCAAGACCATGAAGACCGAGCTGGATCTGGTGGAAGGCATGCAGTTCGACAGAGGCTATATTTCCGCCTATATGTGCACTGATATGGAGAAAATGTGCGCAGAGTTAGACGATCCCTATATCCTGATCACCGACAAGAAGCTCAGCAACATCCAGGAGATCCTTCCTCTCCTTGAGCAGATCGTGCAGAGCGGCGCGAAGCTTCTGATTATCGCCGAGGACATCGAGGGCGAGGCCCTGACAACCCTGATCGTCAACAAGCTGCGCGGCACCTTCAGCGTGGTGGGCGTCAAGGCTCCCGGCTACGGCGACAGAAGAAAGGAAATGCTCAAGGATATCGCAATCCTCACCGGCGGCACCGTGATCTCCGACGAGGTGGGCCTTGATCTCAAGGAAGCCACCATGGAGCAGCTGGGCCGCGCGAAATCCGTCAAGGTTCAGAAAGAGACCACCATCATCGTGGACGGCGAAGGAAAGAGCGAGGACATCCAGGCAAGGATCGCCCAGATCAAGGCTCAGATCGAGGAGACCACCTCTGACTTTGACAGGGAGAAGCTCCAGGAGCGTCTCGCGAAGCTGTCCGGCGGCGTAGCCGTGATCCGCGTGGGCGCGGCCACCGAGACCGAGATGAAGGAAGCGAAGCTCCGCATGGAGGACGCTCTGGCTGCTACGAAGGCGGCAGTTGAGGAGGGCATCATCGCAGGCGGCGGTTCCGCATACATCCATGCGGCCGCGAAGGTTGCCGAGCTGGCAGATTCCCTGGACGGCGACGAAAAGACCGGCGCCAGGATCGTGCTCAAGGCCCTCGAGGCTCCTCTTCACAGGATCGCCGAGAACGCAGGCCTTGACGGCTCCGTGATCGTCAACAAGGTGAAGGAGTCCAAGGAGGGACAGGGCTTCGACGCGCTCAACGAGACCTACGTGGAGATGATCCCCGCAGGCATCGTAGACCCCGCGAAGGTTACCAGAAGCGCCCTTCAGAACGCCACCAGCGTGGCCGCGACTCTGCTGACCACCGAGTCCGTGGTTGCCAACATCAAGGAGGAGACTCCCGCGGCGGCGGCCAACCCCAACATGGGAATGATGTAATCCGTCATCTTCATAAAACAGTCTGCCCGGATGGGCAGAGTCATAAAGAGATTTTTATCGGGCCGGCAGTGGTTTTCACTGCCGGCTCTTAAATTGCGGCTGCCGCTTCCGCCGGGTGAAAATCCATTGTTTTCATGGAAAAAAAGGCCTATAATAAAAGAAATAAATAGTTCCATACAGAAAGGAATGAGAGTATGAAGCGAGCAGAACGTATCCGGGCAATGGTAGAAAACCGTACAGTGGACAGAGTCGGCGTTTCCGGCTGGCTGCACATGCCCATGGTGGACCGCAATGTGAAGGATTTTTGCAAGGCGACCATCGACTTTACCGAAAACAACGGATGGGATTTCGTAAAGCTGATGAGCAACGGCCATTATTTTGCCGAGGCTTACGGCGCGGACATCCGCTGGAGAAACGATCCCAGAGAGTGGTCGGGAGATATCCGGGAATATCCCATCAAAAATGCGGATGACGCGGCGGCGCTTAAGGTTGCCGATGTGGACGCCAATCCCGTGTTCCAGAGGGAAATCAACATCGCCAGAAATGTCTGCGGCCATTATAAGGGCGAGGTGCCTGTCCTGGCGACGATCTTTACGCCCCTGACCTGGCTTCAGGAAATGACCAGCTCCACCAATCCCGCGCCGGTCCTTAAGATGCTGGCTGAGGAGCCGGGAAAGGTACATAAGGCGCTCCATACGCTTTTGGAAACCAATCTGCGCTTCCTGGACCGTCTTATGGATGCCGGAATCGACGGGATCTTCCTGGCAACCCAGTGGGCAGTGCGAAGCCTCCTCACCAAGGCCCAGATGGATGAGTTCTGTCATCCTTACGACAAGGCCCTTCTGAACCATATCAAGGACAGGACCTGGTTTAATATGCTCCACGTCCATTACTGCGAGGATCTGGCCTTTGAGGAATTTGCCGACTATGAAGGCCTCCAGGCCCTCAACTGGGAAAACTGCACGAAGATTCCCGATATGTCCAGGCTGACCTCGATCCGTGAAGTGCGGAATATGTATCCGGACAAGGTCCTGATCGGCGGAATCGACCAGCACAACGACTTTGTCAATGCCGACAACGACAGAGAGGCCATCAAGGAGGTCCTGCGCCGCCGTCTGCTTACGGGAATGGAAGAGAGCGGGGACGGAAGATTTATCTTCGCTCCCGGCTGCGCGCTTCCCCTTGACGTGGACCGGTATGTGTTTACCCTGATGGGAGAGGTTGTCGAAGAGGAAGGAATGGTGAAATAACCGATGGTTGGAATTGCGATTATCGGCTGCGGCGGAATCGCGAGAAACCGCCATATCCCGGCGCTTTCCATGGTGCCGGAGGCCAGGCTGGCCGGATTCTATAACCGGACCAGGGCCCGGGCGGAGGAATGCGCCTCCAGGTACGGGGGGAAGGTTTACGAAAGCTTTGAGGAGGTCCTTTCCGCCCCACAGGTGGACGCGGTTGTGGTCTGCACGGCGGCCCGTTCCCACTGTGATTATACGGTGCGGGCCCTTCTGGCGGGAAAACACGTTCTTTGCGAGAAGCCCATGGCCGTCACTGCGAAGGACTGCGAGAAGATGGTGAAGGCCGCGAAACAGTCCGGGAAAAAGCTGATGATCTCCCACAACCAGCGGCGGTACGAGCCCCACAGAAAGGCGAAGGAGCTTCTGGAAAAGGGCGAGATCGGCAGACTTTTAACCTTCCGCACCTTCCTTGGAATCAAGGGGCCGGAATACGCTTCCGTTTACGGGAACAACAATGCCTATTTTAATAAAGAAGAGTCCGGACGCGGCGTGATGAGCGATGTGGGCAGCCACCGGATTGACCTGATGCGGTGGATGACCGGAGCGGAATACGACCGGGTATTTACCTATGCGCCGACTCTGGAAAAGACCAAACCGGACGGGAGCCTGATCGATGTGGACGACAACTCCATGAGCATTGTGGAAATGGACAACGGCGTCGTGGGGCTGATTGTGAGCAGCTGGACCAGTATGGGCGGAGAGGACCGGATCACTCAGCTTTTCGGCACTGAGGGAACCATCACCCTTTACCGGAAGGACCATCCTGTGGTGGTGGAATACAAGGACGGGACGACGGCTTACTATGATTTTCCGGAAAATCCGGATCAGAGCCAGACGGCCCTGACCGATATTGACCGGTTATTTGTGGAAGCCATCGAAAAGGATACCGAGCCCCTTGTCACAGGGGAGGACGGCCTTGCGGTTCTCCGTCTTCTGGACGCCATGGACGAGTCCAACAAAACAGGCCGGTGGGTAAAAGTAAACCATGAAACGTTGTGATTTTGCACAGGAAATCGCCGGAAAACCCTCTTTAAATCTGTTTGACACAGACGGACATTTTTGATAGAGTATTATATTAAATAAAGAAGAATTTTGGTGCAGAGGGAAGAAAGGAGAAAAGACATGGCTAAGATAATCGGTGATGGAATTACCTTCGACGACGTACTGTTAGTACCTGCGTATTCCGAGGTGACACCGAACATGGTGGACTTGTCGACCTGGCTCACAAAAAAGATCAGGCTGAATATTCCGATGATGAGTGCCGGCATGGATACCGTAACAGAACACAGAATGGCGATCGCGATGGCAAGGCAGGGCGGCATCGGAATCATCCACAAGAATATGTCCGTGGATGCCCAGGCTGAAGAGGTGGACAAGGTCAAGCGTTCTGAAAACGGCGTCATCACCGACCCTTTTTATTTATCTCCTGAAAATACGCTGGCTGACGCCAACGACCTGATGGCAAAATTCAGGATCTCCGGCGTTCCCATCACAGAGGGGAAAAAGCTGGTGGGCATCATCACCAACAGAGACCTGAAATTTGAGACGGATTTCACGAAAAAGATCAAGGAATCCATGACCTCCGAGGGGCTGATCACGGCGCAGGAGGGGATCACCCTTGAGGAGGCAAAGAAGATCTTAGCCAAGGCCAGAAAAGAGAAGCTTCCTATTGTAGATAAGGACTTCAACCTGAAGGGCCTGATCACCATCAAGGATATTGAAAAGCAGATCAAATACCCCCTGTCCGCCAAGGACGCTCAGGGACGGCTTCTGTGCGGCGCCGCCGTGGGCATCACCGCCAACATGATGGAGCGGGTGGCGGCCCTTGTGGAGGCTAAGGTGGACTGCATCGTGATCGATTCCGCCCATGGCCATTCCGCCAACATCCTCAACGCGGTGCGCGACATTAAGGCGAATTATCCTGAGCTTCAGGTGATCGCCGGAAACGTGGCCACCGGCGAGGCCACAAAGGCGCTGATCGACGCGGGCGTGGACGCCGTAAAGGTGGGCATCGGCCCCGGCTCCATCTGCACCACCCGCGTGGTGGCCGGTATCGGCGTTCCCCAGATCACGGCGATTATGGACTCTTACGCGGTGGCGAAGGAGTACGGGATCCCGATCATCGCCGACGGCGGTATCAAGTATTCCGGCGACATGACGAAGGCCATCGCCGCAGGCGGAAGCGTCTGCATGATGGGCAGCATCTTCGCCGGCTGCGACGAGAGCCCGGGAAGCTTCGAGCTGTTCCAGGGCAGGAAGTACAAGGTGTACCGCGGCATGGGCTCCATTGCCGCCATGGAAAACGGCAGCAAGGACCGCTACTTCCAGACGGGGGCCAAGAAGCTGGTTCCCGAGGGCGTCGAGGGCCGCGTGGCCTACAAGGGCACGGTGGAGGATACGGTGTTCCAGCTGGTGGGCGGCATCCGCTCCGGCATGGGCTACTGCGGCGCCAAGGATATCCCCACCCTGATGGAGACCGCGAAGTTCATCAAGATCTCCGCCGCTTCCTTAAAGGAGAGCCATCCCCACGACATCCATATCACCAAGGAGGCCCCCAACTACAGCGTAGACGAATAAGGCGGAAAACAACTTTTCTAAAAATGAACAGGAGGAGAAGGCTCCGGATCAGCTCCGGGCTTTCTCCTCTTTTTCAGGGATTGGGGTAAAATTTTTCTGCCCTGGCGCACAGGCTGACAGGAGCAGGATTTCCCAACAGGCGTATTGCAAACCGCGCCCATTGTTGTATAATGGAAAAGTATACGGTTATACGGGATAAAAAGCCGGGCAAAGGCCGCCCGGATGCTTTCAGGAGGACGTTATGAGGAAAAGGATCGCGATCATCATCGGGGCCGTGGCTTTCGTGCTGGCCGCAGCCTATGTGGTGCTCTGCGCGGCGGTGCGGGACCAGGTGATCTGGAAAGAGGTGTCCATCAACGGAGTCTCCCTCAAGGGGCTCACAAGGGACGAGGCGGCTCAGGCCGTCCGCGAAAAATTTGAGGCGGATTACGGGGACGCCCGGGTGACGGTCGTCCTGGACGGGCAGGAGTTCCAAATGGAAATCTTTTCTGTTCTCGGCCTGGACGCGGGGGAGGAGATCAGCAGGGCCTACCGGCTGGGACACGGCTCCTGGTTCAGCTGCGGCGCCCAGTGGCTGAAGAACAAGCTTGCTCCCGACGCGCCCGAGGAGGTCACGATCCTTCCGAAGGTCACAAAGCCCGAGGAGCTTTCAGGGATTGTGGAGGCCTCCGGAATCCTTACATACAGCAGTCTTCAGGAGACCGGCTGGGAGGTTACGGACACGGAGCTTAAAATCCACAAGGGAACCTCCGGGGTGACGGCGGACGGTGAGCAGCTGAAGGTCCTTCTGGAAAACGCCATTGCGGACCACCGGCTTTCGGAGCCTGTCCAGTGCCCCGTTTCAGAGCAGCATCCCCAGACGCCGGATTTTGAGAGCATCGCGGCGGAGGTTTACCGGGATCCGGTAAGCGCCTCCCTGGACAAGGAGGCGGGCTATGCAATCACGCCCTCCTCCGACGGCGTATCCTTAGACGCCCAGGCCGCTCTCGCCTCCTACGACGCGGCGGCGGAGGGGACGGACATTTTAGTGCCCTTAACCTTCACAAGCCCGGCCATCACCACGGCGGATATGGAAGAAAACCTGTTTTCCGATGTGCTGGGAACCTACGAGAGCCGGGTGACCGGCGACGCGGGAAAGAAGCATAACATCAGCCTTGCGGCAGGCTTCTGCGACGAGGTGATTCTCCTTCCCGGCGAGACCTTCTCCTACAACGAGCATATCGGGAACACCACCCTGGAGAGAGGCTTTGAGCTGGCGAACGCCTATCAGGACGGCGACGTGGTCAAGGAGCCCGGCGGCGGCGTCTGCCAGGTTTCCTCCACCATCTATTCGGCGGTTCTCCAGACAGATCTGGAGGTGATCCAGAGAAGGTTCCACTCCATGATCGTGACTTATGTGCCTTACGGGATGGACGCCACGGTTTCATGGCCTGAACCGGATTTCAAATTCCAGAACAACCATCAGTATCCCATCAAGCTTTCGGTGAAATATGAAAACGACGTGGTATCGGTGCAGATCATCGGAACAAAGGAGAGCGACATCACGGTGAAGTGCGTGGTGGAGATGACGGGAGAGCTCTCCTGCAAGACCTACAGAGAGTATTATGACGCCGGAGGAAACCTGCTGGAGAGGGAGTATATCGACAGCAGCAGGTACAAGCCTCTTCCGTAGCGCGCGGCGTTGACATTTGAGCGGGGCTATAGTATGCTGAGGATGACTGAAGAGAAGGGAGTATCGGCACCGATGAAAAAAGAACCTTTTGTAACGCTGGAACAGTTGAAGGAGATCGATAAGACCTATCCGACTCCTTACCATTTGTATGACGAAAAGGGGATCCGGGAAAATATCCGCCGCGTAAAGGAGGCCTTTTCCTGGAATCAGGGCTTCCGGGAGTATTTTGCCGTCAAGGCAACCCCCAACCCGTTCCTCATCAATATCTTAAAAGAGTATGACTGCGGCTGCGACTGCTCCTCCTTAACGGAGCTGATGCTGGCCGACGCCCTCCATTTCCCGGGGGAGAAAATCATGTTCTCCTCCAACGACACCCCGGCGGAGGAGTTTAAGCTGGCGAGAAAGCTGGGCGCTCTCATCAACCTGGACGATTTTACCCACATTGAGTTCCTGGAAAAATGCGCGGGGCTTCCGGAGACCATCAGCTGCCGCTATAATCCCGGCGGGTACTTTAAGCTCAGCAACGGGATCATGGACAACCCCGGGGATTCCAAGTACGGCTTCACCCACGACCAGATTGTCGAGGGCTTCCGGATTTTAAAGGCAAAGGGCGTAAAGACCTTCGGGCTCCACGCCTTTCTGGCCAGCAACACGGTGAGCAACGAGTACTATCCCATGCTGGCGAAGGTGCTCTTTGAGCTGGCTGTGGAGCTTAAGGAAAAAACCGGGGCGGATATCAAGTTCATCAACCTTTCCGGCGGCGTGGGAATTCCCTATAAGCCCGACCAGGAGCCCAACGACATCATGGTGATCGGCGAGGGCGTGCGGAAGGTTTACGAGGAGGTGCTGGTGCCCGCCGGTATGGGCGACGTGGCCCTCTACTGCGAGATGGGCCGGTTTATGATGGGCCCTTACGGCTGCCTGGTCACAAAGGCGATTCACGAGAAGCATACGTATAAAGAATATATCGGCTGCGACGCCTGCGCCGCGAACCTGATGCGGCCCGCCATTTACGGCGCTTATCACCACATCACGGTCATGGGGAAGGACAACAGCGTCTGCGACCACAAGTACGACGTGGTGGGCTCTCTCTGCGAAAACAGCGATAAGTTTGCCATTGACAGGATGCTTCCCAAGGTGGATATGGGCGATTTCCTGGTGATCCACGATACGGGAGCCCACGGCTTTTCCATGGGCTATAATTACAACGGAAAGCTGCGCTCCGCCGAGCTTCTTCTGAAGGAGGACGGATCTGTGCAGCTGATCCGCCGGGCCGAGACGCCCAGGGATTATTTTGCCACCTTTGACTTCTGTGACATCTTAAAGGACATGAAATGGCAGGACGGAGAATGATCGACACAGTTTTATTTGACCTGGACGGGACGCTGCTTCCCATGGACCAGGATCAGTTTCTTGAGCTTTACATGAAGGCGCTGGCAAAGACCTTTGCGCCCGGCGGCTACGACCCGAAGCTTCTGGTCTCTTCCGTGTGGAAGGGCACCGGGGCCATGGTGAAAAATGACGGCTCCATGAGCAACCGGGAGCGGTTCTGGCAGGTGTTCTCCCAGGCCATGGGAGAGGATATGCTTGAAAAGGAGACGGTATTCGAGGACTTTTACAGAAACCAGTTCGCAGAGGCGAAGGCGGCCACCGGCTTCCAGCCCCTTTCCGGAAAGGTGGTACGGCTTCTGCGCTCCAAGGGCTACACAGTGGCCCTGGCCACGAACCCGCTGTTTCCCCAGGTGGCAACCCTCCGCAGAATGGGCTGGGCGGGCCTTTCTCCGGAGGACTTTGATCTGGTGACCACTTATGAGGCGGACACCTACTGCAAACCCAACCTGGACTACTACCGGTCGGTGCTTGAGCGGCTGGGGAAGGAGCCGGGCCAGTGCATGATGGTGGGAAACGACGTGGACGAGGACATGTGCACCGTGGAGCTGGGGCTCACCGGCTACCTGCTGACGGACTGCCTGTTAAACCGCCGCGGAAAGCCGGTGGAGGGCTTTCTTTCCGGGAGCTTTGAGGACTTTTACCGGTACGCGAAGGAGCTTCCGGAGCTTACATAAGAAAACTTACAGGGAGGATCCTGCTTTCCATGCGGGATCCTCTGTTTTATGGGAAAAAATCAGGTGCACAATGAAAAATTATGTGGTAAAATGAAAACAGCTTTTTTATTGACAATACTTTCGGAGGTTTTCTTATGTTTTGCGAGCAGTGCGGGAAGGAAATCCCGGATAATTCCAAATTCTGCGACGGCTGCGGAGCTCCCGTCCGGGCGTCCGGCGGGCCTGCGCCCCAATACGGGCAGCAAAATTACAGCGGCCAGCAGCCTCACAGTCAGCCTTCTTATGGTCAGCCCTCTTATGGCCAGCAGCCTCACAGTCAGCCTTATCATGGTCAGTCTTCTTACGGCCGGCCGGCGGGCGGGCAGAAAAAGAACGGCAAGAAAAAGAAGGACAAAAATACGGGGATGACGGTTTTAATCGTGATCCTGAGCCTTGTGGCAGTGGTTCTTGTTGCGGTGATGATCGTCCTCGCGGTGCGCACCTTCGGCGGCTCCGGAAAAAGGGAGGACCGGGAGATCCTTCAGGAATCGGACTACAGGACGGAGAGCCCGGAGGAGACAGAAGAGGAGACGGAGGAAAAGCCTTCTGAGGAAAAGCCTTCCCAGACGGCGCCCTCGGCGTCAGCACCTTCCACAACGGCGCCTTCGACGTCAGCGCCCTCCCAGACAGCGCCCTCCCAGACGGCGCCTCAGTCAGAGGATTATATTCTGCCAAACAGCAATTCCGCTTACCTTACTGAAGCAGATCTGGCGGGGCTCACAAAGGAGGAGCTCCGGATTGCCAGGAACGAGATCTACGCGCGGCACGGAAGAAAATTCAAGGACGCCGCCCTCAACGAATACTTCCTCTCGAAATCCTGGTATCATCCCACTGTGGAGGCAGACGACTTTAACGAGAGCGTATTCAATGATTATGAGCTGGCCAACAGGAAGCTGATCGGAGATTACGAAAAGAAGATGGGATATTAGATCCCGTGAAACAGGAAGGACGATAGAAAAATGGGACAGATTCGGATAGGCGTATATGATTCTGACGCCGGATATACAGAGCGGTTCTGCCAGTACATGAACGGTACTGCCGAGGACATGGAATTCGTACCTCTTGAAGATAAGGAAGGGCTGGAGGCGCTTCTGGCCTCGCGGGAGGCGGCGGCAGTGCTGGTTCCCGAGGAAGAAAAAGAGGAGTATCCGCCTTTTATCGGCGAAATCCACGTGGGCTATTTCACAGACCGGCAGGAAGAGGAGGCGGGCGAGGTGTTCCGCTACCAGAGCAGAAGGAATATCCGGGCGGCCGTTGAAAAGCTGATGAAGCTGGAGGATACGTCCATCCGTCTGCTGGCCTTTGTGGGAGCCGGTCCCGGGGTCGGCTGTTCGGCGGCGGCCAGCGCCTACGCCAGATATCTGGCAGCGGGAGAGAAGCGGGTGCTTTACATCAACATGAACAGCCTCGGAGACGATACCTGCATTTTCCGCGGCGGAAACCAGAAGGATTTCGGCTACCTGCTGGCTGAGCTGAAAAAGGGCACCGCTCCGGCCACGCTTCTTCCCTCCATGCTGAACAGGGATTCCGGCGGCGTGTATTTCTTCGACAACGAAAGGATTCCCCTGGAGTTAATGGACGCTGAGGAGGAGCAGGCGGCGGAATTTTTCCGGTGGCTCATCGATTCGGGCGATTACCGCTATATTATCATAGACAGCAGCTTTTCCGTGAACCATGTGCTGGCGGCGGCCTGTAAGGCGGCCGAGAGGATCTTCCTCACAGGGGACGGGACCACGGCGTCCAACCATATCCTGGGACGGATCTGGGAGCTTTTCGCAGCGTCGGAGGGGAACCTTCAGAAAAAGACCTCGATCCTTTACAACAGGTTCAGCAGACAGTATGGAAAATATTTCGAGAATCCGGACGCGCCGGCGGCGGGCTGCCTGGAGCTTCTGGCTCCGGCAGGGGCGGCCCAGACGGTGGAGGAGCTGGAAAAGCAGGAGGTGCTTCAGGGGCTGATGCGCTGAAGCGGAAGGGAGCTGGATAGATATGGATCGGATAGACAGACAGGAAACGGCAGAGACCGTCTTTGACGGGATCACCTGCCAGATGCTTTTATATAATGACATCGATGGGGTGTTCCGGCTGGAGGTGGATCCGGAAACCGGGGAGGCCAGCTATGATACGGAGGGCTACACCACGCTGAGGGAGCTTTTTTCAGGCGGAATGTCGAAGAAGGCGGCCGTTCAGGTGCTTAAGAGCCTGATGAGCGTCTGGGTCGGACTGGATGAGTACATGATCCCCAGGAACGAGCTCTTAATGGGGCTTTCAGACGTGTATGTGAAGGACGATACCGGAGAGATCCGGTGGCTGTGCGGCCTTCAGAAGGATGCCAGGAATCCCCTTGAAAAGCTGCGGCTCTTTATGATGGAGCTGACGACTGTGATGCACGGGGATCCGGAGCAGAATCGGGAAAATATGAGGGCTCTTCTGAATTATATAAGGGGCGTAAAGCGGGAAAATTTAGACGAGTGCAAGGCTATGGCGGACGCCCTGCTGTTACAGGACATCACGGCTGACGCGGCGACGGCAGCGGCGGCGGAGGAGCCGGAGGCCTACGGCCTTGGGGACGCGGATACGGTTACGGAGCCGGAGGCCGGGGAGCCTGCCTTCCGGGAGGAGCCGGAGGCGGCGGAAGAGCCGGAGGGCGTGGACATTATGATTCCCGACGCCTTTAAGGGGCCCGGAGAGGTGGCTTACATCATTCAGATCCGGACGGGAAACGAGATGGCTATTATGCTGGATGAGACCCTTCTGGGAAAGAGCCCGGACTGCGATTTCTGTATTCCGGACAACAGGGCGGTCAGCAGGCACCATGCCAGCATTATCATGGATGAGGGCGAGTATTATATTGTGGACCATAACTCTACAAACGCCACCTATTTAAACGGGATAAAGCTGGATCCCGGGGATGAGTACAGGCTTTGCCATGGAGACGGCTTTGTGCTGGCGGATGAACCGTTCCAGTTTATGATCAGATGATAAAGAGGGAGGTTTGAGTATGTTTTGTTCAAACTGCGGTATGCAGAACAATGACGGCGCGAAATTCTGCCGTGGCTGCGGCCAACCGCTGACGGCTGCGGAGAACGCGGCCTTTGGCGGAACAGGCGCGGGCCAGGCGGGTGCCGCGACAGACCCCTACGGCAGCTGGAGCCAGAACCAGGGCGCGGCGCAGGCGGGGGCGGCGACAGATCCTTACGGAAGCTGGAACCAGAACCAGAGCGCGCAGGCGGGGGCGGCGACAGACCCTTACGGAAGCCGGAACCAGAACCAGGGTGCACAGTCTGGGGCTGGAACGGACCCTTACGGAAGCTGGAATCAGAACCAGGGCGCACAGCCTGGGGCTGGAACAGATCCTTACGGAAGCTGGAATCAGAACCAAGGCGCACAGCCTGGGGCTGGAACAGCCTCTTACGGAAGCTGGAATCAGAACCAGGGCGCACAGGCGGGGGCTGGAACAGACCCCTACGGAAGCTGGAATCAGGGCGCGGCGCAGCCGGGAGGAAGCCCTTACGGCGGTTATCAGCAGAATCCCTACGGCGCGAATCCCTACGCCCAGCAGGCTCAGCAGCCCCGGAAGACGAAAAAGAAGAAGGGTATCGTCGCCGTGGTGATCGTCGTTCTTCTTGCGGCCCTTATAGGCGGCGGCGTGTTCCTGTATATCAAGGGAAGCGATCCCATGACTCCGGTGGATCAGTTCTTTGACGCCATGATGGACGGAGACTGGGATAAGGTTTACGATACCATCTACTGGGGCGAGGCAGGCGACGAAGGCTATATGAGCAAGGCGGAGTTCACCGACGGCATCGAGAGCAGCGGCGGAAGCATGATCGGACTTGCGGGCGGCTACATCGACCTTGACATTTCCCTTGTATCTGAAGGGGAAACCTACGTGGGAGACGACGGGCTCACCAGAAAGAACATCACCGTGGAGATGACGGCCGAGGTCATGGGAATAGAGCAGAGCCAGGAAATGGAGATGGCGGTGGTCAAATCCGCTAAGAAGTTCTTCTTTATCCCCGCATGGCAGATCGACAATGAGGTTATGGGCCAGATGTTTTAAAAGCGTTAACAATATCCCGGAACGGGATTTTTAAGGAGGATATCATTATGGCAAAGTTTTGCAGTTATTGTGGAAGGCCTTTACAGGACGGCGAGGTGTGCACCTGCCAGTCGGGAGTGCAGGCGGGCCAGAGTCAGCCCGGCCAGGGCCAGTCTTACAGTCAGGCGGGTCCGGCAGGTCAGGGCCAGCCTTACGGCCAGCCCGGACAGGGCCAGCCTTATGGTCAGGCAGGCCAGCCCTACGGCCAGGCGGGCCAGGGTCAGCCTTATGGCCAGTACGGTCAGGCGGGCCAGGGCCAGCCTTACGGTCAGACAGGCCAGCCCTACGGTCAGCCCGGCCAGGGTCAGCCCTATGGCCAGTACGGCCAGCCCGGACAGGGCCAGCCCTACGGCCAGTACGGACAGGGCCAGCCTCAGCCCAAGCAGCCCGGCGCGGGGAGCGCGTATTTCAAGGAGCTCTGGGGATGTATCGGCGGCGGCTTAAAGAAGCCCGCGGATAAGTTCTCTTCCATGACAAAGAAGCCCAACGCTCCTGTGCTCTGGGGAGTTTTAGGGATCCAGTCCGTGTTCTTCGCACTGATCTTCCTGTTTATGGGAATCAAGATCAACGGCCTCACCGGCGGCTACATGAAGTTAATCAATACGCCGGTGGCCTTCTTCCTGTCCCTGGTGCTGGGCGCGGCGATCCTGGTGGCATGGGCGGCTGTGGCCATGCTCCTGGCAAAGGGAATGGCAAAGAAGGAGATGAGCTTCTCCCAGAGCCTCGGCGTGGCGGGGGCGAAGGCTGTGGCTCAGATGCCCTTCACCCTGTTTACCGCGTTTTTGATGCTGATTTCTCCGCTGGACAGCAATTTCACCCTTGTCCTGCTGACCATCGTATATTCCGCGGGAACCCTGCTGACCTACTTCTTTATCCCGGCCTCCATGGAGGACTATCTGGCCGACGATAAGAACAAGAGGGTATGGCAGCTGTTTGTGACCTTCCTCATCAATATGGTCATCGCTTGGATATGCGCCTGGATCTTCACCAAGGCCATCGGCTCCGGCATGGCCGGCGTTTTGCGCGGAAGCTTATTCTGACGGAACCAAAGACGGATCCGGGCCCCTCGGGGCCCGGTATTCTTTTTGACCGGATATGCCGAATTTCATATTGAAAACGAAAAGATAGAGTGCTAAAATAAATGCGACAGCATGTACGAAAGACCTCGGCATGCAGGAGCAAAAATGAAGGAGGAAAGGACATGTTCAAGATCCTGAGAGCAGAGCATCTTGCGGAAAATATCATTTCCATGGATGTTGAAGCAAAACGTGTTGCGAAGTCCTGTCTGCCGGGACAGTTTGTGATTGTCCGGTTGGATGAGAAGGGAGAGCGGATCCCCCTCACCATCGCGGATTACGACAGGGAAAAGGGAACCATCACCATTGTGTTCCAGCCCATCGGCGCCACCACCTATCAGCTGGCTGATATGAAGGCGGGGGATTCCCTGATGGATTTTGTGGGCCCCCTTGGAAGGCCCTCCGATCTGGTGGAAGAGGATATTGAGGAGCTGAAAAAGAAAAAGATCCTGTTCATCTGCGGCGGCGTGGGCACCGCGCCCGTGTATCCCCAGGTGAAATGGCTCCGCGAGCACGGAGTGGGCGCGGACGTGATCATCGGCGCCAGGACAAAGAGCCTGCTGATCTATGAGGACGCCATGCGCCAGGTGGCCGACAACCTCTATATGTGCACCGACGACGGAAGCTACGGCTTCAAGGGGAACGGCTCCCAGAGGCTGGACGCCCTTTATGCCGAGGGAAAGCATTATGACCACTGCGTCGTCATCGGCCCCATGATCATGATGAAATTTACCTGCCTGGCCACAAAGAAGTACGATCTTCCCACCGTTGTGAGCATGAACCCCATCATGGTGGACGGCACCGGCATGTGCGGCGCCTGTCGCCTGACCGTGGGCGGAGAGGTGAAGTTCGCCTGCGTGGACGGCCCCGAGTTCGACGGGCACAAGGTTGACTTTGACGAGGCCATGAAGCGTCAGGCCATGTATAAGACGGCCGAGGGCAGAGCGCTCCTGAAATTCAAGGAGGGCAAGACCCATCACGGCGGCTGCGGACACTGCGGAGGTGACGAATAATGGAAGGATTAAAAAGAGTACCCGTAAGGGAGCAGGCTCCCAAGGTAAGGGCGGCCAACTTTGAAGAAGTGTGCCTGGGCTATAACCAGGAGGAAGCCATCGAGGAGGCGAAGCGCTGCCTCCAGTGCAAGAAGCCCATGTGCGTCCAGGGATGTCCCGTATCCATCAACATCCCCGGCTTTGTGGGCAAGATCGTGGAGGGCGACTTTGAGGCGGCTTACCAGATCCTCTCCGAGTCCACATCCCTTCCCGCCGTGTGCGGCAGGGTATGCCCCCAGGAGACCCAGTGCGAGGGCAAGTGCATCCGCGGCAAGAAGGGCGATCCCGTATCCATCGGCAAACTGGAGCGGTTCGTGGCCGACTGGGCGAGAGAGCACGGAATCAAGCCGAAAAAGACGGCTGCATCCAACGGCAAAAAGGTGGCTGTGATCGGCTCCGGCCCCTCCGGCCTTTCCTGCGCCGGCGACCTGGCGAAGCTGGGCTATGAGGTGACCATTTTCGAGGCCCTCCATGAGGCCGGCGGCGTGCTTACATACGGAATCCCCGAGTTCCGTCTGCCTAAGGACGCGGTGGTGAAGCCCGAGGTGGAGAATGTGAAATCCCTGGGCGTTAAGATCGAGACCGACGTGATCGTAGGAAAATCCGTGACGGTGGACGAGCTTCTGGAGGAAGAAGGCTTTGACGCCGTATTCATCGGCTCCGGCGCCGGGCTTCCCATGTTCATGGGGATCCCCGGAGAGAACGCCAACGGCGTATTCTCCGCCAACGAGTACCTCACCAGAAGCAACCTGATGAAGGCAAGGCTTGACGATTATGCCACTCCCATGCCCGAGAGCAAAAAGGCCGTGGTGGTGGGCGGCGGCAACGTGGCCATGGACGCCGCCAGAACGGCTCTGCGCCTGGGCGCCGAGACCCATATCGTATACAGAAGAAGCGAGGCTGAGCTTCCCGCCAGAGTGGAGGAGGTTCACCATGCCAAGGAGGAGGGCGTGATCTTCGACCTTCTCACAAACCCTGTGGAGATCCTTGAGGATGAAAACTGCTGGGTGCGCGGCGTGCGCTGCATCCGCATGGAGCTGGGCGAGCCCGACGCTTCCGGCAGAAGGCGTCCCATCCCCGTGGAGGGCTCTGAGTTCGAGATCGAGGCGGACGCGGTGATCATGTCCCTGGGAACCTCTCCCAACCCGTTAATCTCCTCCACCACAAAGGGCCTTGAGACCAATAAGCGCAAGTGCATCGTGGCCGAGGCGGAGACCGGAAAGACCAGTAAGGACGGCGTATACGCCGGCGGCGACGCCGTGACGGGCGCGGCCACCGTAATCCTTGCCATGGAGGCAGGCCGCGCAGGCGCAAAGGGAATTCACGAATTTCTTTCCAAATAAGAAGGAGGACCGCATTTATGGTGAAGCATTTAGTAAGCTGGAAATTCAAGCCTGAGGTATCCGACG
>CALWAW010000069.1 GCA_944375845.1 uncultured Lachnospiraceae bacterium
TATCCGTCGTCGGTGTAGATCCCCTGAAGCTCCATGTCCGGCCTGCCGCTCAGGTAGTCCAGAAGAAGCTTTTTCTGGTTCCCCACGCTGTCGCTCTCCTCCCGGTCGCCGTCCTCCCTGGAAAGGCGGATGTAAAGGGCGGTTTTAAGCGGGCCCTCTGCCACGGCTCTCCCTCCTCTCCTCGGAAATCGGCTCCTCCCCTTCCCGTCCCCCGGCCTCCCTTGAAAGCTTTATGATCTGCCGGACTGCCTCCTTCGCGGTGACAAGCCCCAGATATTCCCGTTCCACACGATACGCTCTCAAAAAAATAAGCCCCTCCGTTTTTTTCATCATACGCCGGAGGGGCTGTCCCGTATGCGCGGGCCCTTAATTGAATTTTCTCTTGATCCGCACAAACACGCGCTCAATCATGTAGGCCACCAGGAATACCAGAAGGATTGCGACACCCGCCGTCCCGTAGTCATAGCCCTGGAGGCTGTTGGAGATCACGTAGCCGATGCCGCCCGCGCCCACCATGCCCAGGATGGCGCACTCGGAAAAGTTTGTCTCCAGCCTCATTCCGGCCCAGGCCACGATCTGTCCCAGTGAGGCCGGAAGCACGGCGTTGAAGAAAATGGAAAGCCGCCCTGTCCCCGTGACCTCCAGGGCCTCGATGGTCTCCTCCGGAATATCCTCAAAGCTCTGGGCAAAGGATTTCGTAAAGAAGGCCGTGGTATGGACGCAGAGGCCCGCCACGCCGGCCTCCGGCCCCATCCCCAGGCACACCAGCATTAAAAGCACCCACACCGGCGTGGGAACCGCCCGCAGGAAGGTGAAAAAAGACTGGACCGCCGCAGAAAGAATCGGATGCTTAAATACATTTTTCGCCGCCAGCATCCCGAAGAGGATCCCGAGAAGCAGGCTGTATAAAAGGGAGAGCACCGCGATGGAGACGGTCTCCACCAGGGACGAAAAAATCAGATCCATATTGGAAAAATCCAGATGCGCCAGCTCCCAGAACACGCCGCCGATATCCGGCACCCTGGAAGCCATTTTCAGCCAGTCGATCTTCAGATAGAGAAGGCTTATGACGGTAAGGACTGCGACCCCAATCAGGAAGCCGGGGATAAACCGGTTCCTCTGGCGGCACTTTACGGAAATTTTTTCTCTGTTCATTTTAAAATCTCCTTTCGGAGCTTCCCGGTGACGCGGTCCACCACAATCACCATGACGGCCACCAGAAGGATGATGCTCAGGGCGATATCATACTGGAAGCTCTTGATATAGGAAAACAGCGTAAGCCCCACTCCGCCGCCGCCCACCATGCCGACGATGGTGGAAGCGCGGATATTGACCTCCACGCAGTAGAGAAACCAGGAGAGAAAGCCGCTTAAACAGGAGGGGAGGATGGCCTGGGTAACCCGCTGGGGAAAGGAGGCCCCCACTGCCTGAAGGCTCTCCACGCAGTCCTGGGAAACGTCCTCCATGGTCTCCACAAAGGCGCGCACCATGAAGGCGAAGCTGGTGATGAAAAGGGCAACGAAGCCGACGCCCGTTCCGATCCCCAGAGAGGAGAACAGGATGAACGCCCACACCAGCGCGGGAATGTTCCGCAAGAAGGTGGCGAAGCCCCGCACCAATTTGGCAAGCCTGGGGAAGGGGGAAACCCGCTCGCTTCCGAACAGCGCCACAAAGAAGGCGAAAACCGCCGCGACGGTGGTGGCCGACATGGCCAGCGCCAGCGTCACCAGTACACTGGAGAGAACGCCGGGGATCCTGTCGGCCTTCGGCAGGGCCGGAGGCAGGAAATCCTCGGTGATGAATTCCCAGAAGGCGTCCCCGTTGGCAATCAGCGTCATCACATTGAAGTTGGTAAGGACGCTGCACACGATAAACAGCAAGACCGCCGCGATCAAAAAGCCGGTGTACAGCCTTTTCAGATCACGCGCAATTAACGGTATCCGCTTTGTCATCCTCCGTCCCTCCGATCATCAGATTCTCCCTTGAGGTTCCGTAGATCTCCTCGATCATCGTATCGTCCAGCCGCTCCGGCGCTCCGTCAAAGACGATCTCCCCCTTTGAGAGGCCGATGATCCTGGTGGAATATTTAAGGGCCACATCCAGCTGGTGAAGATTGACGATGCAGGCGATTCCCCGCCGCTTCGTCATGCTCCACAGAAGATCCATGATCGTCTTGGAGCTGGAGGGGTCCAGGGAGGCGATGGGCTCGTCGCACAGAAGAAGCTTCGGCTTCTGCATGATGGCCCTGGCGATTCCCACCCTCTGCTTCTGGCCACCGGAAAGATCCGAGGCCCTGTTGCAGCAGAAGTCCTCCAGCCCCATTTCGGAAAGGAGGGCCAGCGCCTCTTTTTTGTCGTTTTCGCTGTATCGGCCGAAGATCCCCCGAAGCCCCTTCATGTATCCGAGACGCCCGTGAAGAACGTTCTGGAGGACGGACAGGCTGTAGACCAGATTGTAATTCTGGAAGATCATGCCCACCTCCCGCCGGACAGCGCGCAGGTTTCTTCCCTTCTGGTCCGATACGGAACGACCGTCCAGGATCACCCTTCCGCCGCTTATGGGAATCAGCCTGTTGATGGCCCGCAGCAGCGTGGACTTTCCTGAGCCCGAGGGTCCGATCACGGAGATAAACTCTCCCTCCTTCACCTCAAACGACACATCCCTCAGGGCATGCACGCCGTTGGGATACTCCTTTGCAACGTGTTCAAATCTTAAAATCGGTTCCATATCCTTTCCCCTTAAAACTCGTTGATGATCTTGTTCAGCTCGATCACGTCCTCATAATCGCTCATGCTGCACTCCACAAAACGGGCGCCGGGCACCTTGATCACATCGGTAAAATACTGCTCGTTATCGTAAGAGATCAGAAATTCCCTGAGGGTGTCCCTGGTCTCCTGGCTCACATGCTCCGCCACCACGATGGCCTCCGTGGGGATGGCCGCCGATTCGTGAATGATCTTGATATCGTCCTGGGCGGCGTGGCCGTTGGCGATCTCCGAGGCAAGGATCTGGTCCGAGATGGGGACGACGTCCACATCCCCCTTGACCACCGCCTGAAGCCCCGCCTGGTGGGAGCCGGAAAAGCTGACCGCCTCAAAAAAGTCTCCGTTTGTATGGAGCATATCGGAATTCAGCTCCTCCTCGGGGAAGGCCTGGATGATCTCCGCCGTGGGCACCAGATTGCCGGAGGTAGAATCGGGATCCACAAAGGCCATGGTCTTTCCCCGGATATCCTCGATGGAGTTGATCTCGTCATTGGAGCTCTGGGTAATCAGGACAGAATGATAGATCGCCTTGTCCTTATCGCCCTCCTCTGCCTTCATCACGATGGGCTCCAGCTCAGTGCGCTCCACTCCAAGAGCCAGCGCCTGGGAGCCCATGTAAGCCATATCGGCCTTCCCGGTGCGAAGCGCCTCGATAATGGCGTTGTAATCGCTGGCCTGGATCTCCTCCACCTCGCAGCCCAAGACCTCCTTTAAATCCTCCGCCATGCCGTTTCTGGCGTCGGCGCTTTCCGTGGTGGATTCATTGGGGGCATAGGCGATGGTGAAAACCCCGTCCTCGCCGCCGGGAGAGGAGGGATCCCCATTTTTGCCGCCGCACCCCGAGGCCAGAGTGAGCGCTGTGACCGCGCATAATGCAAGACTTATGATCCGATGTGTTTTTCTCATGCTCCTGTTCTCCTTTACCATATCTCTTCCAGTATTTTTTCGATTCTGGCCGCGGTGATGTCCACCGGGTTGTTGTCCGCCCTGCCCTTGGTGATTCCCAGGCGGGCAAGGTTGGGAAGCTCCTCTTTTTTTACGCCCCACTCTTTTAATGTGGAGGGCTGGCCGGAGCGCTCCAGGTATCCCCGGACCTTTTTCTCAAGCTCCGGCGCTCCCGAAACGCCCAGCGCCCCCATAAGCTCCTCGATCCCCTCCACTCCCGGCGCGTTCATCTGAAGCACCGGCGCCAGAAGCATGCTCACCGCCGCTCCGTGGGGAATCCGGTAGTGCATGGTCAGGGGATAGGAAATGGAATGGCAGGCCGTGGTTTTTGTGTTGCTGAAGGCCATTCCCGCCAGCATGCTGCCTCTCGCCATGGCGTCGTGGGCCTCTGTTTTCCCCTCGAAAAGGCCGTCCATATTTCCCATGATGGTGCGCACTGCCTGCAAAGCCAGCGCCCTGGAGATACAGTTGGTCCCCCTGGCCCAGTAGCTTTCCACCGCGTGGGCCGCCGCGTCCAGTGCGGAGGAAACCGCCAGCTTCAGGGGCATCCCTGCCGCCAGCTCCGGATCCACCAGCGCCGCGTAGGCGTAATTCCTGTGGTTTTCAATAGAACGCTTGGCGTCCCTTTCGGGATCCCAGATCGTAGCCCAGCAGGTGGTCTCGCTTCCCGTTCCCGCCGTGGTGGGAACGCCGATCCACCAGGCTCCCGGAACGCCGTAGTCCTTCTTTTCCATCAGCTCCCTGAGCGCGTCCGCGCCGGAAAGCTCCTTTCCGTAAAGGCAGCAGAGTGATTTTCCCACGTCCATGATGCTTCCGCCGCCAATGGCCACCACGATCTCCGGAGCAAAGTCCTTTGTCTTCCGGTACATTTCAAACAGCTGCTCCACCGTGGGATTGGAGGCGTTAAAGACCTCTTTTCTCACCTGAAAGCCGGAAAGCCTTGAAAAGACCGGAAGGGAAAATACTTCCTCCCCCCACGCCAGCACCAGGACCTTTCCGGAATCCAGGCAAAGCTCTTCCAGAAGCTCCGGAAGCCGCCCGACGGAGCCTGCTCCCTCTATGGTCCGCACAGGATTATAATACCGGTTCATCATATTCCCCGCTCCTCCATCCACTGATTGATCTGCCTGACGGCCTCCGGAAGCTCCCGTATGGAGCCGATCACCAGGTCGGCGCCCGCCTGCCTGTATTTTTCAGCCGCCTCCTGCCTTCTTCTTTCCAGCTCGGCGGGCTCCATGGCCCCGGCCTCCTCCTCTGTGAGGCCCAGCAGGTTGGAGCCGGTGAGGATCCCGACGCTCCAGGCTCCCGCGTTCTTTCCCTCTTTCATGTCAACGGCCGTATCGCCCACCTTTACCACGGCGCAGGGCGGATAGACGTTCATCCTCCTCATGCACTCAAACAGCATGAAGGGGCCCGGCCTTCCGCTTCCCGTCACGTCGGGCGTCACCACGCAGTCGGCATGATAGCCCAGCGCCTCCGCCGCGGGAATCACCTGCTCCATCATCTGCGAGGTGTAGCCGGTGGTGGAGCCGATGCGAAGCCCCTGACGGCGCAGGGTCGATACGGTTTCCACCACTCCGTCGATGGGAACGCTGTATTCACCTACAATTTCAAACAGCGTTTTTTCAAAGCGCTGGTATAAGGTCTCCACATCCTCCTCCGTCCAGTCTCTTCCGCAGGCCTGCTTCCATTGACGGCCCGTCCGGGGCAGCGATAAGAGCGCCCGGATATGGTCCTTTTTTTCCATTCCCATGGGGCCGTTAATCTCTTCCCTGGTGAGGGTGATCCCCGCCTCCTTAAAGACCTTTTCAAAAACCCGGCCCGGCGCGGCGGAGCCGTAGTCCACCGTGGTCCCCGCCCAGTCAAATACTACCATCTGAATCCTGTTCATCCTGTAACTCCTTGCTTGTTTTTGCTGTTTATTACTGTTTTTTGCTTTTTATAGCTTGATTTTAGCTGTAACATCCCGCTCAAACAAGCAAATCCAAGTGAATATTATGTAAAGAATATCTATAAGAGCGCAAAAAAAGAGCCCCGTTTACGGGGCCCCCAAGAGCGGTACCTTTTACAGGATCTGAATCCCTTTTTCCAGATATTCTTTGCGCACCTCGTCCGGTACGTGATCGTCCATCACCAGAAGATCCACCTGTTCCGGCGCCAGCACGTTCTTTTTGGAGCACTGGCCCAGCTTGCTGGAATCCATGACCGCGATCACCTTTTTCGCGGTCCCGGCCAGAAGCTTTATGATCCCCATTTCATTAAAGCGGAAATCGGTGAAGCCGTCTCTGTAATTTACCGCGTTGATGGAAAGAAAGGCGATATCCGGATGGTACATGGCAAATTCCGCCTCGCAGGCCGCGCCGTAGGTGGAGCGCTCCGCCGCATCCACCTGGCCGCCCACAAGAAACAGGCGGATGGAGGAATTCGGCATCAGCAGATTTCCGGCCGCCAGGTTGTTGGTCACGACGGTGATCCGCTTGTTCAGCGCGGAAAGCTCCTGAGCCAACACCGTATTGGTGGTTCCGGAGTTTAAAGCAATCACGTCGCCCTCCCGGATGTAGGCGATGGCCTTTCTGGCGCTCTCCCGCTTCCAGTCGCTGTGGATGATCTCCCGCCCCGTAAAGCCGGAAAAGGAAAGCATGGCCTCCGGCAGGCAGGCGCCGCCCCGCACGCATCTGACTAACCCCTCCTGCTCCATGGCTTTGAGATCCCGGCGGACCGTATCCACCGAAACGCCCAGCAGCTGGCTCAGCTCCCCCACCTTGACCGTGGACTGGAGCTTCAGCCTTTGCAGGACCCGCTCCGCCCGCTCCTGATACAGCATCATAGGAATTCCCCCTGTCGTTCATCTTTTTTTATCATACACGATTTCAGGAAGGCAGTAAAGAGCGCCCTGCATTTTACGCATGGGCGCCCTTCTCTGCTTCTGTTTTATTCATTTTTTTCTGTTTCTGATCTTTGGATCCATGACGATGGCCACTGTGCAGAGAGCCGCTCCGAGAACCAGAAGAACGATCCAGAGACCGGCGTTGATGTCGTCGCCTGTAGCGGGCGCGCCGCCGTTATTCTGTCCGGAATTTCCGGAGCCGGAAGGTTCGTTCGTGCCGCCGGGCTTCGCAGGCTCCGTGGGCTTCGCAGGCTCCGTGGAGTCCGTAGGCTCTGTGGAATCCGTGGGTTCCGTGGAGTCCGTAGGCTCCGTGGAATCCGCAGGCTCTGTGGAGTCCGTAGGCTCCGTGGAATCCGTGGGCTCTGTGGAATCCGTAGGCTCCGTGGGCTCTGTGGGCTCCGCAGGCTCTGTGGGCTCCTCGATCTTCTCCGCCTTGAGAATTTCAGAGCGGTCGCGGACCCTCAGCCTGTTGCCTTCCGCATCATGGGAAACAAAGCCGACGGCGCTGATATAAGCCCCTTCCTTTACAAAGCTTTCCAAAGGCTCCGAGGTCTCGTCAGAATACCCGATATATCCGTCGATGAAGACCCGGCAGCTCTCTCCGCTCTCGTCCTCCACCTCAATGCTCTCCACAATGCCGCCTGCAAGCGTCACACTCTTAACGGTTCCTTCCACCCGCACCAGCTTTCCGAAGTTGGTCCCGTAATCGTTGGCCTCCTTTGTGCTCATATCGGTGACTACCACGTTTCCGCTGCCCTCAAGCACCGTCACGTTGATGGCGGAAAGCTGCCTGTCGCCGATGTACTCGCTGAGAGAGCCTGTCACCATGACCCGGTCGCCGCGGCGGATGTTATTGTCGTCGATGGGGAATACGTTGATGCCGTTCCCGTTTTCATCCTGAATGTAGATGGTGTTGAAGAAGGCGTTTCCGTTCTCCGCCGTTCCGTTGGCCACGGTGCCGATCACGGTGAACACCTCTCCGTCGGCGCCCTGTCTGGCCTCCTCAATGGTGCTGATAACCGGCTCCTTCTTGACCATGGTCAGGATATTCTGCGCGATGATGCCGTTGGAATAGCTGATCTGATCCTCAGCCGCCACCTCGAAGTTGGAGCAGAACACGGTTCCGGTCAAGAACACCTTTCCTTCGCCCACCTGCTCGTAGGCCATGGAGACCACGTCGCCCTTCTTTACTACCGCAGTATTCTCATTATATGCTGCGCTGTAGCTTAGCACGGGCTTATCATGGCCCTGGGCAGGCGCCTTGCTGTTAATGGAGTAGGTGGTGTCGTGGCCATATACAATGGCCTCACCCTCTCCCACCGCTACGGAGCAGCCGGAGTAAGAGCTGTAGGCAAGACCGGAGTCCATTACGCCTGCCAGCACCTCCTGTACAACGGGATCGGTGCTTTCCGTATTGAAGTCGTCAAAATACAGCCTGTAAGGCTGGCCGCCGTTTTCATCCTGATCGATCAGCTCGTCGTCGTTGACCCGCATGGTGGAGCCAATTCCCTCAAGGAGGGCGTTGGCCTGCGCATGGGTGGTGTAGGGAAGTCCGCCGTTGGCGTCCTGATAATCGGCCAGGCCGCACACGATCACGGTGCCTCCGTTTTTCACATATTCGCTTACCACCTGGATAAATTCGTTCTCAAAAACGCTGGGTTCCGCGTCCCCCGTGTAGTCACTGGTATACTTGAGCGGGGAGGAGATTACAAAGAGGGATACATCCTTCAGTGTGTCCGCAGTGATCTCCTCGCCTGGCTGGGCGATCCGCACCTGGATATTGTCCGCCGTGCCCATATTGATGAAGTTGCCCATGTTCCCGGAATAGTAGCCGTTCACATAGTCGTTGTAATGGGTTCCGTCGATCAGCACCTTGGTGGCGATGGAGGGATCGGAAACGCTCAGCTTCAGCACGTCAGTGAAGGTATACTCCTCGCCGCCGATCTCGGCCGTCATCCGCACATTGATGTTGAAGCCGCCGGCCTGATCCGCAGAGTAGGCAAATTCATAAGTATCGGACATTCTGGCGCCGATCACGCCGTTTTCACCGAGGGCGCTCACGTCCACGGTGTGGAAGGGCGTTTCCTGTCCCTCCATGGTATAGGTCATGGAGGTTACCTTCATGTCATCCTTCAGGTTGTTGAAGAGCTGGCTGGAGATCGTGATCTCGTCGCCCTTTATGGGAAGGGCCACGCTGCTGGATGTGTTGGACACGCCCGCATTCACGCTCTCGCCCACCCATACAGGCGCAGTCACCGCGATATCCTTATCCGCCTGGGTGATCCGCAGGTAGTAGTAGCCGTAAGAGGCGGGCAGATTTTCAAAGGAAAGCTCCGCGCTTCCGCCCTCAAAGGTCTGCTCTGCCAGGGTCTGGCCGCCGTTCACAATCACCTCCACCTTCGTTTCCCCTGCGGAATCGGTGGGATCCTCAATAGACGCCGCAATAGAAACCGACTCCTGGTCGTCCAGGATGGAGCCCATGGCGTTTCCGTTTAAGGAATAGAGGATGGAAAGATCGTTATCCTCCGTGGCGTACACCCGGTAATTCTTCATGGCGTCATAAATGGCGTCCTCTGTCAGTCCGTCTGCAAGGACAACACTTCTGGCCGTGTTGGAGTCTCCCCAGTTTCCCTTGTGGTTATCCTGGTTGTTGGTAGGAGCCACATGCCAGCCCTTGTCCAGCGCCCTGGTGTAATAGCTGTAGGACGGGAAGTAGCCGCTGCTTCCGATGGCGCCCTCGCCGTTTCCCACCTCGATCAGAGTGATCTGATTATCCACCACCGGATCATAGAGGGCGAAATCCATGAAGTCGCCGAAGGTATCGCCGGGATGATTGAACTGGGAGATGGTCTCCGGGTTCTCATTCAGCGTATCATAGTAGGCCTGAAGGACCTCATAATTGTCGCCCTTCTTATAGGGCGCGTAGTTCCGGCTCTCAAAGCCCTCGGAATTAAAGGTGTTGATATGGCCGGGCGCGCCGCCGGACCAGGTCATCTCAAAGCCGTAAAGGCCCACGAAGGTGCCGTTTTCCCGCTCTGTAATATTTCTTGCTCCCTGGCGTCCCTCATGCCACTCGTCACTTAATTCCTCGGCGTTTTCATCGCCCAGGTGGACGCCGCCGTCATTGTCAAAGGAGTTGGAATGGTCGGTCAGCGCCAGGAAATCCAGGTTTTCCACCTTGGAGGCATGGTCATAGGCCTGCTCCACAGTCCCGGTTCCGTCGGAAAGGTTCGTATGGGCGTGAAGCTGTCCGAAGTAGAGCCCGTAATCGCCCAGCTCCACAGGGGCCTTATAGGTAAAGGTGTATACCTTTCCGGTCTGGGCCTCGGCCTCTCCCTCCGCCGGGATATGCGCCACAGCCTTGATAATCACGGGCTGATCCTTCGCCGGTGTTTCCGCGATCTCGATGGGCGCAGTATATTTCTGCTCCTCGGCTGTCACATCGGGATCCGCCGGTTCCGTCCCGTCCGTGCTCATGGTATAGTAGATCTCGGCGCCTTCCGCCGCCGTCAGCGTGATCTGCTGTCCTGCCTCTACGCTGGCGCCGCTCTTGGGAGAAGCGTCCACCTCAAGGCCCTCCACAGCGGGGACGTCGGGTTCATCAGGGCCGGGCTCCTGAGAAGCTTCTACCTTGTAGAATTTTAAAGCAAACATCCCCTCGCTTCCGGCCGCAATATTATAATACGCGCTCCAGTTATTATTCTCAGCATACCATTCCATGTATGAGTTACGGACGCTATTCTTTACATAATACAGACCGTTTCCCGCATCCTCCAGTATCCACTTATCATTTACAGCCCCTAACGGCATACTGGAATAGTTGCTCTCCATGCCGATATTTTTCCCACCATACGAAAAGCTATAGGTTCCGTCTCCGTTATCCTTGACCGTCCATACATCCTTTTCCGTATAACCAGATAACGTGCCGTCCGTTTCTTCAGTTACATCAGTTCCTTGATTATAGAAACCACTATAGTCTGAGGAAAGCGCCTTATTATATGCGGGTGCGTAGATCACCACCTGGTCGCCGTCCGCAAAGGGGCTCGTCGGCTCATCAGGACCGGGTTCCGGAACACCTCCCTCTATCTTATAGAAGGAAAGCTGAAACTGGCCGTCCGTGGCCGCGTTTCCGGAATTGTAGGTGCTCCAGTTATTGTACTGGGCGTACCATTCCATATAGTTCCCGCGCCCGGTATTTTTTACATTGTAAAGGCCGCCTCCCAGATTGATGAGCTTCCAGTCGTCGTGGACAGCTCCCAGGTCCATGCTGGCATAGCTTTCTCCCAGGCCGATGTTCTGGCCTTTCTGTCCGAAGCTATAGGTTCCATCCTCATTGATTGTCACTGTCCAGATGTCGGAGTCGTCGTATCCGGTCACCTCGCCGTCCGCGCCGATCGCAATATCGGTACCCACGTTATAGAATCCGGTCTTTTCTGAGGAAAGCGCCTTATTGTATGCGGGCGCGTAGATCACCACCTGGTCACCGTCCGCAAGGGGGCCCTCCTCGTTGACTGTATATTCAAGGCTCTGAACCGCGCTGACTGCCGCTCCCAGCACCGCTACAGCCTTTAGGGTGCAGCTTTCCTGGATCACCGGTTTGTTATCGTCAGAATACGCTTCTCTGGTAGCGCTGCTAGTCGGATTGCTGCCGTCCAGGG
>CALWAW010000070.1 GCA_944375845.1 uncultured Lachnospiraceae bacterium
GGTTCTCCGTAAGGTCCATCATGCCGTGGTAATCTGTGTAAGCCTGATAAAGCTCCATCAGGGTAAATTCCGGGTTGTGCCTGGTATCCAGCCCCTCGTTGCGGAATACCCGGCCGATCTCGTAGACACGCTCCATTCCGCCTACAATAAGGCGCTTTAAGTAAAGCTCCAGAGAAATCCGAAGCTTGAGATCCTCGTCAAGGGCGTTAAAATGGGTCTCGAAGGGCCTGGCGGCGGCGCCTCCGGCATTGGCCACCAGCATAGGGGTCTCCACCTCCATGAAGCCCTGGCTGTCCAGATAGCGGCGGATGGCGCTGATGATCCTGGATCTCTTGATAAAGGTATCCTTCACATCAGGATTCATGATCAGATCCACATATCTCTGACGGTAGCGCAGATCGGTATTGGTCAGGCCGTGAAACTTCTCCGGAAGGATCTGAAGGCTCTTGGAAAGAAGCGTGATCTCAGAGGCGTGGACGGAGATTTCTCCCGTCTTGGTCTTGAACACCGTCCCCTTCACGCCCATCAGATCGCCGATGTCATACTTTTTAAAGGCCGCGTAGGGCTCCTCCCCGACGCTGTCCCTGGCCACATAGCACTGGATCGTCCCTTTAAGGTCCTGGATATGGCAAAAGGACGCCTTGCCCATGACCCGCTTGGACATCATGCGGCCCGCGATGGATACCTCCCGGCCCTCAAGCTGGTCAAACTCCTGTCTGATCTCCTCGCTGTGACGGGTCACCTCATATTTTGTGATCTTGAAAGGATCCTTTCCCTCTGCCTGAAGGGCCGCCAGCTTTTCCCGGCGCACCTTGAGGAGCTGTCCCAGATCCTGCTCCTGATTCTTTCTCTGCTCTGCCACTGTATTCCTCTTTTCTGTTATGAAACTCTCTTAATGTCAAGCACCTTGTAGGCGATCTCACCGGCCTGGGTGTCCACCACCACGGTCTCACCGACCCGTTTTCCCAGAAGGGCCTTGCCCACAGGGGACTCGTTGGAGATCTTGTTTCTCAGGCTGTTTGCCTCGGTGGAGCCGACGATCTGGAAATCCATCTCCTCCTCGTACTCCATATCGTAAACCTTTACCTCGCAGCCGACGCTGATCTTGTCCAGCTCTACCTCGTCCTCGACCACGACCTCGGCATTCTTCAAAAGCTTCTCCAGCTCCTCGATCCGAAGCTCAATATCCCTCTGCTCGTCCTTCGCCGCGTCGTACTCGGCATTCTCAGAGAGGTCACCCTGCTCCCTGGCCTCCTTGATCTTCTGGGCGATTTCCTTTCTCTTGACCACCTTGAGATCGGACAGCTCCTCCTCATACTTTTTGAGACCTGCGTAGGTCAGGATGTTTTTCTTTGCTTCCGCCATAATACTGCTCTTCCCTTCTTAAAATTCTTTTTCTATTATATGCCGGTAAATTTTCCTCATACGCAATTTATATCCAACGTATTATATCCTAAAGGCCGCGGCTTGTCAATATTTCGCCTTATCCGGCGCGGCAGGCCGCGCCGTCAGCCGTTCCATGAGAAGCGCCTCCAGCTCCGCCAGGGTTTCCACATGGTTCACAGCCTCCCTGAGGGCGGCCGAATGTGGGCAGCCTGCGGTGTACCAGGCCACGTACTTTCTCATTTCCCGGATCCCTATCCTCTCGCCCTTAAGCTCCGCCTGCATCCTCCCGTGGCGCAGGATCGTGTCGCGGATCTCCGTGACAGAAGGGCGGGGAGGGATGACGCCCGTTTCCAGAAGGCCTTTGATCTCCCGGAACAGCCAGGGGTTCCCCCTTGCTCCCCGGGCCGCCATCACGCCGTCGCAGCCGGTCTGCTCCATCATGGCCAGGGCGTCCCCGGCGCTGAAAATGTCGCCGTTTCCGATGACCGGTATGGACACGGCCTCCTTTACCCGGCGGATGATCTCCCAGTCCGCCTTTCCCGAATAGTACTGCTCCCTTGTGCGCCCGTGCACTGCAATGGCCGCCACGCCGGCGTCCTCGGCGATCTTCGCGATCTCCACCGCGTTCACATGATTCTCGTCAAAGCCCTTCCGGATCTTCACCGTCACAGGCTTTTTTACGGCCTTCACCATGGCCTTAAGGATCTCCCCGGCCAGCTTCGGCTCCTTCATCAGGGCGGAGCCCTCGCGGTTGTTTACCACCTTGGGCACGGGACAGCCCATATTGAAATCGATGACGTCATAAGGGCCCGGCTCCAGCCTGGCCGCGATCTCTCCCAAAAGCTCCGGCTCCGACCCGAAAAGCTGTAAAGAGACGGGCCTTTCCTCCTGCTGCACCGCCAGAAGGAGACGGCTGTTTTTGTTGTTGTAATGAACGGCCTTGGCGCTCACCATCTCCGTACACACCATCCCGCAGCCCTGCTCCCTGCACAGAACGCGAAATGGCAGGTCTGTCACGCCTGCCATAGGTGCCAGCACCACCGGGGTATCCAAAACCACGCCGCCGATATCCAGCCTTCCTGCCTGTCTCATTTTCCACGCTCCAGATAAAATGTTTTGTAAAACAGCTCCAGAGATTCCAGAAGATCGGCCTTTTCTGTCCGGATCTGCTTGATCTTGAGGCCGCTTCCGATCTCGTCGAAAAGATAATCCCTCTCGTCGCTTTCCACCCGGAATTCCAGGTTCCCCTCCCCGTCATATTCCAGGGTCAGGATCC
>CALWAW010000071.1 GCA_944375845.1 uncultured Lachnospiraceae bacterium
ATCAAGCTGGCGGACCGTCTCCACAATATGCGGACCCTCCAGTACATGAAGCCGGAAAAGCAGAAGGAGAAGGCAAGGGAGACCATGGAGATCTACGCGCCCATCGCCGACCGGCTTGGTATCGCGAAGATCAAGATCGAGCTGGACGATCTGTCCCTTAAATATCTCCAGCCCGAGGTCTATAAGGATCTGAAAGAGAAGATCTCCCAGAGAAGGGCGAACAGGGAGGAATTCCTTCAGAACATCATGGACGAGGTGAAGGCCCACATGAAGACCGCCGGGATCGAATCCAGGATCGACGGAAGGGTCAAGCACCTGTTCAGCATTTACAAAAAAATGATCAACCAGCATAAGACGCTGGATCAGATTTACGATATTTTCGCCGTCCGCATCATTGTGGACACGGTGAAGGACTGCTACGCGGCCCTGGGCGTGATCCACGAGATGTACAAGCCCATACCGGGGCGCTTCAAGGACTATATCGCCATGCCGAAGGCGAATATGTACCAGTCCCTCCACACCACGCTGATCAGCAGCACGGGCCAGCCCTTTGAGATCCAGATCCGCACCTACGATATGCACAGGACGGCGGAATACGGCATCGCGGCCCACTGGAAATACAAGGAGGGGCAGGACGGCAAGAGCATCGCCCAGAAGGAGGAGGAGAAGCTCAGCTGGCTCCGCCAGATTCTGGAGTGGCAGAAGGATATGTCCGACAACAAGGAGTTCCTTCATTCCTTAAAGACCGACCTGGATATTTTTTCCGAGAGCGTTTACTGCTTTACGCCCGAGGGCGACGTGAAGAACCTTCCCAGCGGCTCGACGACGGTGGATTTCGCCTACAGCATCCACAGCGCCGTGGGCAACAAGATGGTGGGGGCCCGGGTCAACGACAAGCTGGTGCCCATCGACTATGTAATCCAGAACGGCGACCGGGTGGAGATCATCACCTCCCAGAATTCCAAGGGGCCCAGCAGGGACTGGCTCAAGTCTGTGCGCAGCGCCCAGGCGAAGAACAAGATCAACCAGTGGTTCAAAACCCAGAACAAAGAAGAAAACATCATCCGCGGCAAGGAGATGATCGAGCGGTACTGCAAAACGAAGGGGATCAACTTCGCCGATATCGGCAAGCCCGAATACGAGGAGAAGGTCATGGCCAAGTACGGCTTCCAGGAATGGAACGCGGTGCTGGCGGCCATCGGCCACGGCGGCCTCAAGGAGGGACAGGTCATCAACAAGCTGCTGGAGGTTTACAAAAAGAAGAATCCGGCCGCGGTCCTCACCGACGAGAAGGTGCTGGAGGACGCCGCCTCCAAGGCGAAAAAGCCGGCCGCCAAGGGAAAGGGCGGCATTGTGGTGAAGGGCGTCCACGATCTGGCGGTGCGTTTTTCCCGCTGCTGCAGCCCGGTGCCGGGCGATGAGATCGTGGGCTTTGTCACCAGAGGACGGGGCATTTCCATCCACAGGACAGACTGCATCAACATCATCAACCTTCCCGAGGAGGAGCGTAACAGGCTCATCGACGCCGAATGGCAGGCGCCGGAGGATCCGGGCCGCGAGGAGAAATACTCCACGGAGATCAAGATTTACGCCCACAACAGGATCGGCATGGCGGTGGATATTTCCCGGATCTTTACGGAGCGTCAGATCGACATTACCTCGATGATGGTGCGCACCAGCAGGCAGGGACTGGCCACGGTCACCATGAGCTTTGACATCCACGGGGTGGATGAGCTCCACAGGCTGGTGGAAAAGCTGCGCCAGATTGACGGCATCATTGATATTGAAAGGACGGCGGGCTGATGGGAAAGCTTCAGATTGCGTGCGCGAGACTGGGAATGCTGGAGACCAACTGCTATTTTGGATACGATGCCCAGACGGGCGGGACCTTTATTGTGGATCCGGCCGACGACGCGGAGGCCATAAAGGGCTGGTGTCTGGCAAACGGAAAACGGCCGGCGGCGATCCTGCTGACCCACGGTCATTTTGACCATATCCTGGCGGCGGACGCCCTGCGCCGGGAGTTTTCCGTCCCGGTCTGCGCGGCGGAGGCGGAAAAGCCGGTTCTGGAAAACGCGCAGTATAACCTGTCCGCCATGTGGCACAAGCCGGTCACTCTGAAGGCCGATCAGTACCTGAAGGACGGGCAGATCCTGTCCCTGGCAGGCTTTTCCATAAAGGTCATCTCCACGCCGGGCCATACGGCGGGGGGACTTTGTTATTATCTTGAGAAGGAGCGGGTGCTGTTTTCAGGCGATACCCTGTTCGCCGGCTCCTACGGCCGGGTGGATTTTCCCACCTCGTCCATGGCGGAAATGGCCCGTTCCGTGAGGGAACGGCTGCTGACCCTGCCGGAGGACACCATCGTCTACCCGGGCCACGGCGAGAGCACCGACATCAGCAGCGAAAAGAAGTATAACCCGCTGGCATAGAAAGACCAAGACTGCGCTTTTTGGCGCAGTCTTTTTAAGGACTGGAGAGAATATGATCTATCTGTATTTCGGAGAGGAAAATTTTGAGTATGATATCAGGGGGCTTCTCACCTCTTTCTACCCCGGCGCGCCCATCCAGGCGGAGGCCGGAAGGCCCGGAGAGCTTCCCCCGCTTTCGGGGGATGACAGGGCCCTTGTGGTGGAATATCCCGAAGGGCGCGTGAGGGCTTCTCTCTATAAAGAGAATGGGCGGGAGCCCGCCGTGACGGAAGCCCCGGCGCGGCAGGCAGACAGAAGCCTGGAAAAATCGGCGGTCAAGAGGCTGGTCTATCAGCTCCTTTCAGAGGATACGAAAAAGCAGCTTCCCTGGGGGACCCTCACCGGGATCCGCCCCACGAAGATCCCCATGGCCATGCTGGAGGAGGGGGCTTCGGAGGAGGAGATCGCTTCTTATATGAAAGAAATCTACCTGGCCTCCCCGGAGAAGATCGGTCTCAGCATCGAGATCGCGAAGCGGGAGCGGGAGCTTCTAAAGGACATTGATTATAAGAACGGCTACAGCCTCTATATCGGGATTCCCTTCTGCCCCACCACCTGCCTTTACTGTTCCTTCACGTCCTACCCGGTGGCGAAATGGGCTCCCAGGATGGACGAATACCTGGACGCCCTTTTTCAGGAGATCGACTACGCGAAGGAGGCCTTTCAGGGCCGCCAGCTGGATTCCATTTATATCGGCGGCGGCACGCCCACCACGCTGGAGCCCCGTCATCTGGAACGGCTGCTCTCCAGGGTGGAGGAGAGCTTCGACCTTTCCTCCGTAAAGGAGTGGACGGTGGAGGCGGGAAGGCCTGACAGCGTGACCCCGGAAAAGCTGGCGGTCTTAAAGAGGCATCCTGTGAGCAGGATCTCCATCAACCCTCAGACCATGAAGGCGGAGACCTTAAAGATCATCGGCCGCCGCCACAGCCCGGAGCAGATCCTCTCGGCCTTTGGGATGGCACGGGACGCCGGGATGGACAACATCAACATGGATATTATCCTGGGCCTCCCCCAGGAGACGGAGCGGGACGTGCAAAACACCATGGAGCAGCTGGCGGGGCTGGCTCCCGACAGCATCACCGTCCATTCCCTGGCCATAAAAAGGGCCGCAAGGCTGAACACCATGCGGGAGGTGTATTCCCACTTGAAGCTTGAGAACACGGCGCAGATGATGGAGTGCGCCGAGCGGTACTGCCGCAGCCTGGGGCTTCTTCCCTACTACCTCTACCGGCAGAAGAACATGGCGGGGAACTTTGAGAACGTGGGCTACGCGGCGCCGGGAAAGGCGGGGGTCTACAACATCCTGATTATGGAAGAAAAGCAGAGCATTGTGGCCCTGGGGGCGGGTTCCACCTCGAAGGCGGTGTTCCCCGGCGGAAGGATCGAGCGCTGCGACAACGTGAAGGACATTGACCTGTATCTTGCCCGCGTTGGAGAGATGATCGACAGGAAAAAACGGCTTTTCGGGCGGCTGTAAATTCAGCTTGAAAACAGACAGATGTTCGTGTATGATAGACAGGTAATGTGCCCGCAGGCGCGGGCTTAGAAAGAGGAGAAGCAAAATGGCAATGACGAAAAAGCCGGTGACCGGCATGAAGGATATTCTCCCCGCCGAGATGCAGGTGCGGGATTATGTGATCGGTCAGATCCAGGAAACCTATAAGAGCTTCGGCTTTTCCCATATCGAGACTCCCTGCATGGAAAGCATCGGAAACCTTTCCAGCAAGCAGGGCGGTGAAAATGAGAAGCTGATCTTCAAGGTGCTGAAAAGAGGGGAAAAGCTTCACATTCCCGAGGCGCAGACCGAGGCCGACGTGGTGGACTGCGGCATGCGCTACGATCTGACGGTGCCCCTTTCCAGATATTACGCCAACAATTCGGCGAACCTCCCCTCCCCCTTCAAGGCGCTGCAGATGGGGAACGTGTGGAGGGCGGACAGGCCCCAGCGGGGAAGGTTCCGCCAGTTCATGCAGTGCGACATCGACATTCTGGGCGATCCCACCTGCCTGGCGGAGATCGAGCTGATGTCGGCCACCACCACCCTTCTGGGGAAGCTGGGCTTTTCCGGCTTCAGGGTCTGCTTTAACGACAGGCGGGTCTTAAAGGCCATGGCCGCCTACAGCGGCTTTTCTGAGGCGGATTACGACAAGGTATTTATTATACTGGATAAAATGGATAAAATCGGCCGGGACGGCGTGGCGGCGGAGCTTTCAGAGAGCGGCTTTCCTCAGGAGGCGGTGGACCGTTATCTGGGGCTTTTCGGGGCCCTGGAGCAGGGCGACGGCCTTTCCGTGCTGGAAAAAGAGCTTTCCGGCGTCATCGGCGAGGACGTGATCCCCGGCATGAGGACGATCTTAGAGAGCGTAAGGGCGGCGGCCTCCTGCGAGTTTTCCCTGGTGTTCGACCCCACCCTGGTGCGGGGAATGTCCTATTATACGGGCTCCATCTTTGAGATCAAAATGGAGGAGCTTGGCGGTTCCGTGGCCGGCGGCGGCCGTTACGACGAGATGATCGGCCGGTTTACCGGAATGAACACGCCGGCCTGCGGCTTTTCCATCGGCTTTGAGCGGATTATCACGATTCTGATGGAAAAGGGCTTCCAGGTGCCGAAGCAGCCGGTGAAGAAGGCCTTCCTCATGGAAAAGGGGATGCCTGCGGCGGAAATGGTAAAGGTGCTTGAACGGGCCGGAGAGGAGCGGCGGGCGGGAGCCCAGGTCCTTGTGGCCCACATGAATAAAAACAAAAAATTCCAGAAGGAACAGCTTCAGAAGGAAGGCTATGGCGAGATCCTGGAATTTTTCAAGGAAAAACACTGAAAGGCGGGATAGAGATGTTTCAGTCCAGAACCCATACCTGTAATGAACTAAGGCTGGAAAACGCCGGGCAGCAGGTCACGCTGGCCGGATGGTACGAGAACATGAGAAGGGTCAGCAAAAACCTGGGCTTTCTGGTGCTTCGGGATTTTTACGGCGAGACCCAGGTGGTCATTGAATCAGAAGAGATGATGGAACAGCTTTCGGGCGTGAACCGGGAATCCACCCTCTCCGTCACCGGAGTGGTGCGGGAGCGCTCCAGCAAGAATAAGGAGCTTCCCACCGGCGACATCGAGGTGGTGCCGGAAAAGATCGAGGTGCTGGGAAAATGCTATTACAACGCCCTGCCCTTTGAGATTTCCCGCTCCAAAGAGGCCGATGAGAACGCCAGGCTCAGATACCGCTACCTGGATCTGAGAAATCCCGCCGTCAAGGACAGGATCATCATGCGCTCCAGGGTGGTGGCGGAGCTTCGCCGCAGGATGATGGAGCTGGATTTTTACGAGATCACCACCCCCATCCTTACCTGCTCCTCGCCGGAGGGGGCGAGGGACTATCTGGTTCCCTCCAGGAACCATCCGGGAAAATTCTATGCCCTTCCCCAGGCGCCTCAGCAGTTCAAGCAGCTCCTGATGGCTTCCGGCTTTGACCGCTATTTCCAGATCGCTCCCTGCTTCCGGGATGAGGACGCCAGGGCCGACCGGTCCCCCGGCGAGTTCTATCAGCTGGATATGGAGATGGCCTTCGCCTCCCAGGAGGATGTGTTCGCGGTGATTGAAAAGGTGCTGCCTCCCGTTTTTGAGCAGTACGGCCTTTACGACAGGGCCTCGAAGGCGCCCTTCGCCAGGATCTCCTACCGGGACGCCATGGAGCGCTACGGCACCGACAAGCCGGACCTTCGCATCAAGTTAGAGCTTTCCGAGGCCACGAAGGAGCTTTCGGACTGCGGCTTCGAGCCTTTTGCGGGCGCGGTGGTGAAGGCGGTGGTATGCCCCGGCTTTACGGAGAGCCGCAAGGTGATCGACAAGATCTGCTCCGACACCGAGGTGCAGACGGGGCGGAAGCTTTACTGGTTCAAGTACGGCGAGGACGGCGCCTTAACCGGCGGGATCTCCAAGTTTTTGGCGGAGAAGAAGGAGGCGGCGGCAGAGGCCCTCGGCCTGAAAGGCGGAGAGCTGGTACTTCTGGCGGCCGGGACCAGGGCAGAGGCCCAGAAGACGGCGGGCGCGGCCAGAAAGATCGCAGCTTCCTACGCGGAGCGGTACATGGATAAGGAGTGCTATGAATTCTGCTGGATTGTGGATTTCCCCATGTACGAGATCGGCGAGGAATCGGGAAAGCTGGAATTCTGCCACAATCCCTTCTCCATGCCCCAGGGCGGCATGAAGGCCCTTGAGGAACAGGATCCGCTGGATATTTACGCTTACCAGTACGATCTGGTGTGCAACGGGATCGAGCTTTCCTCCGGCGCAGTCCGCAACCACGATCCGGAGATCATGATCAAGGCCTTCCGGCTGGTGGGCCTGGGCGAGGAGGATGTAAAGGCTAAATTCCCCGCCATGTATAACGCCTTCTGCTACGGCGCGCCGCCCCACGCGGGCATCGCTCCCGGCGTGGACAGGATGGTGATGCTTTTAGCCGGGGAGGACAGCATCCGCGAGGTGATTCCCTTCCCCATGAACAAGAATGCCCAGGACATTATGATGGGAGCGCCCTCAGAGGTCAGCGAGGCCCAGCTTCAGGACGTTCATATCAAGATCGATATCAAAGAGAAATAATCATATATAGGAGGAAAAGAAATGTATTCATTCGACGAGGTACGTTCTTACGATCCCGAGATTGCGAAGGCCATTGAGGACGAGCTGGGCCGCCAGAGAAGCCATCTGGAGCTGATCGCTTCCGAGAACCTGGTGAGCAAGGCCGTGATGTCGGCCATGGGAAGCGTCCTCACAAACAAGTACGCCGAGGGGTATCCGGGAAAGCGTTACTACGGCGGCTGCGAGTATGTGGACGTGGTGGAGGATCTGGCCAGGGAGCGGGCGAAAAAGCTCTTTGGCTGCGAGTATGTCAACGTGCAGCCCCATTCCGGCGCCCAGGCCAATATGGCGGTGTTCTTCGCCATGTTAAAGCCGGGAGATACGGTGATGGGCATGAGCCTGGCCCACGGCGGCCACCTGACCCACGGAAGCCCCGTGAACATGTCGGGCGCTTATTTCAATATCGTGCCCTACGGTGTCACCGACGAGGGATATATCGATTACGATCAGGTGCGGGAGCTGGCTTTAAAGCACCGTCCGAAGCTGATTGTGGCGGGAGCCAGCGCCTACGCCAGGGAGATCGACTTCAAGCGCTTCCGCGAGATCGCCGACGAGGCGGGCGCCTATCTGATGGTGGATATGGCCCATATCGCCGGGCTTGTGGCCGCGGGCCTTCATATGAGCCCCATCCCCTACGCCCACGTGACCACCACCACCACCCACAAGACCTTAAGGGGGCCCAGGGGCGGCATGATCCTTTCCAGCAATGAGATGCAGGAAAAGTTCAACTTCAATAAGGCGGTGTTCCCCGGCATCCAGGGCGGCCCCCTGATGCACGTGATCGCCGCAAAGGCCGTCTGCTTCAAGGAGGCGCTGGAGCCCGGCTTTAAGGAATATATGGCCCAGACAAAGAGAAGCGCCGCCAGACTGGCCGAGGAGCTTAAGAAGAGAGGCTTCGACATTGTGTCCGGCGGAACGGACAACCACCTGATGTTGGTGGATCTGCGTCCCGTGGGCGTTACCGGAAAGGAAGCGGAGAAGCTTCTTGACGCGGCCAATATCACCTGCAACAAGAACGCCATCCCCAACGACCCCGAAAAGCCTTTCGTCACCAGCGGCATCCGTCTGGGGGCTCAGGCCGTCACCAGCCGCGGGCTTAAGGAGGAGGATATGGTCACCATCGCGGAGGCCATCCGCCTTGTAATCACAAAGGACGAGGCGAACACACAGAAGGCGAAGGCTCTGGTAAAGGAGCTTACAGACAGATACCCCCTGTACGAATAAGACAGTTAAGGACAAAAGAGGACGCCGGAAGCGGGCCAGGCAGGAAACGCCCCTTCCGGCGTAAATCTTAATGTTTTTTTATCTTTCCCCCATTCGGTTGACAACGGCGAGACGGGCTCGTTATAATAAAAGGGCAATAACAGGTTCAGGGGAATCGAGGAGATATTTATGAAGAAATTTGCAAAACGAGTCATTTCGTTTTTTATGATATGCTGCATGTTCATTCTGGCCATTTCATCCATGGCCCTGGCCTCAGGGGGCACCGGAGACGCGACCCTCTCGTCCCTGGAGGTATCTCCCGGAACGCTGACGCCGGAATTTTCGCCGGACGTCTACGAGTATTCCGTGGACGTGGAGGCGGACTGCGATAAGCTGCTGGTAACCGGGACCACCACGGACAGCGGCGCGAAAATGGTGATCGCCGGGAACGACAGCCTTCAGGCGGGCGCCAATACGGTGTACATCAATGTGACGGCGGCCGACGGGGTGACTACGGCCAGGTATACCATTACCGTTACCAGGGCGGCAGGCGAGGGCGAATCCCCGGCGGAAAGCCAGAGCCAGGCGGAGCCTGAGGCGCCGTCCCAGTCTGAGACCCAGGCCCAGCAGGGCGCAGCCCTTCCCTCCGACCCCTTCATCGCTCCGGGCTCCACCGGAAGCGGGGAAACGGAGCCTGCGGCCGCGGGCGTGACCGTTACGTCGGCGGGCAGGACCATCACCCTTGCCCAGGCCAACGAGGAGCTGATCCCCTCCGGGTTTTCAGCCGTTGACCTTACCATCGGCGGACAGGCCGTGCGGGCGTGGAGCTTTCCCGCCGCCTACGAG
>CALWAW010000072.1 GCA_944375845.1 uncultured Lachnospiraceae bacterium
GCTTTTGTGAATGTTTAAAAATTTTTTCTGCCCCCTTGACAAAATTACTGTCGGGGGGTATATTACAGATAAAGAATTAAACAGTTGTTTAATTATAAAATCAAGGGTGAAGGAGAATGACCATGAAGAAAACCTATAAGATCGATGTGGACTGCGCCAACTGCGCCAATAAGATGGAGGAGGCCGCGAGGCGCACCGAGGGCGTGGCAGCCGCCACAGTAAATTTCATGACCCTTAAGATGATTGTGGAGTTTGAGGAGGGCGCAGAGCCGAAGGAGGTCATGAAGGCCGTCCGGAAGAGCTGCAAGCGGGTGGAGAGCGACTGCGAGATCTTTATCTGAAGGGGAGACTGTGATGAGAAAGAAGCAGAAAATCATGCTGGCCCGCATTCTGATTTCCGCGGCCATGCTGATCGGCCTTCACTTTGTGCCGGCAGAGGGCTGGCTTAAGCTGGCCCTGTATATGGTTCCCTATCTTGTGATCGGGTACGATATCCTGATCAAGGCCTTTAAGGGCGTCAGAAACCGTCAGGTCTTTGACGAAAGCTTTCTGATGGCGGTGGCCACCGTGGGAGCCGTGGCCCTGGCCCTCTATGAAAAGAGCGGAGACTATACGGAGGCCATCGCCGTCATGCTGTTTTATCAGGTGGGGGAATGGTTCCAGAGCTACGCCGTGGGCAAAAGCCGCAGGAACATCAGCGCGCTCATGGATATCCGTCCCGATTACGCCAATATTGAGCGGGACGGAAGGCTGGAGCAGGTGGATCCCGACGAGGTGGAGCCGGGAAGCCTGATCGTTGTCCAGCCGGGCGAGCGGGTGCCCATTGACGGCGTGGTGGTGGAGGGAGCCTCCACCCTGAATACCAGCGCCCTTACGGGAGAAAGCCTTCCCAGGGACGTGAAGAAGGGCGGCGAGATCATCAGTGGCTGTATCAATATGACCGGAGTGCTGAAGATCCGCACCACAAAGGAATTCGGGGAATCCACGGTGTCGAAGATCCTGGATCTGGTGGAGAACGCCAGCTCCAGAAAATCAAGGTCAGAGGATTTTATCTCGAAATTCGCCCGCGTCTACACCCCGGCGGTCTGCGCCGCCGCCCTGGCGCTGGCTCTTCTTCCCCCTGCGGTCCGCCTTTTGCTGGGGCTTCCCGCAGGGTGGCATGTGTGGATTTACAGGGCCCTTACGTTCCTGGTGATCAGCTGTCCCTGCGCGCTGGTGATCAGCATCCCCTTAAGCTTTTTCGCGGGGATCGGCGGCGCCAGCCGGGCGGGCGTGCTGGTGAAGGGCTCTAATTATCTGGAGGCCCTTTCCAAGACGGGCGTCGTGGTATTTGACAAGACCGGGACCCTGACCCGGGGCGTGTTCGAGGTGAACGCGGTCCATCACAGCGGGATGGAGGATGAAAAGCTGATCGAATACGCGGCCCTGGCAGAAAGCGCCTCCTCCCATCCCATCAGCAGGAGCCTCCGCCGGGCCTATAAAAAAGAGCCCGACCGCTCCAGGGTGAGGGATGTGAAGGAGTTCAGCGGAAACGGCGTGACCGCCCTGGTGGACGGCGTCTCTGTGGCGGTGGGAAACGACAGGCTGATGGAGCGCCTGGGGATTCCCTATATCAGCTGCCATTCGGCGGGAACCATCATCCATATCGGGCTCAACGGGGAGTACGCGGGCCATATCGTGATCTCTGACGTGGTGAAGCCCCATTCCGCCGAGGCGGTGAAGGCCCTTAAGGGAGCGGGCGTCCGGAAGACGGTCATGCTGACCGGCGACAGAAAACAGGTGGCCGATCAGGTGGCCGCCAAGCTGGGAATCGACGAGGCCTGCAGCGAGCTTCTGCCCGCCGGAAAGGTGGAAAAGGTGGAGGAGCTGATCCGCGCGGCGAAAGGAAACGAGAAGCTGGCCTTTGTGGGCGACGGCATCAACGACGCGCCCGTGCTGGGGCGGGCCGACATCGGCATCGCCATGGGGGCCATGGGCTCCGACGCGGCCATCGAGGCGGCGGACGTGGTGCTGATGGACGACGATCCCTTAAAGATCGTAAAGGCCATCCGCATTTCCAGAAAATGCCTGCGGATTGTTTACGAAAACATCGTGTTCGCCATCGGCGTGAAGCTTATCTGCCTGGTGCTGGGGGCCCTGGGGGCCGCCAACATGTGGCTGGCCATCTTCGCCGACGTGGGCGTGATGATCCTGGCGGTGTTGAACGCCATCCGTGCGCTCTTTGTAAAAAAGCTCTGATTATTGACAAACCATCGGCGCTATGCTATGTTAAAAAAAAGGATACCTGCCGCTGGCGAATGAAAGTGGAGCACCACAGAGTGGCAGAGATCCGGGTAAAAGCCGGTCGCCTGGGCAGATTTGTTTTTAACAAGTCTGCCCTTTTTGTTTTAGGAAAAGGAGGAAGGATGGATGAGCAGACTAAGCATTATTACCCAAAACAAAGCTCAGACCACAGTAGAGGAACTCTACAAGGACCTGGAGCGGCGCATCAGCGCCAGTCCGCCGGGGCTGTGTCCCGTCGATCTGGCGGCTTCGTTCTTGAAGGTCTGTCACGCCCAGTCCTGCGGAAAATGCGTGCCCTGCCGCGTGGGCCTCGGACAGCTTGAGGATCTGATGGATAAGGTGTTAAACGGCGAGGCCACCCTGGATACCATCGACCTGATCGACGAGACGGCCAGGAATATCTTTTATTCCGCCGACTGCGCCATCGGCTACGAGGCGGCGCAGATGGTCCTTAAGGGGATCCGGGGCTTCCGGGACGACTTTGAGGAGCATATCTTAAGGGGACGCTGCAAGTTCGAGCTGAACCAGCCTGTCCCCTGCGTTTCCCAATGTCCTGCCGGCGTGGATATCCCCGGCTATATCGCCCTGGTGGCGGAGGGACGCTATGGCGACGCGGTGCGGCTGATCCGCAAGGATAACCCCCTTCCCGCCGTGTGCGGCCTGATCTGCGAGCACCCCTGCGAGGTGCGCTGCCGCAGGACCATGATTGACGATCCGGTGAACATCAGGGGCCTTAAGCGGTTCGCGGTGGATCACGCGGGCGAGGTGCCCCTTCCGGTTCCCGCCATCCCCACGGGGAAAAAGGTGGCCGTGATCGGCGGAGGCCCCGGCGGAATCAGCGCCGCCTACTACCTGTCCCTGATGGGCCATGAGGTGACCATCTTCGAGCAGAGAAAGAAGCTGGGCGGGATGCTCCGCTACGGGATTCCCAATTACCGCCTGCCCAGGGAGATCCTGGATCAGGAGATCGAGCATCTTCTGAGCATCGGGATCAAGGTGAAAACGGGAGTGAGCGTGGGAGAGGATCCCAACATCGCGGATCTGAGAAAGGAATACGACGCGGTCTATATCGCCATCGGCGCCCATACCGACAGGAAGATGGGCATTGAGGGCGAGGACGCCGAGGGCGTGATCTCCGCCGTTGAAATGCTCCGGGGAATCGGGGACGACGAGCTTCCTGATTTTACCGGAAAGGATATCATCGTCATCGGCGGCGGCAACGTGGCCATGGACGTGGCCCGCTCCGCCATCCGCCTGGGCGCGAAACGGCTCAGGATCGCCTATCGCAGAAGGGCTGTTGACATGACGGCCATGCAGGAGGAGGTGGCGGGAGCCATCGAGGAGGGCTGCGAGCTTCTGGATCTCCACGCGCCCCTCAGGATCGAAAAGGACGAAAACGGCAAGGTGGCGGCCCTCTGGGTGAAGCCCCAGATCATCGGCCCCGTAAGGCACGGACGGCCGGTGCCCATGGACTCCTCCGAGGAGGAGCTGCGCCTGGCCTGCGACATGGTGATCGTGGCCATCGGCCAGGGCATCGAGTCCAAGGAATTTGAAAAACAGGGGATCCCGGTGAAGCGGGGAGTCATCGACGCCCTCAACTGGAGCGGGATCAATTCAAAGGATATCACCGGCGTGTTCGCCGGAGGCGACTGCGTGACGGGCCCCGCCACCGTGATCCGCGCCATTGCGGCGGGCAAGGTGGCCGCCGCCAACATCGACGAATATCTGGGCTTTAACCATACCATCTCAGTGGATGTGAAGATCCCCAAGGTGCGGTTGGACGACAGGAAGAGCTGCGCCAGGGTCAATATGAAGGAGCGCCAGCCCTCTGAGCGGGCGAAGGATTTTGAGCTCATCGAGCGCGGCATGACCTGCGAGGAGGCCTGCCAAGAGGCAAGGCGCTGCCTGCGGTGCGATCATTTCGGCTTCGGCATCCTGAAAGGAGGCAGAGTAGAAAAATGGTAAATCTTACGATCAACGGAAAACCCATTACAGTAAAGGAAGGAACCACCATCCTCGACGCGGCGGCGTCCGCGGGGATCAGGATCCCGACGCTCTGCTATCTGAAGGGAATCAACGAGATCGGCGCCTGCCGCGTCTGCGTGGTGGAGGTGGAGGGCTGCGCCAAGCTGGTGACCGCCTGCAACAACAAGGTGTGGGAGGGCATGGTGATTCACACCAACAGCCCCAAGGCCAGGAAAAGCCGTCGCAACAACGTGGAGCTGATCCTGTCCCAGCACGACTGCCAGTGCGCCACCTGCGTGCGGAGCGGCAACTGCTCCCTCCAGACCATCGCCAATGATCTGGGGATCCTGGAGCTGCCCTTTGAGAAAAAGCTTCCCAAATCCTCCTGGCCCATGGATTTCCCCCTGATCCGGGACGCGAAGAAGTGCATCAAATGTATGCGCTGCGTCCAGGTCTGCGACAAGGTGCAGAGCTTAAATATCTGGGATGTGGCCGGCACCGGCTCCAGAACCACGGTGGACGTGTCGAAAAACAGGAAGATCACCGAGGCCGACTGCGCCCTCTGCGGCCAGTGCATCACCCACTGCCCTGTGGGAGCCCTGAGGGAGCGGGACGATGTGGATAATGCCCTGGACGCCCTGGCGGATGCCGAAAAGATCACCGTCGTCCAGGTGGCGCCCGCGGTGCGCGCGGCCTGGGGCGAGAGCTTCGGCCTTACCAGGGAGTTTGCCAGCGTCAAAAGGCTGGTGGCGGCCCTGCGCCAGATCGGCTTCGATTATATCTTTGACACCAATTTCAGCGCCGACCTCACCATCATGGAGGAGGGCAGTGAATTTCTGGAGCGCCTGAAGGATCCGGAGGCGAAGCTTCCCATGTTCACCTCCTGCTGTCCCGGCTGGGTGCGGTTCATCAAATCCCAGTATCCCGATATGGTGGATAACCTCTCCACGGCGAAGTCGCCCCAGCAGATGTTCGGGGCCGTGGCAAAGACCTACTACGCGCAGCTTCTGAACGTGGATCCGGAAAAAATTTGTAGTATTTCTGTGATGCCCTGCATCGCCAAGAAGAAGGAATGTGAGCTCCCCACCATGAACGACGCGGGAGCCGGGCAGGATGTGGATCTGGTGCTTACCACCAGGGAGATCGACCGTCTGATCCGGTCCACCCATATCAGCGTGGAAAACCTCGAGGAGGAGGAATTTGACTCGCCCCTTGGAACCGGCTCCGGCGCGGGCGTGATCTTCGGCGCCACCGGCGGCGTCATGGAGGCGGCCCTGCGAAGCGCCT
>CALWAW010000073.1 GCA_944375845.1 uncultured Lachnospiraceae bacterium
AGGCGCAGCGCGCGTGAGAAGAACGCTTTTTACAGTCTGGATGCTTCTTTTTGCCATAAGCCTTGCCGGCTGCGGCGGGCAGGTGGTCCTTGAGACAGGGACGGCGGCGCGGGAAACAGAAGAAGGCGGGGGAGGAAAAGAGCCGGAGGCTCCCGGCATTTTCGTCCATGTGTGCGGGGCGGTGGCGTCGCCCGGCGTCTATGAGCTTCCCGCGGGAAGCCGCGTACTTGAGGCGGTGGAGGCCGCGGGCGGATTTGCGCCGGGGGCGGCGGCCGATTATCTGAACCTGGCCGAGGTCCTTTCGGACGGCCGCAAGGTGACGGTGCCCGCCGAGGCGGAGCTTTCGCCCGGGGAGCAGTACGGCCCCTCAGAGGACGAGGACGGCGTGGTCGACATCAACAGGGCGGGAAAGGAAGAGCTGATGACCCTCCCGGGGATCGGGGAGGCCAGGGCCGAGGCGGTGATCGCCTACAGGGAGGAGCACGGAGGCTTCTCCTCGCCGGAGGAGATCATGAAGGTGCCGGGCATCAAGGAAGCGTCCTATGAAAAACTGAAGGATAAGATCACAGCGGGCCCATAGGGGCAGGGGAGAATGAATATGGCCAACAGGATATTAGTGGTGGATGATGAAAAGCTGATTGTGAAGGGGCTTCGCTTCAGCCTGGAGCAGGACGGCATGGAGGTGGACTGCGCCTACGACGGAAAGGAGGCGGTGGAGCTTGCCAGGCAGCACGAATACGACGTGGTGCTTCTGGACGTGATGCTTCCCGTCTATGACGGCTTTGAGGTCTGCCAGCAGATCCGGGAGTTTTCCGATATGCCCATTATCATGCTGACGGCCAAGGGAGAGGATATGGACAAGATCCTGGGCCTGGACATGGGCGCCGACGACTACATTACGAAGCCTTTCAATATCCTCGAGGTGAAGGCAAGGATCAAGGCCATCATCCGCAGAAGCTCCAAGCGGAAGAAGGAGGCGGAGCCCAGGAATATCCTGAAGGTCAAGAACCTGACCATGGATAAGGAGAGCCGCCGGGTGTTCATCAACGATCAGGAGATCAACCTGACGGCGAAGGAGTTCGATCTTCTGGAGCTTCTGATCGGCAATCCGGGCCGGGTCTACAGCCGCGAAAAGCTTCTGAACCTGGTCTGGGGCTACGATTATCCGGGCGACGTGCGGACGGTGGACGTGCATGTAAGGCGACTGCGTGAGAAGGTGGAGGCAAATCCCAGCGACCCGCAGTATGTATATACGAAATGGGGCGTTGGCTATTTTTTCAAGGGATAAGAAACGGGAAAAGAAAAAGAGAAGATATGTGAGCCTGAGGCTTCTGTGGTTTCTGCTCCTTCTGTTTGTGGGCTGCGTTCCGGTCCTGGTGGTCAACAGGATCGTCCTGGCCGCCGCTTCGGCCAATGAGATCCAGTCCAGGATCAACCGGATCCAGAACCAGTGGCTGATCGTGGCCAACCAGGTCTCCAGAAGCGGCTACGTGGACAATCCTCAGAACGAGGCCATTGACGCGGAACTGGTGCAGATGGCGAACCTTCAGGACGGCCGTGTCATTGTGGTCAACAGAAGCTTCCGGACCGTGCGGGATACATACGAGATCGACACGGGAAAATACAACATCTCCGAGTCGGTGCTCCAGTGCTTTTCCGGAAAGGCAAGCGTCAACTATTATAAGGAATCGGGCTACATCGACTTCGCCCAGCCCATTTACAGCTCCGACAACCAGCAGGTGGTGGGGGTCATGCTGCTTTCTGCCTCCACAGCCTCGGCGGAGGAGCTCAAGGAAAAGCTGGCTGACAGGATGCTCCTCCTGGAGATCATCGAGTTCGTATTCATGCTCATCGCCGCCGCGGTGCTTTCCGGCAGGATGGTGAGGCCCTTTAAGCGGATCGCCGATTCCCTCACCAAGGCCACGGAAAACCCTCTGGAGGAGGACATCAGAGACAGCGGCTTTGTGGAGACCAGGGCTGTTTCCGACGCTTACAACAAAACGCTGAAAAGGCTCCGGCAGCTGGACGATTCCAGGCAGCAGTTCGTCTCCAACGTCTCCCATGAGCTCAAGACCCCCATCACCTCCATCCGGGTGCTGGCGGATTCGCTGATGGGCCAGGAGGACGTGCCGGTGGAGCTTTACCGGGAGTTCATGTCCGACATTTCCGAGGAGATCGACAGGGAAAGCCAGATCATCGACGACCTTCTGACACTGGTGCGCCTGGATAAATCCCAGGCGGAGCTCAATGTGACTCAGATCAATATCAACGAGCTGCTGGAGGCCGCCTTAAAACGGCTCAGGCCCATTGCCCAGCAGAAGAACGTGGAGCTGATCCTGGAGAGCTTCCGGCCCGTGGTGGCGGAGGTGGATAAGACGAAGCTTTCGCTGGCGGTGAGCAACCTGGTGGAAAACGCCGTCAAGTACAATAACAGGGACGGCTGGGTGAAGGTCAGCTTAAACGCCGACCACAAGTTCTTTTACATCAAGGTGGCCGACAACGGGATCGGGATTCCGGAGGACGCCCAGGAGCATGTGTTCGAGCGGTTTTACCGGGTGGATAAGGCCCGCTCCAGGGAGGCCGGAGGCACAGGCCTGGGTCTCGCCATCACCAGGAGCGTCGTCTATTCCCATCACGGGGCCATCAAGCTTTACAGCAGGGAAAACGAGGGAACCACCTTTACGGTGCGGATTCCTCTCATCTATATCGCGTGACGGAAGGGAGAACGGGCATGAAAGGGATGAGACTGCTTTTTCTTGTGTTTCTGTCGCTCTGCCTTTGTCTTTCCGCCTGCGGACGGAGCGCGGAAGAGCCGGAGAGCGGGGCGCAGGACGGGACCAGCTACAGCGTATATTATGTGAACCAGCAGCTCACGAAGCTTACGGCGCAGACGGTGACGGTCTCTGACGAGGAGCTTTCCAGGACGGCGGACGTCCTGATGGAGCGCATTCAGGAAAATCCTCAGAACATGGAGCTGATGAGCCCCCTTCCCGCCGAGGTGAAGGTGCTCCGGACCAGGGCCGACGGAAACCAGCTGTTCGTTTATTTCAACGCCGCCTACAACGGCATGGAGCCCATCCGGGAGATCCTTTGCAGGGCGGCGGTGGTAAGGACCCTGACCCAGATACCGGGAGTGGAATACGTGGGCTTTTACATCAACGACCAGCCCCTTATGGATTCCTCCAATAACACCATCAACCTGATGAGCGCCGATTCCTTTGTGGAAAACAGCGGAAGCGACACGGCGGAGCTTCAGAGGGCGGAGCTGACCCTCTATTTTGCCGACGAGACGGGGACCCGCCTGGTGGAGATATCAAGGACGGTGATCTACAGCACGGGCCTTTCCATGGAATCCCTGGTGGTGAGCCAGCTTCTGGAGGGGGCCAGGGAGGGGGAGGGCGTTTACGACACCCTTCCGGAGAATACGAAGGCCCTCCAGGTCAGCGTGCGAAACGGCACCTGCTACGTGAACTTCGATTCGTCCTTTGTGGATTCGGCCCTCAATGTGAGCGACTATGTGCCCGTCTACTCTGTGGTCAACTCTCTTACGGAGCTTCCCAATATCAGCCGCGTGGTGATCACGGTGGACGGAGTCAGCAGCATGAAATTCCGGGATATTTCCCTTGAGGATCCCTTCGAGAGGAACCTGGACTATGTGGAAAATCCCGGCGCCCGGTAAGGGCAGAAGGGAGAGCTTATTATAAAACGGCCTTTACTCTGGTACGCAGGGGCATGGGTGCTTGGAGAGGTACTGGGAATGGCCGGGATCAGGGCCGTCCTTTTTGGGGCGGTTCTGACCGCGCCCCTTTCGTGGGCAGCGGGGAGAAAAACGGGACAGAGCAGGCTCTTGTGGCTTGCGCTGTCCTTTTTTGCGGCGGCGGGCGGCCTCGCCTATGTCAGGGGACTGGAAAGGATTCCCCTCTGCCCGGAGGAATGGGACGGCGTACCGGCCGAGGTATCCGGGAGGATCCTTCGGATGGAGCTTCGGGACGACGGGACACGCCTCTGGCTCGGAGACTGTAAGGTGCGGCTTTTATCGGAGGAACTTCCTCGGGAAACGAAAAGCCTTCCGGGTCTTTTGCTGTTTCTGGATGAGCCTTTAAAGGGCGCGGCCGAGGGGCGCAGGATCCATACGAGGGGGGAGCTGGGGGCCCTTTCTCCGGCGGCAAATCCGGGGACCTTCGACGGCGCTTCCTATTACCGCGCCCTGGGGGTTTCTGCCATGGCCTACGGTCAGGGCGGCGCGGCCTTTACGGGAAGGGCTGATCTGTTCCGGAAAACTCTCAGGGGACTGCGCGGCTGGCTTTCCGACGGCATTTGCCGCGCTGCCATAGCCTTTGAAGGAGGGGAGGAGGACGCGGGCCTTCTTTCCGCCATGCTTCTGGGGGAAAAGTGGTCGGCACCGGAGGAGCTTGAAAAGCTCTATGAGGACAGCGGCATCGCCCATCTTCTCGCCATCAGCGGCCTCCACATCTCCATGGCGGGAATGGGGTTATTCAGGCTGCTGCGAAACCGTCTGAGGGCCTCTTATCCCCTGTGCGCCCTGGCCTGCGCCGGCGCGGCCTTTTCCTGCTATGTGATGACGGGGGAGGGCAGCAGCGCCGCCAGGTCGTTTCTGATGCTCTCTGTATACGGGGCGGGGCAGGCCCTTGGGAAGGAGTACGACTCCCCCTCGTCGGCCGCCCTGGCTACACTAATCTCTCTGGCGAAAGACCCCCTTCTTCTGTTCCAGTGCGGCTTTCAGCTCTCCTATGGCTGCGTGCTGGCCCTGGGGCTCCTTGCGCCCCTTCTGGCTGGAAAAAAGAAGGGGCTCTGCGCGCGGCTCATCCGCCCGTTCCTTCCGGGAACGGCCATCCTTCTGGCGACCCTCCCCATCCAGGCGTACTTTTTCGGAAAGCTCCCGGTCTACAGCCTGCTTTTGAATATCCTGCTGATCCCGCTGTTTCTTCCGCTGGCGGCCTTCGGCCTTTTATGCGGCGTTCTCGGGAACCTGTCAGAGGCCGCGGCTGCTGTTTTCTTTTTTCCCGCAAAGGGAATCCTGTGGCTTTACGAGACCCTGAGCCGGGCAAGCCTTGCCCTTCCGGGAGCGGTCTGGCGCATGGGACGGCCAGAGCCCTTTCAGCTGGCGGCCTGCGTGCTTTTCCTGGGGCTTTTGTGCCGTCTGCTGCGCCTTGAAAAAAGGAGAGGGGCCGCCCTGTGCGCCGCTCTGCTCTTTGCAAGCCTGCTCCCCGTAAGCCTGCTCCCCTGGGGAAGAAGGCTCAAGCTGGTGTTCCTGGACGTGGGCCAGGGGGACTGCTGCTTTATGAGGACGCCGGACGGAACGACCTTTTTAATCGACGGGGGAAGCTCGGATGAGCGGGAGACGGGGACCTGGACCATCGGCCCCTTTCTGGACAGCCAGGCGGTGGGGAGGGTGGATTTTGCCCTGATAAGCCACGGAGACAGCGACCACGTAAACGGCATCCGGGAGCTGATGGAAGAAGGGCGCGTCGCCCGCCTGGTCCTTCCGGGACTGAAAAAAAGAGATCAGGGCCTTTTAGAGCTTGAAAAGCTGGCGGGGGAGCTGGAGATCCCCGTCTCCTTCCTGTCGCAGGGAGACCGCCTTAAGGCGGGGGAGGTGACTCTTTACTGCCTGTGGCCGGGGGCGGAAGAGGCGGGGGATGCAAACGCCTCCTCCATGGTGCTATGGTGCAGCTACGGAGCCTTTGACGCGCTATTTACCGGCGATCTGGAGGGGGAGGGAGAGAAGGGGCTCCTTGAATATATGGAGAGCCGGTTTTCCCACGGAGACCTGGAGCTCCTCAAGGTTCCCCATCACGGCTCGGAAAGCGCCTGCACGGAGGCGCTCCTTTCAGAGGCCGCGCCCCGTCTGGCGGTCATATCCTGCGGGAAGGACAATCCCTACGGCCATCCGGCCCCGGCCCTTCTTAAGCGCCTTGAGAAGGCGGGCTGCGCCCTGCACCGCACAGATGAGGCGGGAGCCCTTTCGGTGAGCACCGACGGAAAAACCATGGAGCTCCGCCCCTTCTTACGAAAGGAAAAACAATGACATCCCGGCCGGATTGTGGTACACTATCGATATAAGACCGATACGGCGGATAGGAGGAGTACCATGAAACGTTTGATTTCCATTGGAGAGGCGCTGATCGACTTTGTGCCTCATCAGATCGGGTGTGAGCTCAAGGAGGTAAAGGATTTTAAGGGGGTCGTGGGCGGAGCCCCGGCCAATGTGTGCGGGGCCTATATCAAGCTGGGCGGCCCGGCGGCCATGGTGACCCAGCTTGGCGAGGACGCCTTCGGCGACAGGATTGTGGACGAGTTTGTGGGCCACGGCATCGACGTAAGCCATGTGCTGCGCACAGACGAGGCCAACACCTGCCTGGCCTTCGTGTCCCTTAAGGAGGACGGCAACCGGGATTTCTCCTTCTACAGAAAGCCCAGCGCCGATATGCTGATGAGCGCCGATGTGGTGAAGAAGGAGTGGTTCGAGGGGGCCTACGCCCTGCATTTCTGCTCCCTCTGCCTGGGAGACTTCCCCATGAAGGAGGCCCACAGGAAGGCCATCTCCTACGCGCTGGAGTGCGGCGATATGATCAGCTTTGATCCTAATATCCGCCTTCCGCTGTGGAAGGATCTGAATGAGCTGAGACGGGCGATCCTGGAATTCATCCCTTACGCCCACGTGCTCAAGATCTCCGATGAGGAGCTGGAGTTCATCACCGGAAAGACGCAGGTGGAGGACGCAAGGGACATGCTCTTTACCGGAAACGTGCAGCTTGTGATCTACACAAAGGGCGCCGACGGCGCGGAGGCCTACACAAAGACCGCTTCGGCCGCCGCTCCCTCAAGGAAGGTGAAGGCCACGGATACCACGGGTGCGGGAGACGCCTTTATCGGCTCCTTCCTCTATCAGCTTTCCAGGGACGGGGTCACGGCGGAGACCTTAAAGGATCTGACAGAAAAACAGATGGAGGAGTATCTGCTGTTTTCCAACAGGTACTGCGAGTACAGCGTGCAGGGAAGCGGCGCCATCGCCTCCTATGCCACGGCGGAGCAGTTTAAGGAATATCTGGCCAAATGAAGACGCTGAACCAGGACCTTAAGGAGCGCTCCTTTAAACCGGTATACTGCCTTTACGGGGAAGAGGCCTTTTTGAAGCGGAGCTATAGAAACCGCTTTAAGGAGGCCATCCTGGGAGACGACGCCATGAATTTCCAGGCCTTTTACGGGAAGGACGCCGATGTGGACGAGATCATCAGCCTGGCGGACACCATGCCCTTCTTCGCTGAAAAGCGGCTGATCCTCATTGAGGACAGCGGCCTGTTTAAGCGGGATGCGGGGCGCCTTCCGGACTATCTGTCCCAGATGCCTGAGAGCACGATTCTCCTTTTTGTGGAGGAGCAGGTGGATAAGCGGGGCAGGCTCTTTAAGAAGGTCAAAGAGCTGGGGTACGCGGCGGAGCTTTCCAGACAGCCGGAGGCCCAGTTAAAGAGCTGGATTTTAAAGCTTCTTAAGAAAGAAGGACGGCAGATCTCGGGAGCGGCCCTGGAGCTTTTTCTAAGTTCCGTGGGCGACGACATGGAGCTCATCCGAAACGAGCTGGAAAAGCTGATCTCCTATACGGAGGGGAAAGACGGGATCCGTCCGGAGGACGTGGAGGCGGTCTGCTCCGTGCAGATCACGGGCCATATCTTCGATATGATCGCGGACATTGCGGCGGGAAGGAAAAAGGCGGCCCTGGAGCGGTACTATGAGCTTCTGGCTTTAAAGGAGCCGCCCATGCGGATTCTCTTTCTCCTTGCAAGGCAGTTCAACCAGCTTCTGATGGTGAAGGAGCTTTCTTCCATGGGAAAGGGACGCGACGAGATTGCGAAAAAGGCGGGCCTTCCGCCCTTCGCGGCGGGAAAGACCATGGCCCAGGCGAAGGCCTTCTCTGCCCGGGAGCTTCGCTCCTGCGTGGAAAAATGCGTGGAGGCCGAGGAGCGGGTCAAGACGGGCCGCATGGCCGACAGGCTGGCGGTGGAGCTTTTAATCGTTGAGTTTTCCGGACGAAGCACAAAATCATAAATACAGAAACAAAAAAATGAGGGGTAAGGTGCGGTCACCTTACCCCTCAGAGCAATTCAGGGAAGCCTTGTATTCCTCGCCCCAGTTCCACAGGGCGTCGAGAATCGGCTTTAAGCTTTTGCCAAGCTCAGTCAGGGAATATTCTACCCTTGGCGGCACCTCTGCATAGATCTTACGGCTGACAAGGCCGTTCTTTTCCATATCACGCAGCTGGGCGGTCAGCACTTTCCACTTATCTCCGATTAAAGTTAAGGTCGTCTCCACGGGGCAGGCGGGCAATTCCCCGGCAGATTTCTGTTCGCTCATCCAATCATCTCCCATCAGTCGTTTTTACCGGAAGCTGCTGGGATCAGATTAAAAAGCTGAAGCAGGAAATTCAGACTGCCGATGCGATTGTGATCGGCGCAGGGGCAGGAATGTCCGCATCTGCCGGATTGACTTATAGCGGTGAACGGTTTGAAAAATACTTCGGTGATTTCGCTTCCAGGTATCACTTCAATGACATGTATTCCGGCGGCTTCTATCCCTATGGCACGCTGGAGGAATACTGGGCGTGGTGGAGCCGCCAGATCATGCTGAACCGCTATGAAGCGGGCGTGGGAGCCAACACCCCGGGTATGGCAGATGACATATCGCAATCCGAAAGCAGTATACGCCTGCATCAACCTGGGGGAAGCCTGTGCGCCAAGGGAGATCGCAGATCGGGCAATCTGTATGGAAGGGGATATTGGAAAAGTATTAAAAAAAAGGATGAGAAGCAGCAGATTCAATGCCCGTTTGTTGCCGAGGTATATTTTGCGCAGCTGCTGTTGACAGTAGGAGAAAGCGGCCTTTGTGCTTTGCAGTAGTTGACAAGGATGTGTATTTAGGATAAAATAAAGTAAACTTTATATTTTCCTAATAATAAGGAGGCCATGTTATGCCATATATTGAGCGGGCATTGGAACGGAAATTTTTGCGTATGAGTTCCTTTTTCAAAGCGGTGCTTGTAACAGGTGCGCGGCAGGTTGGTAAAACCACCATGCTGAAACATCTGGCCGAGGGACAAAACCGCACTTATGTGACAATGGACAACACTATGGCCAGAATCCTGGCCCAAACAGATCCCGTATTGTTCTTTCAGACTTACAAGCCTCCGATCATCATTGATGAAATACAGAAAGCGCCGGAGCTGTTTGAACAGATTAAAATTATGTGTGATGAAACCGAGGAAAGAGGGCTATTCTGGCTGACCAGCTCCCAGCAATATAAGATGATGAAAAATATCCGCGATACACTGGCCGGAAGAATCGGGATTCTGGAGCTATACAGCTTTTCCAAAAATGAAGTAGACGGAGAAGTTTTTACAAACAAACTGGATTTCTCTCTGCCATGTCTTTTGGAACGGCAGAAAACGGCAAAAAAGAATGATATTGTCGATG
>CALWAW010000074.1 GCA_944375845.1 uncultured Lachnospiraceae bacterium
TGCACGGAGGCGTCCGCCGACGCCGATGATGCCAGCCTGGGATCCACCGACTTCAGCCCGGATCTTTCCGGCTACGAGGGCCACAATGTCGCGCCGGATTATTCATGCCGGATCCTGTACGATCATCGGAACAACGTTTATAAATTTACGGATCCGGACAGGAACCTGACCCTTCTGGAGAATCTCCGTCAGAAGCCGGTGCCGGATACTCCGACGCTGAAAACAGAAACCCTGAGCGCCAAAGAGATCACTAAGGCAGAATCGGGGGAGTGGCCCGCCGAGGAAAAGGGCGTCTACATCTACCTCTATGCCAACATGGCCTACGACTTTTTCCTGGACGTGCTGGACCGCCGCGGCTATGACGGAAACAACGGCGCCATGTTCCTGCTGTACAATTACAAGGGCGGGCTGTACGAAAATTCCAACGCCCGGACTTATCTCAGCGGCCGGGGAACAGAGGACGTCCAGTCCGACCTCCGTTTCGCCATGAACAACGCGGGAAGCCCCAATGTGGTCTCCCACGAATACACCCACGCCGTCACCATGTCCATCTGCGGAACCTACAGCGAAGTGGCGGTCATGGAATCCTTAAGCGACCTCTTCGCGGAGCTGATCGAGGCCTACTATACCAACGAGGATCCCGACTGGGAAATATCAGGCACCAGCAGCGGGCGGAAATTAAAGCCCTCTCCCCTTAACCTTTCTGTCGTTTCAAAATACTATTACTACGAGGCCAGCATCACGGACGACGCCTACGCCAACTGCACCGTCAGCTCCCACGCCATGTGCCGGGCCTGGGAGGCGTGGCGAAGCGAGGGCTTAAGCGTACAGGAGTGTGTGAAGGACATGGCGCTGCTCCTCTACCGCTCCATGTTCCTTCTGGAAAACGACTCCTCCCTCGAGGATTTTGCCTACGCGGTTTCCCTCATGGGATTTTTGATGAATGATTCCGGCGAGCTCACAGAAAGCCAGTATCAGGCCATATCGGACGGCCTGGATTTTGTAGACCTTTCTCCCTCCTCTGACTCCCTGAGACTCGACTCTCTGGAGCTCACCATGGACTACCGCTTCCAGGTGCTCTCCGCTGAAAGCGGGACGCCTCTTCCCGATGTGGAGCTCCACTACTGGCAGCAGATGGAGGACGGAACGCAGCTGGATCACCGGACCGCCGTCACCGACGCCCAGGGCTTCTGCACCCTCTCCGGCCTGCGAAAAGGAACCGGCGCGGCCCTGACCGCCTCGTACAGCTACTACGAGGTGCAGTCTGTCCCGCTGGATTCCCTTCAGGGCTTTTACCCGGAGCAGACCCAGGATCCGCCTGTCAATCAGATCTTCCTGACGCCGGTTTCCCACGACAGCGAGGCTGCCCTCCAGTCCGCAGTAAAGGATATTCTGATACCGGCCTACGGGATCCTTCCCAATGAAACCAGCTATTACGAGAGCCTGAATTCCAATCCCTATTACGGGGGCGGACAGACACTGGTGCCCTCAGAACGGCTCACCGGCATTCTCTTCACCGATCTCTACGATTATGACGGCGACGGGGACGTGGAGCTTTTAAGCGTCCGGGCGGGAACGGAAAGCTACGAGACCAGCGGGGAGTCCTCATCGGGCAGTCCGGTTACTTTCTATATCGGCATCCGGGACGAAAAAAGGGATTCCCCTCTGGGGCCTTACGACGAGGACGCCGGGTACGAGCTGGCCGTCACCGACGAGCTTTCCTTCAGTCTGCCGGGCTTTTCCGAAAACACGCCCTACAGCTCCGTCCATTTCGCCAGGGGCGAGGCAGAGGGACAGCCCTGCCTCTACGTGAATTACTTCTATAACATGAATGCCTCCGTGTTCGGCACGCTCCAGATCACCTACTCCCAGGCGGAGGAACGGCTGCTTCTGGTAAACGGCGCCGAGTGCTCGGAGTTTGCATATTCCGCCGTCTGCGATACCGTCTCCTCTGAAAGCGCCCTGGAAAGCCTGGGAGGCCGGGGACTGGGTACAGGCCGGGAGGGCTGGACCGCCGGACGGGAATACAACTGGGAAAACGAAGCGAGCGGAACGGCGCCTGCCGGTATGCCGGAAGGCTATCGGAGCGATTACGCGGCCGCCATGGCCAGGATGGGCCTTTCTGACGCCCAGACCAGAAGCTTTCATCTTTCAGGCTCCGCTTCCGTAGAAAATCTTTACCGCTGGTGCTTCATGCGGCCCTCGGAGCATCTTTCCTCTTCGGAGAGCGGCCCCCTCACCGACCTGGGCGGCGTCGTCTCATCGGGAAGGATCTTTACCGATACGGCAAATAATACCTGGCACATGGAGCTTTCCACCTACGATGCCTGCGGGTATCTGGATCAGTTCCGGTAATATCTGAAGGAGGTAATCGCCATGTTTTCATACAGGGTTCCCATATATCCCCTCTTCATCCCGACGGTTCCCGCCCTGATTCTGATCGCAGCGGGAATCATACTGGGAAGAAAGGCAAAAAAAGCGCCGCAGCTTGCGAGATGCATCGCGCCGGCGGCCTTTCTCGCCGCCCTGCTCTGCGTGGTCTTCTGGTACAAGGCCGTCGTTCCGGAAAGCATCCGGAATCCCGTCCCGGTCCTTATCCTGGCGGCTCTCCTTGCCGTCCCGGCCTGCCTGTGCGCCTTTCTCCCCAAAAGGCCCTGCTATCTTCTGGCCTGCGCGGCCGGCCTCTTTGGATTTTTCATCATCCTCATGGGCTTTTATACCTGCTTTTTCCTGTGGCCCCGGAATCTGGAGGCCGGTATCTGCGCCTTCTTCTGTATGCTTGCTTTAATGTTCTCCTTCATGGGACTTGTGCTCCCGAGGGGTAGAAGGCCGCAGGCCGCGGAAGGTCCGAAGGCCGACACCCGAAGCGGAGTCTTCGCACCGCAGGTCCGGCAGTACGGCACGCCGCAGAACCGGCAGGCCCCGCAGGAGCCCTTTCCCGCGCCGCAGGGTTGGCAGGACGCCCGGAACGCGGCCGCCCGCGGCGGCTTTGTCACCGTTCTTCGCGGAGAGATGGCCGGAATGCGGATTGCCTTAAAGGAGGAGGAAGCCTTTGAAGTGGGACGGGACCCCTCCCGCTGCCACCTGCTCCTTCCCTTCCCCCAGTGCCCGGAGATGCTCTGCACCATTCTGTGGCTCCCCGCCACCGGCACCTATCTGGTGACCTGCCGGGCGGACAACTGCCTGTTCATCCCGCCGGAAGATCCCATGCCCGCGGACAGCATCTGCGAGCTTTTCCCCGGCGACGTGCTCTCCTTAAGGGAGGCGGGCGCGATCATCCGGCTTGGAGCATAGCGCGGCCGAAAAAAAAAGCCGTTCCGGTCCTCCCGAAAGAGGGCCGGAACGGCTTTTTTACTACTGGGTGCGAAGCTTCGCGCCCAGCTTCTTCTCCAGCTTTTTCATCACCTGTCCCGCGGCGTTCTCGATCTCCTGGGAGGTGAGGGTCTTTTCGGGAGAGCCGATGGTGAGGCGGATGGTCACGGACTTCTTCCCCGCAGGGATCTGCTTTCCTCTGTACTCATCCACAAAGGCGGCGTCCTTCAGAAGAGCGCTGGCCTTCTTCTTTCCCATAATGGCCTCCTGGATGTCGGTCCAGGCGGTTTCCGAATCAAACAGCATGGAAATATCGTAATCGGTTTCCGGATACTCCGCCAGGTGGGTGAACTTATTGGTTCTGGAAATGAACGGCTTAAGCTTCACCGCGTCCAGCTCAAAGAGCATCACGGAAAGGTTCCGGATTCCGCAGTCCATGGACGCCTTCTTGGCTAAAAGGCCCATGTCGCCCACCCGTTCCCCGTTCTGGTAAATGTTGAGCCATACCACGGAATCGGCCCAGACGGGCTTTTCCTCTTTTTTGAACTCGAAGGCCTCCATCTGGGTATAGCGGGGCATATACTCCAGCGCGCCCTTCGCCTCCCGGAAAAGGACGTTCAGGCTCTTTTCACTGCTGGCGAAGGCTCCTCCGATGTGGCGGCGCTGCATTGGAAGAAGCTCGGTCTCATCATAGGGAGCGGTGTAATCGCGGTCAAAGAACACCTGGGCCTCCTCAAAGATGGCGAAATCATGGAAGTACCGCTCGTTCTTCACCACCGCCTCGCAGAGGTTGGGAAGCAGGGAGGAGCGGATGCAGGAAAGCTCCGGCGCCGGAGGCGTGGAAAGCTTCAGGATTCCTTCGGTGCTCTGAAGCACCGCCTTTACAAACACATCATTCATCCAGGGATAGGTGTAGACCTCCTGCACCCCGCAGCGGGCCGCCAGATATTCCTTGATGCCGCGGATCAGGTCCTGATCCCTCTGGTTGATGGCCCCCTCAAAGGCCGTGGTGAAGGGCGTCGCCTCGAAATTGTCGTAGCCGTACATTCTGGCGACCTCCTCCATCACGTCGTCCTTGATGGAGATATCGCCGGTGGAGCGCCAGGTGGGCGCCGTCACGTGCATCACACCGCCGCAGATCGCTGCTTCAAAGCCCAGAAGCTCCAGCTTATGCCGGATCTCCCCGTTGGAAAGATTCTTGCCCAGGCGCTTCGCCAGCCAGGAAAGGCTTACATCGATCTGCGCCCGTTCCAGCGGCTTTTCATACCGGTCACAGAAGCCGGTCACCTTAA
>CALWAW010000075.1 GCA_944375845.1 uncultured Lachnospiraceae bacterium
AAAAATCCCCGGAGCCAAACACAGCTCCGGGGCTTCTCTTTTTATTCCGCAATTACCGGCAGGCGCACCGTAAAGGTGGTACCCACGTCCACCTGGCTTTCCAGCCGGATGGTGCCGCCGTAATAGTTGACGATATGCTTGACAATGGAAAGGCCCAGGCCTGTGCCGCCCATTTTCTTGCTGCGGCCCTTGTCCACCCGGTAGAACCGCTCGAACACCCGCTTCTGGGCCTCTCTGGGGATCCCAACGCCGGTGTCGCTGACCACCAGGATCATATCCTCCTGATCGGCGGTGATGGTGAGGCGCACCATCCCGTCGGGCTTGTTGTACTTGATCCCGTTCACCAGAAGGTTGCTGATAAGCTCCTGGAGCTGCTGCACATTGGCCTTCACCGTCAGGGGCTTGCACTCCGTAATCACCTTGACCCCGTACTCGTTGGCCATGGGCGTAACGGAGGAGAGGACGTCCTCCAGAAGGGGATAAATCTGGAATTTCGTCATTTCCACCTGAACGTCCTTGGTCTCCAGCTTGGAGATCATCAGGATATCATTGATCAGGTTCGTCATCCTGTCGGCCTCCGCCTCAATGCGGCCCAGAAAGTCCTTCTGCACATCGGGCTTCGTCACCAGTCCGCTCTCCAGAAGCTCCGTATATCCTTTAATCGAGGTGATGGGCGTCTTCAGCTCGTGGGAGGCGTTGGAGAAAAATTCCTGCCGGATGATCCGCTCCAGCTCCAGCTTCTTCACATAGCCGCCGATCTCCGCAGACATCTGGTTGACCGCGTCGATGATTACGTTGAGCTCGTCGTAGCGGTAATGCTTCATAAAGATCTCCGGCTCGCCCTTGTTCATCCTGCGAAGCTCCGCCGCGATCTCATTTAGCGGCATGGCGATGGAGCGGGCCTGCCGCTCCGCCATGAAAAAGGAAGCCGCCATGGCCAGAACAATTCCGGCGGCGGCCGCAGGAATCAGCGCCCGCAGGTAGGTGAAAAGCCCATCATAGGGCACCGCCAGACGCAGGATATAGCCGTTTTCCGTAAGAATCGCCGCGTAAAGAAGCCTTTTATGAAGGGTGGAGGAATACCGTTCGGCGATTCCCTTCCCCTCCTTTAAGGCCTGCTGCACCTCCTCGCGGCCCAGATGGCTCTCAAGCTGCTCCTGCTCGTCGTCGGGCACGCCGTTATCAGCCAGCACCCGCCCCTCCGCCGAGAGGACGGTGGCCCTGGTATGCTCGTTTCCCTCAAGGGAGCAGATCTCCTGGAGCTGCTTTTCCAGATCGCCCGAATAGTCCAGGGAATAATCCATCATGTACAGGGTGTCGAAAAGCTGATCCTCAACGCTGCTCCTGTTTTTTCTGCCCATGATCAGGCAGAACACAAGGCTGCTGGCAAGGAGCGCCAGCAGGATGATCCACACAAATTTTCTGAATATGGCCCGTTTCAATCTTCTTCCTTCCCCTGTCCGTAAAACCGGTAGCCCACGCCGCGGACGGTGCGGATTAACTCCGCCCCGTTGTCTCCCAGCTTCTGCCTGAGGCTTCTGATGTGCATATCCAGGGTTCTGGACTCGCCCTCGTACTCATAGCCCCAGATCTGGTTCAAAATCTGTTCCCTGGTGACAACCCGGTTTTTGTTCTCCATCAGAAATTTAAGGAGCTCATATTCCTTCAGGGTCAGATGGAGCAGGCTGCCGTTCAGGAACACCTCCCTGGTGTCGGGACGGAGCTCCAGGGCTCCCTCCTCCAGCTTTACCTGCGCCGGGTGGTCCTTTCCGCTCTCCCTTCTTAACTGGGAGCGCACCCTGGCCGCCAGCTCCAGAACGCTGAAGGGCTTCGTCATATAATCGTCGGCGCCCCGGTCAAGACCGATCACCTTGTCGAACTCCTTGTCCTTCGCCGTCAGCACAATGATGGGGGTGCCGCTCACCTGGGGCGTGCGGCGGATCTCCTCAATGGCCTCCAGCCCGTCCATTCCCGGAAGCATGATATCAAAGATCGCCAGAGAGGGCCGGTCCTTTACGATCCTCTCCAGGGCAGGCTCGGCGGCCTCGAAGGCCTCCACCTGATAGCCGTAGCTTCCCAGCGCCGCCGTGATCAGCTCCCTTATATTCTCATCATCCTCTATGACATAGATCAGTTCCATAGCTTCCTCCTGATACGGATTCTTCTTAGCAAAGCAGGGTGGGCAGGAAACCTGCTCACCCTACTAGTTTAAACGATTTTCTGACGCTTGTAAACTGCGGCTTCCGAGTGGATTAGTTGGGAAGGATCAGGCCCGCGTCCGTGATGATCTGCTGTCCCTCTTCGCTTCCGATGAAGTCGAACCATGCCTGCACCAGCTCGCTCTGGGCGGAAATCTCGCCGTTGGTAGCCATTACGAAGGGACGGCTTAAGATGTATGTACCGGCCTTGATGTTCTCCTCGGTGGCGTCCATGCCGTCAAGCTGAAGGGGCTTTACGGTGTCGTCCACCACATCCAGGGATACATAGCCGATGGCTCCGGGAGTTGCGGCAACCCTTGCCATTACGCCGCCGGTGCTGTCAAGCTCGGAAGAGTAAGCGCACATATCCTCGATCTCAAGGATTTCCTCGAAGGCTCCCCTGGTGCCGGAACCGGCCTCTCTGCCGATCACGACGATGGGCATGTCAGCTCCGCCTACGGCGCTCCAGTTGGTGATCTCGCCGGTGTAGATGTCGATCAGCTGATCCTTTGTCAGGTTGGAGGCCTCGTTGGCGGGGTCGGTCACGATGGCGATGCCGTCGATGGCGATCACGTTCTCAACAACGCCGGCGCTCTTCTCCTCGTCGGTGAGAGCTCTGGAAGCATTGCCGATATCTACGCTCTTGGCTGTAACAGCCTCGATGCCCGCGCCGGAGCCTACGTACTCAGCGTTTACGGTAACATCAGGGTTCGCGTCCATGAACGCTTCCTGAAGGGCGGTCACAACAACCTCCATGGAGGTGGATCCGCTTAAGGAAATGGAACCGCTTAAATCGCCCGCAGCCTCAGTGCTGTCTCCCTCTGTGGCCTCAGTGGCCTCGGTGGTGTCGTCCTCAGCCGCCTCGGTGGCCTTCGTGGTCTCGGGGGCCTTTGTTGTCTCTTCGTCACTGCTTCCGCATGCTGCCAAAGAAAAGAGCATCATGCCTGCCATAACTGCCGCGAGAATTTTCTTTCTCATCTTCAATACTCTCCTTTTTCTTTTTCAATTCTGATTCCCTTGGAACACCCACAATATACCACTGGTTTTAAGGCGTATCCATCAGGGTTTTCTTTGGTTTTTGTAAAGATTCTGTAAACCTGTGTATGATTTTTGTCATTACAGAAGGCGGATGTTCTTCACATTTCCCGTCTCGTTGAACTCTGTCCACTCGCAGATATTCACGGCGTGGTCGGCGATCCGCTCCAGGTATTTGGCGATCATCAGAAGATCCACGCAGTTATCCACGCTCTCCTTGCTGCCCCGGAGAAGCTCCGCAATCTCCTCTTTTACCACGTTAAAGAGGTTATCCACCTCATCATCGCTCTCCGTCACCCGAAGGGCCAGCTTCGTATCCCGCTTCACATAGGCTGTAATGGCGTCCTTCATCATCTTCTTGGCCTTGGAGGCCATCTCGATGATGTGGCCCACGTCGTGGGCGATATCGGCGTCGCCGATGCGAAGCACCAGCTCCGCGATATCCTGGGCATGGTCGCCGATCCGCTCCAGATCCGTCACAATCTTAAGGGCCGATGACACAAGACGCAGATCCCGCGCCACCACCGGCTGCTGGTGCAGCATCAGAGAAAGACACTGGGCCTCCACGGAGCGCTGCATATCGTCCACAGCCCTGTCGCCCCGGACGATCTCCTGAGCCAGCTCCACATTTCTTTTTTCAAAGGCCGCCAGGGATTTTTCGATATTGTTCTCCACCAGATCCCCCATCTGCTCCAGGGACCGGTTGAGCTCCTCCAGCTCCTTCTGATAATTGATCCTCGTTGTCACGATAAACTCCTCCTTCTATATGATCCATCAACCGAATCGTCCGGTGATGTAATCTTCCGTCCGCTTATCTTTGGGCCTTGCAAAGATCTCATCGGTGGTGTTGAACTCCACCATCTCGCCCACCAGGAAGAAGGCCGTATAATCGGAGATACGGGCCGCCTGCTGCATGTTGTGGGTGACGATCACCACGGTATAGTTTTCCCGGAGCTCCGCCATCAGGTCCTCGATCTTCAGGGTGGAGATGGGATCCAGGGCGGATGTGGGCTCATCCATCAAAAGCACCTCGGGCTCCACCGCCAGTGCCCTGGCAATGCAAAGCCTCTGCTGCTGCCCGCCGGAAAGGCCCAGGGCCGACTTTTTCAGACGGTCCTTCACCTCGTCAAAGATGGCGGCGGAGCGCAGGCTCTTTTCCACGATCTCATCCAGCTTCGCCTTCTGCTTAATTCCGTGGATCCTGGGGCCGTAGGCCACGTTGTCATAAATGCTCATGGGGAAGGGGTTGGGCTGCTGAAACACCATGCCCACCTTTTTCCGCAAAAGGGTGGTGTCCACGCCGGGGGCGTAGATGTCCTCCCCGTCCAGGAGCACCTTCCCGTCGATCTTCACGCCGGGAACCAGGTCGTTCATCCTGTTTAAGGTCTTTAAAAACGTGGATTTTCCGCAGCCCGAGGGGCCGATGAAGGCGGTGACCGCCTTCTCCTTTATCTCCATGCTGACGGATTTTAAGGCGTGGTTCTCTCCATAATATAAATTCAGATTTTCTGTTGATATCTTGGTGGCAAGCATGTTCTTCCTCCTATTTGCTCTTTTTCTTCCGGCGCTCATCCAGCCTTGTAACATCGAACCGCTTTGTCAGGAATTTCGTCAGGGCGTTGATGAACAGCACGATCACCAGAAGCACAACGGCGATGCCGAAGGCCGCGTCATATTCCGCGTTCGTCATTCTCAGGTACATCTCAATGGTAAGGGTGCCGCCGGACTCCAGGATCTTGGAGAAGGCGCCGCCGATGCTTTTCGGCAGAAAATAGCCGCTGCCCGCCGTAAAGATCAGGGCGGCCGATTCGCCCACGATACGGCCGATGGCCAGAATCACGCCGGTGATGATGCCGGGCATGGCCGAGGGCAGAAGGATGGTGCGGATCATGTACCATTTCGTGGCCCCGATGCCGAGGGCCCCGCTCCTGTAGCTGTCGGGGACGGTCCGGAGAGCCTCCTGGGTATTTCTTGTGATCAGGGGAAGGATCAGAAGCGTCAGGGTCAGGGCTCCGGTCAGGATCGAGTAGCCCAGCCCCAGGGTTGTTCCGAAGAACACCATGCCGAACATACCGAAAATGATGGAGGGAATGCCCGAGAGGGTCTCCGTGGTAAACTCAATGGCCCGCACCAGCCTTCCCGGCTTCGCGTACTCGTTTAAGTAGATGGCGGCGCCCACGCCCAGGGGAGTCGCGATCAATAAGGTGATGATGATGATGTACAGGGTATTCAGCAGGTTGCCTGCGATGCCGTAGGTTCCGTTCTTGCTGCTCTTTACCGTTGTGAGGAAGGTCCAGTCGATCTGGCCCACGCCGCGGACAAACACATAAACGATGATGCCCACCACGATGAAGATGGAGATCAGGGCGCACAGGTAAATGAGGCCTGTGAGCACCGCGTCCGAGGGATGTTTCTTCTTAATATAAATACTATTTGTCTGCATCCTGCGCTCCTTTCTTCATGATCCTGCTCAAGACCAGGTTGATGACCATGATGAATGCGAACAGCACAAGTCCGATGGTGAACAGCACCTTTCTGTGCAGGCCGCTGGAATAGGACATTTCGCTGACCATGGCTGTCGTCAGGAACCGGACTGAGTTGAAGGGAAGGGGCAGGTTCACAGAGTTGCCCGCCACCATGGTGATGGCCATGGCCTCGCCGATGGCACGGCCCACGCCCAGCACTACGGCTGTGGCGATGCCGGACTTGGCCGCCGGCAGGGTCACATGGAAAATGGTCTGGATCTTTGTGGCTCCCAGGGCAAGGGAGGTCATTCTGTAATCCCTGGGAACCGCCTCCAGAGCCGACTGGCTGATATTGATCACTGTGGGAAGAATCATAATGGCCAGGACCAGAACGGCGCATAAAAGGTTGGCGCCTCCGGTCCACTGGTGGGTGGTAGAGCCCTTGAACACGGCCATCTCCAGCTTATACATGAGGGGGTTCAGCACCAGAAGCCCCACAAGGCCGTAGACCACCGAGGGGATGCCCGCCAGAAGCTCAATGATGGGCTTTACGATCTTCACCAGTCTTTTAGGCGCCACCTCAGAAAGGAAGATAGCGGTAAAAAGCCCGATGGGAACGCCGATCACCAAGGCCAGCGCCGTGCCGATGATGGAGGTCAGGATGATGTAAAGAATTCCAAAGCTGGGATCTGCGGCCGTGGGCTTCCAGACGGTGCCTAAAAGGATCTCGCCGATTCCCACCTGTCCCAGGGCGGGAGCGCCCTGGATAATCATATAAGCCGTGATGAGCACGACCGCCAGGATCGCGAAAACGCCGCACACAAGGAAAATGCGGGCCGCAATTCTCTCTGTCAGAGTCTTTGCCTTGCTGCTGCCCACAATACTGAATGATGACGTTGACTGCTTCATAATCACTCCTCTTTCTTAAATGCCTGTTTATCTCTTTCTTAAGTTATCATTTTTCCATCAGGGCAGACACCAGAGCCATGTATAGTTTCTGTAAAGGTTCTGTAAGCCATGTAAAATTTATGTATAGGAGTTTTGCGCAAAAAAAAGAAGCCCGCTCAGCGGCAGGCTTCTTCTTGCTCACTCTCTTATCCAGGAAGAAAGGCTTCCCACGTCCATTTTAAATAATCCCTGTACCCGGCCTCAGGCGCGTCGGCCGCGGCCAGAATATCCACGGTTCCCAGGGTCTTATCCCCCAGCATATAGGCGAGGCTTCCCACCACGTCGCCCTCCTTTACCGGTGCTCTCACCGACTCAGGAAGGGTCAGGATCCGCTCCACGGAAGAAAAGTCCTCTCCCTCCAGGCTTAAACAGGAAAACTCCTCTTTATAGCGGAGGGGAAGCTCCGTCACGGTCCCGGCCTCCACCGGGAGGGGAGAAAGGGGCTCCCTGTCTGCGTCCGTATCCTTATAAAGGCGGCAGGAGGCAAAGCCGTAATTTAACAGGGAGGCGGCCTCGTTGAACCTGGTCTTATAATCGGGAGCCGCCATGACCACGGCGATCAGCTCCACCCCGTCCTTTTCGGCCGTGGCCGACACGCAGTATTTCGCCAGACTGGTGCTCCCGGTTTTCAGCCCCGTAACCGTAAAGGGCTGATTCATCTTAAGGAGCTTGTTGGTGTTGGCAAGGCTGAACTCGCTGACGCCCCGGGCCGTCTCGTGGGTGATGTTTTCCATCCAGATGGTGCTGTACTCCTTCACCTGAGGATACTTTGTGATGAGCTCCCGGCTCATCACCGCCACATCCCGCGCCGAGGTCACGTGGGTCTCAGAATCCGTAAGGCCGCAGCAGTCCTCGAAGCGGGTGTTTTTCATGCCCAGTCCCTCCGCCCTCTCGTTCATCTGCCGCACAAACTCGCTCTCGCTTCCGGCCAGATGCTCCGCCATGGCCACCGCCGCGTCGTTTCCCGACGCGATCACAATGCACTTGATCATGGTCTCCACCGACTGGACCTCGCCCTCCTCCAGAAACACCTGGGAGCCGCCCATGGATTTTGCGTAGGCACTGGTGGTCACCGGATCCTCCAGGGCAATCCGCCCGTCGGCAATGGCGTCGAAGATCAGAATCAGCGTCATGATCTTTGTGATGCTGGCCGGGCGCAGGGCCTCGTCGGCGTTGCTCTCATAAATGACCGTACCGGTGGAAGCCTCCATCAGAAGGGCGGAACGGCAGGTCAGCCCCAGATCGGCCTCCCCGGCCGACACCGGAAGGGCCGCCGCGAAAAGGCAGAGAAAAAAGATCAGGATCCGTTTTTTTATGTTCATCAGACCGGCTCCGGGTTCATGGTTACTTTATTCTATTCCGGGAACCGCCGTTCTATGCCCTATCCCCTGTAGCCGCCGGGATTCGCCTTCTGCCAGCGGTAAGTGTCCCGGCACATATCCTGAATGGTCTTTTCCGCCTTCCAGCCCAGAAGCCGTTCTGCCTTGGAGGCGTCGGCGTAGCACTCCGCAATATCGCCCGGCCGCCGCTCCACGATCTCGTAGGGGATCCTGACGCCGGTGGCCTTCTCGAAGGCGGATACCAGTTCAAGGACGCTGCAGCCCTTTCCCGTTCCCAGGTTGAACACCTCGGTTCCGGTATGAGCCCCTGCGTAGCCCAGCGCCGCCACATGGCCAGCCGCCAGGTCGCACACATGGATATAGTCGCGCACCCCGGTGCCGTCGGGCGTGGGGTAATCGTTTCCAAAGACGCGGAGGCGGGGGAGCTTGCCCACCGCCACCTGAGAGATGTAGGGCATCAGGTTGTTGGGGATTCCCTCGGGATCCTCGCCGATCTGCCCGCTCTCATGGGCTCCGATGGGATTGAAATACCGCAGGAGCACCACGGAAAGCTCCGGATCCGCGAAAGAGGCGTCCCTTAAGATCTGCTCGATAAAGGCCTTGGTCCAGCCGTAAGGGTTCGTGCAGCCCGTGCCCGCGGGCATATCCTCGGTGATGGGCACCCGCTCGGGCGTGCCGTAAACGGTGGCGGAGGAGCTGAACACAATCTGTTTGCAGCCCTTTTCGGCCATGACCTCCAGAAGGGTCAGGGTGGTGTCCAGGTTGTTCCTGTAATATAAGAGGGGCTTTGCCACAGACTCGCCCACGGCCTTAAGGCCCGCGAAATGGATGACCGCGTCGATCTTACAGGCGTCGAAGATCTTCCGGAGCGCCTCCTTGTCGGCCACATCGGCCTCGCAGCAGGGAAGCTCCTTTCCCACAAGGCTTCCGGCCCGCCGCACCGCCTCCATGGAGCTGTTTGAAAAGTTGTCCACGATGACCGGACTGAATCCGTTCTCCGCCAGGGCCACCGCCGTATGGATGCCGATATACCCGGCTCCTCCCGTAAGTAAAACTGCCATTGTTATTCTCCTTCTCTGATTCTCAGCATATAGGGATCCGTTTCGCTTAGGACGATGTTGTCCTCGCTGACCTGCCCCACACTAAGCTGGTTTTCGCCCTCCTTAAGCTTCGCGTCGGAGGTAAAGAGCAGGTTGGGCGATACGAAATCGGTCTCCACTTCCTTTCCGTTCACGTAAAGGACGCTGCTGGAGGTGAAATTCCAGCCGATCACATAGAGCCCCTTCCCTTGCTGCATGATTCTGTCAATCTCAATGGGCTGAACGCCCATGTGGAGCTCGGTCTCCTCGTAGGGCTGCTCTCCTTCGTAAGCGTCCTGCTCCCCGTAAAGAAGATCATACTCCAGGATCTTCATTTTTTCCAGATATTTTTCCTGTTCCTCCTCAGTGTGCTCCTGCTCCTTGAGCCACGCCTGATGGTAGCGGAACATGGTGCCCTTCTGGATGCCCGCCATATCCAGCACGTAGGCTCCCAGCTGATACGCCTCCACGTCCCGTTCCTTCCTCGTAAGGCCCAGGTTGTCCCAGATCACATATTCCGTCTGGAACAGGTCGCCGTTTTCCAGATCCTCCTCCTCGAGGCCCAGGCTGGGAAGATGATCCCCGTACATAACCAGGATCGTGGGCTCCCCCCTGTTTTCCAGGGCCGCCACCAGCTCGCCCACAAACTGATCCATCTCGTGGATCTGCTGGATGTAATACTCCATGGCGTTGGTCTTTCCCTCGGAATCCAGGCCCGTCACCTGTATGGCCGGTTCCTCTATGACGGCCTCCTCGGGATAAGCGCCGTGGCCCTGTACGGAAATGGCGTAGACCATATCGGCCCCCGTGGTGGAATCCAGCACCTTCCGGATTTCCGCCTTCAGACAGCTGTCCTTCGCCCAGCCCACCGGGTTCGTCTCATAGTCGTACATGTACTCGATGGAGGTGAAGGTATCGAAGCCCAGCCTGGAAAACACGGTATACCGGTCGTAGAAGGTGCCGGAGTTGTTGTGGATCGCCTGGGCGTGGTAGCCGATCTCCTTTAAGTCGAAGCAGAGGCTTTCGCAGACCTCCTCCTGAAGCACCGTCTTGTAGGGATACTCGCCGGGCCCGAAGAAATCCAGGTTCATGCCGGTGATCACCTCAAACTCCGTGTTGGCTGTCCCCGCCCCCACGGAGGGAACCGACAGATAGCCGGAGGAATATTCCTCCATCAGCCGGTGATAGTTGGGGATGGGATCGGCGGAGCACTCGATATTCAGGTATTTTAAAGGATCGCTGAAGGATTCCAGCTGAAGGAAGATGATGTTGGGCGTCTGCTCCGTGACCTCGACCCCCTGCTCATCCACGATGGCGGGGCTGTCCTCCTCGATCAGGGGCGCCCAGCCGTGATCCTCGGGAACCGTATCCTCCTTCTGGATCTCCTCCACGGCCTCGGGATTGTAATCCTCGGGCTTACTGATTCCGGTGTTGATGATGCTGTTGCAGAAGCAGTAGAAAAAGCCGTAATCCTCATAGGCCTCGGCCAGGTTGCCGAACTGGGAGGCCAGAGCCCCCATTTTCATGCCCAGGCTGGAAAGGCCCAGAAGGGCCAGCAGGGAGAAGCCGGCAAAGGCGAGCCCCCTCAGCCGGACAGGCTTTTTTTCGGCTTTCGGAAGCCTGCGAAACAAAAAGATCAGCCCCGCCACCAGCCCCAGCGCCCCGATGATCAGCAAAACGACGCTCCACCAGGTAAGGTACTTTCCGGCGATCACCATGGCGTCCTTTGTGAGCCGCAGGTCGGAGCCGTTAAAGGGCGTTACCCGAAAGCTTAAGAGCACGCAGTTTACAATGCCAAGGACCAGCCAGACGACGCTGATGCACGCGCCCAGAAACAGCCTTCTCCTCACCAGAAGGATCAGGGAAAAGCTCCAGAACACAATGCAGGTATTGAAAAGAAACATGTGTGGGCGGGTCCCTATGTACACAAGAAGGCCGATCAGGGACCGCCTTGATAAAAGCTCCACCAGTATATTGATGAGAACGGAGGCGAGAAAACAGGCCAGGGGCGGATGGGCCTTGATAAAGGCTCCCGTCCTGCTTAAGAACCGCTCTCCCATTCCTGACTGCCGAGACATGCGTTTAACCTCCCGCAGGTTTTTCTATAGATGAATATAGCAGATTTTTTTCTGAATTCATATAGTCGATTTTTACGAATTCCTTAAGCTTTTCTTAGGAAAAGAGGCACTTTTGCCGCCGCCTGCCTTTCTTGACATCTGAGGGGATTCCTTCTATAATAAAATGCTGAAAAGGAGACCAGATCATGAGCTTTGAATTTATCAGCAAGCTGCCGACGCCGGCAGAAATACGCCGCCAGTTTCCTCTGTCAGAGGAGCTTACAAAGATCAAGCACGCAAGGGATCAGGAGATCCGGGACATCCTCACGGGAAACGACGACCGGTTTCTGGTGATTATCGGCCCCTGCTCCGCTGACAACGAGGATTCCGTCTGCGACTATGTATCGCGCCTCATAAAACTCCAGGAGGATACGAAGGACCGGCTTCTCATTGTGCCCAGGGTCTATACCAACAAGCCCCGCACCACCGGGGACGGCTATAAGGGAATCCTCCATCAGCCCGATCCGGAGAAGGCGCCCGACCTGTTCGAGGGGCTTTTGGCCATCCGCAAGCTGCACATGCGGGTTCTTCAGGAGACGGGGCTTTCGGCGGCCGACGAAATGCTCTACCCGGAAAATTACCGTTATCTTTCGGATCTTTTATCTTACGTGGCCGTGGGCGCCCGCTCTGTGGAAAACCAGCAGCACCGCCTGACGGTCAGCGGCATGGAGGTGGGCGCGGGTATGAAGAACCCCACCAGCGGCGACTTCTCCGTTATGCTCAACTCCGTTATGGCGGCCCAGCACGGCCACACCTTTATCTTCCGCGGCTGGGAGGTCCATACCGACGGAAACCCCTACGCCCACACGATCCTCAGGGGCGCGGTCAACAAGCACGGTCAGAGCCAGCCCAACTATCACTATGAGGATCTGAGGCTTTTGTGCGATATGTACGGAAAGCGGGATCTGAAAAACCCCGCCTGCATTGTGGACGCCAACCACTCCAACTCCAACAAGCTCTACAAGGAGCAGATCCGGATTGTCAAGGAGGTGCTCCACAGCCGCAGCCATTCCCTGGATATCCGGAACCTGGTGAAGGGCGTGATGATCGAAAGCTACATTGAGCCGGGAAGCCAGAAGGTGGGCGGCCACATCTACGGCTGCTCCATCACCGACCCCTGCCTTGGCTGGGAGGAATCGAGACAGCTCGTTTACGATATTGCGGAGCTTGCTTAAACAGATGCCGCCGGGAAATTCCCGGCGGCATTTTTTGTTTACTGTAAGGTTTCCCAGACCTCCCTAAGCTCCTTTAAAGTGGCCTCCTGACCCGCGATCTCGCCCGGCTCCCAGGCGGAGATCCCATAGGAGAAGGAAAGCTTCCAGCCCAGGTGACCGCAGATACAGACCATCTGATCCTCGATCAGCTTATATTCCGGGTCGTCGGTGGCGGCCGCGCCCACAGTCACAAGGCCCACCTTCTTGGAAACGCCCTGCGCCTTTAAGGCCTTGAACTGGCTGTCCATGGAATAGAGCTTGTCAATGGCCATTTTCAGCTGGGCGGACATTCCCCACCAGTACACGGGCGTGCCGAATATCAGCACGTCAGCCTCATAAATCTTTTTCACCAGCTCAGCGCTTTCGTCGGGGCGCACGCAGACGCCGCCGTTTTTCTTGCAGCCGTCGCAGGCCAGGCAGGGGGAGAGCTTATGAGCTGAAACGTCGTAAAATTCCAGCTCCTCCGGGGCAAGTCCCGTCTCGATTCCTTCCTTTACCGCCTGGAGGGCGGCCCTTGTGTTCCCCTTCATTCTGGGGCTTCCGTTTAAAATCAGTACCTTCATGCTTATTCCTCCTTAAAAATATGCTCGCAGCAGGAGCGGATTCACGTAACATTCACAGATGATGCCCGGAAGCAGGCAAAAGAGCATAAAGAGCAGAATCAGAATATCCTTTGCCATGCGGATGCGCCTGTACTGCCCCCAGTCCCGCTGTTTTCTCATAAATGAATAAATCTGGAACCCTCTTCCATACAGCAGGAAAAGCGCCGGGATATAGAACAGCGCCTGGGGAAGGATGCTGCAAAAAAAGTACAGAATCCCCCGCCATCCAAAGACCAGGGTCCCCAGGGAAATCCGCACGCCGCAGCCAAAGCCCAGCCAGCAAACGGAGAGCCAGAGGCCCGCCGCCCCGAAGGCCGTCATGGAAAGAAGCCACAGGGAACCGGCCTCCAGCAGGCGGAGCCTCAGCAGGTAGAAGAAATATCCCTCACGGGCGAAATCATTTCCGTTCAGCGCCTCGCCCACCTGCGTAAAATAAAGCTCCCAGCTTTCCACGTTCCGGCGTCCCGTCCAGTTGGCCGCCGCCGTACCCACAAGAAGGGCCAGGACAAATACCGCGCACCCCGCCTGCCAAAGCCTGATCCTTTTTTCCATGACACCCTCCATCTGATCCTTGTTCACTATATGATGAGGATGTCTCCGTTATGACGCCTCAGCCCCGCTTCAGCTTATAGGCCATCAGGGCGGCCGCCGTTTTGGAATCGGTGATTCTGCCGTCAAACACCATGGCCAGAAGCTCGTCCAGCTCATGCTCCTCCACGTTAAGGAACTCGTCGTCGTCCAGGTGCTGCCTGGAGGGGATCAGGTCCTCGGCCAGGTAGACGCCGATAAACTCATTGCAGAAGGCCACCGTGGTGTTGATGTTCATCAGCCAGGTGAGCTTTCCGGCGCGGAAGCCGGTTTCCTCCTCCAGCTCCCGCGCGGCGCACTGCTCCTTGGGCTCGCCCACATAGTTGAGGGCCCCCGCCGGAATCTCCAGGGTGTCCCGTTCCAGCGCGTTCCTGTACTGCCGCACCATCAGAAGCTTTCCCTCCTTCGTGACCGCCACCACCGCGGCCGCGCCCTTGTGCTCCACAAAATCCCAGACGGCCGTATGACCGTTGGGAAGGGCCATGTAGTCCTTATAGATGTTGATGATCCGCCCTTTATAGGCAAGCTCTCTTTTAATCCGTCTGATCTCTTCCATAGGTTCCTCCTTACTGCCGTATCTGTTTTCATTATACCACGGCCTCCGCCAAATGGAAACGCGGGATCTGATCCTGCGGCAGCTTCTCTTTCGCTGAAATGAAAAAGCGGAGAGAACGCTTGTCCTTTCCGCTTTTTATCTTTTGAGTTACTTGGCGTAATCCGTGACACGTGACTCACGGATCACATTGACCTTGATCTGTCCGGGATACTCAAGTTCCGATTCGATCTGCTTGGCGATATTCCGCGCCATCAGCACCATATCGTCGTCACTTACCTGCTCCGGTACGACCATGATCCGAATCTCACGACCTGCCTGAACGGCAAAAGATTTGTCAACGCCCTTAAAGCTGTTGGTGATGTCCTCTAACTGCTTCAGCCTGTTGGTGTAAGTCTCGATGGTCTCGCGGCGCGCGCCGGGACGCGCGGCAGAAATGGTATCCGCCGCCTGAACGATACAGGCGATCAGGGTTTCAGGCTCCACGTCGCCGTGGTGCGCCTCCACCGCATTGATCACGGTAGGGGATTCCTTGTATTTTCTGCACAATTCAACGCCCAGCTGAATATGCGACCCTTCCATTTCATGATCCACGGCCTTGCCGATATCGTGGAGCAGACCCGCCCTCTTTGCAATGCGGACGTCCACGCCGATCTCGGCCGCCAGAAGGCCCGACAGATGCGCCACCTCGATGGAATGCTTGAGGGCATTCTGCCCATAGCTGGTACGGAATCTCATCTTGCCCAGAAGCCTTACCAGCTCCGGATGGATACCGTGGAGACCCACCTCCAGCACAGCGGCCTCGCCCTCCTCGCGGATCATGGTCTCCACCTCTTTCTGAGCCTTTTCGACCATTTCCTCGATCCGGGCGGGATGGATCCGGCCGTCTAAGATCAGCTTCTCAAGAGCAATCCTCGCGACCTCGCGCCTGATGGGGTCAAACCCGGACAGGATTACTGCCTCGGGCGTATCGTCAATGATCAGATCCACGCCTGTCAGAGTTTCCAGCGTGCGGATGTTGCGGCCCTCGCGGCCGATGATGCGGCCCTTCATTTCATCGTTGGGCAGCTGCACCACGGAAATAGTGGACTCCGCCACATGGTCCGCCGCACATTTCTGAATGGCGTTCACTACATATTCCTTGGCTTTCTTGCCGGCTTCTTCCTTGGCCTTCGCCTCCAGCTCCTTCACCAGCTTTGCCGTGTCATGCTTTACATCGTTCTCAACAGTCTTTAACAGATATTCTTTTGCCTGTTCGGAGGTAAATCCTGAAATCCTTTCCAGCTCCTGCACTTCTTTATTGAAGAGCTCTTCAACCTCTTTCCTCTTCTTAAGCAGCGCCTCTTCTTTGGATACCAGGCTGGATTCCTTTTTCTCCAGTGCCTCGGACCTTTTTTCCAAGTTCTCTTCCTTGTTTAATACCCGCCTCTCATAACGCTGGATCTCCGCTCGCCTCTCCCGGACCTCTTTTTCCAAGTCGTTCTTTGTCTTCATCGACTCTTCCTTGGCCTCCAGGAGCGCTTCCCGTTTCTTGGTCTCAGCAACCTTCAACGCCTCGTCTATGATTTCCCTTGATTTTTCTTCCGCTTTTCCGATCTTGCTCTCATATACCTTTTTGCGGTACGCGACTGCGATCAACCAAGTTACAGGAGCTACAACACACAATGTTATGATTATGGCAATTATAGTTCCTCCCACAGGAGCACCTCCTTATTTAGTTTTCATTGTACAACCTTATCGCATTTAAATTACGCTCATACCATAAGTGCTACAACACTACAATTTTAAACTTTTTTGCGATAACTGTCAAGCTTTTTAAAGGGGCGGGAGGAACCGTCAGAAACTATTCCGCCGCCTGGGCCGAAGGGGCCTCAGCCTCCTTTTCAAAGCCATAGCGCACCCTTACCTGACGCTCGATTTCTTCCATTACCGAAGGATTGTTGGCCAGGAAAACCTTGGCGTTCTCGCGGCCCTGACCGATCTTGCTGCCGTTGTAGGCGTACCAGGCGCCGCTCTTTTCCACGATGCCCTCCTTGGCCGCCAGATCTAAAATATCGCCCTCGCGGGAAATGCCTTTACCGAACATGATGTCGAATTCGGCCTCGCGGAAGGGCGGAGCCACCTTGTTTTTAACCACCTTGACCCGCACCCGGTTTCCCAGGACCTCGCCCCCCTGCTTGAGGCTTTCGATTCTGCGGACGTCAAGCCTGACGGAGGCGTAAAACTTGAGTGCCCTGCCGCCGGTGGTGGTTTCGGGGTTTCCGAACATGACGCCCACCTTCTCGCGGAGCTGATTGATGAAGATCACCACGCAGTTGGACTTGCTGATGACCGCCGTCAGCTTTCTTAAGGCCTGGGACATGAGCCTGGCCTGAAGGCCCACATGGGCGTCGCCCATATCGCCGTCGATCTCGGCCTTGGGCACCAGCGCCGCCACGGAGTCGACGATGACGATATCCACCGCGCCGGAGCGCACCATGGTCTCGGCGATCTCGAGGGCCTGCTCGCCGCTGTCGGGCTGGGAGATATACAGGTTGTCGATGTCAACGCCGATCTTTTTGGCGTAGGAGGGATCCAGAGCGTGCTCGGCGTCGATGAAGCCGGCAATGCCGTCGCGCTTCTGCACCTCGGCCACCATGTGAAGGGCCACCGTCGTTTTACCGCTGGATTCGGGGCCGTAGATCTCCACAATCCTTCCGCGGGGAACGCCGCCAAGCCCCAGAGCGATGTCAAGGCTCAGGGAGCCGGTGGGAATGGTCTCGATATTCATATTGGCCGAGGAATCGCCCAGCCGCATCACGGCGCCTTTGCCGTACGCTTTTTCAATATTCATCAAAGCCGCGTCCAAAGCCTTCTGCTTTTCTTCTTTAATCATAATACAGTCCTCCGATTACAGAACAGATGTTCGTCCTTTTTCTGTAATTATACTAATATAGTTTTCAGGAAAAGTCAATGGAAAAATCGGGAGAATCCCCGGAGAAATCAGGAAGAGCTTCCTGTAAGGAAAGTATACCCCGGCCCGCGGGAAAATGCAAGGGCGCGGAGGCTTTATTTTAAAATACGGCTGTAATCTGTTTTGTCATGGATTACGCGGGCAACGGTGATTTCTTTTTCAGCCTCGTCCACCCAATAAAAAATGAGATAGCCGCGCACCAGAACCCTTCTGTACTCATGCTTCAGCGGTTTTATGGGCATGTAGGCGGGGTGAGAATACGGGAACCGGGAAAGCTTTTCACCCGCCTTCAGCATTTCCTCCGCCAGACGCTTCGCCGCCGCCGGATTTTTTAATTCATCGCTTATATATTTTACGATCCCGACCATATCCCGGAGGGCAGACTGCAAATACTCTATTTTATACATTCTGCCCACCTCCGGCAGCGTCCTTCAATGCCTGAAACACTTCCTTCTGCGAATAGCGTTTATCTGTCAGCTCTGCCTCCCGCTCCGCTTCCTGAAGCTTAAGGTATACCTCGCTTTCAAATTGCAGCTCGACAAACGCTTCCATACTCATGACCACCATATCGCCGTATCCGTTTTTTGTCAGAAACACCGGCTGCTTTGTGTCATGGACAGTTTTTGAGATGTCTGCAAAGTGGTTTCTTAAATCTGAAACAGGCCTGATGATATTCATGGCATCAACCTCCTGTATTCAAATTAGCATAATTACGCTAAAATTGCAATAGAAAAATTTTTCACAGCGCCGCGCCCGGGCAGGGGCAAAGGGCCTCAGCCCTTTACCGCCCGCACCGCCCACTGAGCCGCGCTATGGTTTACCAGGCCGCCCTCTTTCCACTGAAGCTTCGGATAGCCCTGCTTAAGGTGCTCCTGGGCGTAGGCGATTCCGCTTCCGCCGGAGGTGGCGAAGGGGATCATTGTTTTTCCCGAAAAGCTTCCGCTGTCCAGGAAGGTATCCACCACCCGGGGCTCCACTCCCCACCATACGGGGAAGCCCACGAACACCGTGTCATACCGGTCAAGCTCCGGCCCTTCCCCGGCCATGGGCGGGCGGCTGGCAGGATCGGTCATCTCGAGGCTGCTACGGCTCTTTTTATCCCTCCAGTCCAGATCGGCGGAGGTATAGGGCTTTTCCGGACGGATCTCGTAAAGATCCGCTCCCAGAGCGTCCGCGATCTCCTTCGCCGCGCGGGCAGTCACGCCGCTGGCTGAAAAATAGGCAACTAATGTTCTGCTCATATTGAATCCTCCTTCCCAACATCTGACATGATACCGACACCTCTATTATATTTCCGCCCTGACGCGGCGTCAACGGGCGGGAGGGGCTTCTTTGAGGCCGGAAGGCTGCAATAAGCATTTCTTCTCCCACCCCATGATCCACTCCTTTTCCTTCAGAAGGCTGTCAAAGGCCGCCGATTGGATTTTGAAGCCTTCCCGTTCGTAGAAACGGACCGCCCGCATATTTTTCTGATATACATTCAAGGTCAGACGGGATTTTTTCTTTTTCACATGGTCCAGTAACTGCTTTCCCGCTCCCTTTGACTGATGCTCTGTTTTTACAAAAAGCCCTTCTATGTGATTTTCTGTCAGCCCGATAAACCCGCATACCCGGCCGCTTTCATCCTCGCATACATATACCTCCGCCTCCGGAAGGGCTTTTTCCACTGCTTTCAGATTTTTCTTCCAGTACCGGTCCCCAATAAAATCATGCGCCCTGATATTGGTCTCAAGCCAGATCTCCATGACCGCCGTCAGGTCGTTTTCACAAAAGCGCCTGATCATCAGGCCTCTCCCGCCAGCGCCAGCTGCGCCGCCCTTTTCGCGTGAATGACCGTCGTGTCGAACACGGGGACGGAAACGTCGCTCTGGCGGATCAGAAGGCCGATCTCCGTACAGCCTAAAATCACGGCCTCGGCTCCGTCGTCCTTAAGCTTTTCAATGATCTCTTTGAATTTTTCTCTGGAGCCTTCCCGGATCACGCCCCGGCACAGCTCCTCAAAAATAACGCTGTTTACCGTCTCGATGTCCGCCTCGCCGGGAATCAGCACCTCAAACCCTCTTTCCGCCAGCCGTTTTTTATAAAAATCCTGGGTCATGGTATACCTGGTTCCCAAAAGCCCCACGCGGCTGATTCCGCACTGCTTCAGGGCGTCGGCCGTGGCGTCCGCGATGTGGATAACGGAAATTTTTATCATGGAGGCGATCTGCGGCGCCACCTTGTGCATGGTGTTGGTGCAGATCAGGATAAAATCCGCTCCGGCCGCCTCGAGGCCCTGCGCGGCCCTTCCCAGGATCCGGCCGCTTTTTTCCCAGTCGCCGGAGGACTGGCATTTTTCGATCTCGTCAAACTCCACGCTGTAGAGGACGATCTTTGCCGAATGCAGGCCGCCCAGCCTGTTTTTGACTTCCTCGTTGATAATTCTGTAATAGGGGATGGTGCTCTCCCAGCTCATCCCACCCAGTAAACCGATCGTTTTCATCGTCTTATCCTCCTCTGCTCTGTCTCCTTTTGAATATAGCACAGTTCGCAGGGCGTCACAAGACGCCGCCGGTTCCTTATCTTCTGCGCACCGCCCGGTAATACCGCCAGAAGGGGACGGCGAAGGCGGCAAACAGCACCAGATAAATCCCCAGGAGGATGCCGAACACAATCAGGAATTCATAGTTTCTGTCCAGTCCCTGCATAACAAGCTGCGGGATCAGCACCAGAAAGAACAGAATCAGCAGCGGAACCATACGGCCCGCGAAAACCCGCTTCATCATATCAAGGCGGGATTCATCGTCGCAGAAGATCTCCTCCCCGCCGCCATCCATTTCAGAAGCCGGTTTCCGGAAATAGCTGTAGCCCACATAATTTTGCAGATATTCCCAGCCGCAGTCCCTGAACATCTGGATATATTCATTTTTCCGGGAAACGCTGTCGGGATTATAATCCAGCTGATAGACCACGTCCTCCGGCTCGCATTTCTGAAAGTGATACCGGCAGATGCCGTCCACCCTGACGAATTTCCAACCGCTTTTATGCTGCTCCCTCAAATACCGCTCTTCCTGCTTCCACTGGGGGATGGAAAAATATCTGAACTCTGTTTTACTGTCCTTCATGGCCTCTCGCCTCCTCCATGCTCTGATATAACCGCGCGATCCGCTTCATCTCCAGCTCCAGTACCTGCATGCCCAGCTCTGTGATCCGGTAAATCTTCCGCTTTTCCTCTTCGCGGATGAACCGGATCAGTCCGTCCTTTTCCATTTTTGACAGGCTGCCGTAGAGGGTCCCGGGGCTGAGCCTCACTTCTCCGTTTGTAAGCTGCTCCGTCTGCTTTACGATGCTGTATCCGTGGGCCTCTTTTCTTAAGCACAGCAGGATATAGAAGCTGGTCTCCGTCATCGGCACGTACACCTTTCTGATATGGTTATCCACGCCTTCACCTCCGTTCGCTGTATTCTCACTGCGATATATCGTCCTTCGATATATTTAATATAGCACTGCGATATATCGAAGTCAATAATATTTATGTAAAAAAAGCGGACAGAGAATGCTCTGCCCGGATCGTTTTCACTGCAAGGGGCCGCTCCCGCGGATATCCAGGATGTGATCGATGGGGATCCTCCTCTGGTCCGCGAGAACAATGACCCGGCCGCAGGGGTCGATCTTTTTTATTCTTCCTCTGACGGTCTGATATTCCCCGCCCTCCTTTTTCGCGTCGCCCACAAAGAAAACCAGCGTCACTTCCGGGCAGGAGGGCAGACTGCTTTTCAGGATTTCCAGCTTCCGGTCCAGCTCTGCCCGTCTGTCCTCCGATAATTCGATTTCCGGCGTTGTCAGCCGCGCCGCCTCTTTGACGGTCTCCCCGTACCCTGTCAGGGCGGCAAAGGGAGAAAACTGCGCCGCCCGGTTTAAAAGGGACATGCGGGGCCTTGTCTTTGACTGATGATGGGGAAGATCCATAATATCATCGTATTTGCCGCTCATGCCTTATGACCTCCGATCTGGGCGTTTCTCTCTTTTGCGGTCGCCCCCTCCTGGAAGCTTGTCCCTTTGAGCACCGCGTTTTTCCCGTACCTTTTTTTGATGTTCAATATGGCCTGCTGCATACGGCGTTCCTTTTCCCGCTCCGCTTCTTTTTTCTCCTTCTGCGCCGCCCGGGCGTGATAATCCGTAAACAGCTCAAGCTGCTCGTATTTTTCCTTTGACAGGGCCGCGTTCTCGTCCAGCACATGGTTCACCGCCATCGTGATCCTGCGGACCAGAAGCTTCGGGTCCGCGATCCTGTCATAGAGACGCAAAACGGCCTCTGTCAAGGCCTTTCCCGAGGAGGTCGGCCCGTCCAGATTTTCTGTCCCGTGGGCGTGCTTCGGGATGCTCCTTCCGTAGTGATCCTTCACAACGGCACCCCGATACTGGTCTTTGCGCCGGGGATCGCTTAAGTTCTCAATGTCGTATCCGATGGTCAGCACCACCTGATCGGCAGTCAGCCCCTTATCCACCAGCTCCAGCGCCAGGGCGTCCACCATTTCCCGGACAACGATCCGCGCCTTTTCAAAGCTGTAGGGGCATTGCAGCACCTGACCGGAGCCCAGGCTGTTATTTTCCGGCTTGTAGGCTTTGATGTCGCTGATCCGGCACGGCTCCCAGCCCCAGGCATGGTCGATCAGAAGCTCCGCGTTGACCCCGAACAGCTGATAAAGAAGATCTTCGTTATAATAATCCTTGGGCCCCCCGAGGGAGCATCTGGCAATATCGCCCATGGTATAAAGGCCGACGCCCTCCAGCTTCCTTGCGTATCCTCTCCCGACCCGCCAGAAATCGGTCAGGGGCCGGTGATCCCACAAAAGCCTGCGGTAGGAGGGCTCGTCCAGCTGGGCGATCCGTACGCCGCTTTCATCGGCCCCGATGTGCTTTGCCACAATATCCATGGCGATTTTACACAGGTAGAGATTGGTTCCGATCCCGGCGGTGGCCGTAATTCCGGTGGTATGCAGCACGTCCCGGATCATGGTCATCGCCAGCTCCTTCGCCGTCATCCCATAAGTAGCCAGATAATCCGTGACGTCCATAAAGACCTCGTCGATGGAATACACGTGGATATCCTCCGGCGCGACGTATTTTAAATAGATCTGATAGATCTGCGCGCTGATCCGCATATATTCCGCCATCTGAGGCGGCGCGATGATAAAATCAATGGCGCAGCCGCCGCAGGACTTCAAAACCTCCGCGTCGTCCGATTTTCCGGTAAGGCGGCGGCCGGGAGCCTTTCTCTGCCTTTGGATATTGGCTTCCTTTACCTTTTCGATTACCTCGAACAGCCTTGCCCTGCCGGGGATCCCATAGGCCTTTAACGACGGAGAGACCGCGAGGCAGATGGTTTTTTCGGTTCTGCTCTGATCCGCCACCACCAGATTGGTCGTCATCGGATTTCTTCCTCTTTGCATACATTCCACGGAAGCATAAAATGATTTCAGGTCAATCGCAATATAGCTCCGGCTTTCAGATCCCATTTCCCACCTCCTGTTATAAGCATAATACAGAACATTTGTTCTGTCAATCGGCAAGAAATGGAAATCCCCGCGCCGTCTGCGGCGGACAGCCTTAAAGGCTCATGTATAAAAGCGGGTAGGGATTTCCCTGCCCGTCAAGGTCTGTCCGTTTGTAAACCTGAAAGCCCATGTGCTCATAAAATCCTCTCGCCTGCGGATTCTGCTCATTTGCCGTCACCCTCCGGACGGCATGGTTTTTGATCCCGTATTGAATCAGCCCTTTTCTCAGTCCCTTTCCCCTTTTTTCCGGGGAAACAAACAGCATTTCCAATGTGCCGTTCTCAATTCCCATGAATGCGGCGGGCTGTCCCGCCTCATCCTCCGCGACCACCAGATGAGGGATCCCGTTCAGCGCCTGCGGGACATAGGTCTTGATGCTCTGGATTTCATCATCCGAGAGAAACAGGTGGGTTGCCCTTACAGACCTTTCCCACAGCAGCAGCAAACAGCTTATCAGCTCCGGCGTCCTGGTTTTTACTTCAATGATTTTCATTTTCCACCTCCGGTTCAAAGGTCGATACAATGTCGATCAGCTCATCGGATGCGGCAATGCAATAATGTCTCAGCTTCTGCTCCTGGTAAAAGCCGCAGCTTTCCTGTATCAGGCTTGCAACGGCGTATTCCCCTTCCGGGATTTTGTCGTCCATGAGCCGGATCCATTCTTCGGAAAATATTCCGTTTAAATTCTCTGGTTTCATAAAAGCTCCCTGTTTTCCAATTCGGAATAATCCCCGTATTTTGTAGCCCACAGCTGTTCCTCGAACAGATACCATCTGATGTGACGATCTTGTAAGCCGCTGTCCTGATTGATTCTGTTGACCTTCATCTTTCCACCACGATCTTCGGTTCCCATTCTGTGATGACTTCCACAATATAATTCAGCGTGATCACCACATAATGCTTCAAATCCAGGCAATCGTACAGATCGCCGCTGACCTCCCGCATGAACCGTTCAAATTCCCCTTCTGTTATCTGATAAATGGTGTTGTCGAATTTCTGCTGCCGAAGGCTTTTAATCTGGTCATCACAAAACAGGTTATTTAACGCGGTTCCCTCATCAAGCATCCTGACGGCTGATACCAGGCCGAAATCGATCTGTACTTTATGATTCTTCGAATACAGGGTAATGATCAGCCCTGCTTCTTCTCCGTTTTGCAGCCGTATTTCATAATCATCCTTCGGTATCTTTCCTTCAAATACTTTTCTCCACTTTTCCATCAGAATCACCTTCCGGCAGCCGTTATTTTACTCCTCCAGTATACCCGCTCCCTCCTTTTTCTTCAACCTCCGGCTTCCCGGCGGCCTGAGCCGCTTCCGCGCCGCTTCTGTCCCAGCCCCATATCTGCTCCCGCTCCGGCTTTCGGGAAAGCTCCCGGTTCTGCTCCAGGTAATCATGCAGCTTCTGTTCTTTTTTCCGCAAGGAGGCTCTTGCGTCCCCCAGGGCCTCTTCATCTCCGGCCTCCCGGCACAGCATACAAAGCCGCTTCTGCTTTCGCACCTCCCGCTCCATGCCTCTCTGGGTCTGGAGCTTTTTGTATTCCTCATCGTTTTCCTTAAGATCCTCCGGGGGCTCGTACCGTTTCCGGCTGACGCCGGGGATAAAGGGGATCCCGTGATGGCCGCAGTTGATCCCGAACAGCCCGTCCGGCTCCCCGTAGCTGGAGGAGGAAAGGGGATAATAAGTGATCCTGTTTCCCTCCCCGTCTGTGGTGCGTCCTTTGCGGTTCTTCCGGTCAAAGATTTTTCCCTGATCTCTGGCGCATTTGGGGCGGGCCCCCGCGTGGCTGCTCACCTGAATCAGGCTATAGCCTCTTTCGTCCATCCTGGTGAACATGGCTTCCGCCGCAGAATTAGAGGCCGCCGTGCGCAGCACCATGGCCGCGTAGGCCTCCGGCGTCCACTCCCTTCCGTTTTTATCCACAAACCCGGCGATTCCTCTCTCGTTAAACTGCTTTAAGGCGCCCTTAAGAGCCTGGGAGCGGCTGGCCGCCCCGATGGCCTCTGCCGCCGCCTGCTCCCCCAGAATCTCTTTGAAGGTCTTTTCCTCTGCAATCTTCCCGGCCCTGGCGCAGACGTCCTCCACCAGCCGCCTGTAGGAGTCGGCCGCGGTGTTGAGCATAACCGTATCGCTGGCGTTTAAGGAGCTCCAGACCTGCTCGTACACCTTCCGCACCGCCTCCCGCACACCGGTGCTCATACCTGACTCTGACTCATCCTTTCCATCGGAAAAAAGCGGCTCTGTCCTGGTTAGGGAAGCTTCCGCCGCCCGAAGGCAGGCCGCGTAGGCCTCCGCCTGGCTGGCTCCCACGCTTTCTGCGATGATGCGGATGTTTTCCCTGTTCAGCCCGCCCAGCTCACCCAGCTTTTCAAGGCGCCATTGGTCTGAATCGACGGGCCGCCCATAATCCCGGATATGGCGGACGATGTTTGCCATGAGCTCCGCCTCCAGATCCTCATAGATGCGGGTTATGGGGTCGGAAGCTTCCTGACGCTCTTTCCTGGTTATCAGCATCCGGCCCTCACCGCCCGCAGCCTGTGTTCTCTGACACGCTTTAACATACTCTCCTCTCCTCCTTCACAGGGTATTGAGCTTATTTTATTGGGGAGGGGGGAAATTTATACATGCAATTTCAAAAAAAGTAAGGCTTGTTTCCCTTCAGATTCAGTCATATAATAAAGTAAAAATTTACAACATTACAAGATATGAAAAGGAAAAGATATCTTTTTTAGTTTTCTATATAACTTATAACGTCCCCACGTAGCCTCAATCCACCAAACTATTTTCTCGAGCATATCGAGTCTCCTGATTAATTGTAGAAACAAGATAACTTATATAGGAAAGCATTAAAAGCATAAGTTCGATGCTTTTATACTTTTAGATCGGCTCTCCTAAAAATCAATCCGCAACAGAATTGAGCCGAGAAGTGTTCACGCGAGTAAAAAGACCGCCGAGCTAAACTCGGCGGTCTAAAATTATCTTGCATTTATCCCATTCACAAAAGCTAAATAGCAGGCGAAGTCTCCGATGGCTTTGCGGTTATATGGATTATCCTCTTCATAGCCAAGTTCGTCACGCCATGCGGCGGCTTTGCCTTGTTGTTTTAAATAACGCACCAGCATATTGA
>CALWAW010000076.1 GCA_944375845.1 uncultured Lachnospiraceae bacterium
GCTTCAGGAAAAGCGGGCATATGTTTTTACCGTCACAGGCATCTGCCATGACAGCGCCATGGACGGAAAGTCCTTCGGTTTTGAGCTGACAGACGGAAGCAGGCGCAGGGTAATATCCGGCACACAGACCGCCTCCTCCGCCAGAGCCAGGCTGTGGTACGAAAGCTGGCAGACAGAGACCGGCGCCGGATACGGTATGCTGATCCCGCCCCTTAAAAAGGCGGAGATGACCATTGAGGTTGAAGGGAAAGAGATCACAGTTTCTCTGGAGCTTAAAGAAGGAACAGAATATTCAAAAGAGGCGCAGGATCGCTCCTGCGCCTCAAGCTTATTTTATCAAGCTCACTTTTTAGATGCGAAAAACATAATGGAAACTCCAAAGCAGACCGCCAGGCAGTCAAAGATGCTGAAGGCGTCCTGCGTTACCTGGAGATAAATCAGGGACGCGAGGCCGGCCACCGCAAACAGGAATCCCAGGCCCTTCGCAAGGCCGGAGATGCCCTTGACGCAGGCGATTCCGCAAAGAAGGCTTAAGAAAGCTACCACGTAGCCCAGCACCGCCACCAGGATCTCCTGGTTTTCGTGACCGGGCAGAGCCCCCTCGATGGCGCCGACCAGAGCCAGCGTTCCCACGATGGCGTAAACCAGCGCGAACAGGATCATAACGACGCCCAGCGCCTTTAAGCTTCCGGAAGTATTCTTTTCCATACTCTTTTCTCCGTATTACTGCTTACATCCCGGCCTGCTTCGCAACCTCCGCAGCGAAGTCGTCCTGACGCTTCTCGATGCCCTCGCCGGTCTCGTAACGGACAAAGGCTTTGACAGCGATCTTCGCGCCCACAGCCTTCGCGACCTCGGCCACATACTTGCCCACGGTCTGCTTGCCGTCCTCAGCCTTTACATATACCTGGTCAACCAGGCAGATGTCCTTGAGCTCCTTGTTGATACGGCCGGTCACGATGCCCTCGATCACCTTCGCGGGCTTCTGGGACTCCTTGGGATCGTTCATGATCTGAGCCATGAGGATCTCCTTCTCGTGATCCAGATACTCCTGGCTCACCTGGCTCCTGTCCACATACTTGGGATTCAAAGCCGCCACCTGCATGGCAATGTTCCTGGCCATCTCGAGGACAGCGTCGTTCACCACGTCGGACTCAACGTCAACCAGGACGCCGATCTTTCCGCCCATGTGGATGTAATCCACGATGCAGCCGTTCTTTTCTTCCATTTTCTCGAAACGGCGGATTTTCAGGTTCTCGCCGATCACCGCGATCTTTTCCACCAGGGCTTCCTTCACGGTCTTGGAGGCGTCGTCCTTCCAGGGCTCCTCCATGAAGGCGTCCATATCAGCCGCGTCAGAGGAAACTGCCTGGAAGGCGACCTTCTCCACGTAAGACTGGAAATCCGCGTTCTTGGCTACGAAGTCGGTCTCGGAGTTGACCTCCACGATGGCCGCCTTATTGCCGTCGATGATGGTGCGGACGATGCCCTCGGCCGCGATGCGGCTGGCCTTCTTCTCAGCCTTTGCCTGGCCGTTCTTGCGAAGGAACTCTACGGCCGCGTCCATATCGCCGTCGTTGGCCGCAAGAGCCTTCTTGCAGTCCATCATGCCGGCGCCGGTCATTTCTCTTAATTCCTTTACCATTGAAGCTGTAATTGCTGCCATGTCTCTATTCCTTTCTGAACAATCAAATACTGGTTATTAAGCCTCTTCTGTCACCTGAGCCTCTTCCTCGAAGGACTCCTCGGCGTCTGCGCCCTCAGCGGCTTCCTCGCCCTGCTTTGCCTCGATGACGGCGTCCGCCATCTTGGAAACGATCAGCTTCACGGCGCGGATGGCGTCGTCGTTGCCGGGGATCACATAGTCAAGCTCCTCGGGGTCGCAGTTGGTATCGGCGATACCGATCAGGGTGATTCCGAGAGCGTGGGCCTCCTGTACGCAGATGTGCTCCTTCTTGGGATCCACCACGAAGATCGCGTCGGGAAGCTTCTTCATATCCTTGATGCCGCCCAGGTTCTTCTCGAGCTTCTCAAGCTCTTTCCTGAGGGCGATGACCTCCTTCTTGGGAAGCACGTCGAAGGTGCCGTCCTCTTCCATCTTCTCGATGGCGCGCAGCCTCTGCACGCGGCTCTGGATGGTCTTGAAGTTGGTGAGCATGCCGCCCAGCCATCTCTGGTTTACATAGAACATTCCGCAGCGCTCAGCCTCGGTCTGGATCGCGTCCTGGGCCTGCTTCTTGGTGCCCACGAACAGGATGGTTCCGCCGTTTGCCACGATGTCGGCCACGGCCTTATAAGCCTCGTCCACCATGCCCACAGATTTCTGAAGGTCGATGATGTAGATGCCGTTCCTCTCGGTATAGATGTAGGGAGCCATCTTGGGGTTCCATCTTCTGGTCTGGTGTCCGAAATGGACGCCGGCTTCAAGCAGCTGCTTCATTGAAATTACGCTCATGTTTCTTTCCTCCATTTGGTTTGATCTTCCGCGGATCTTCATCTTCCCCGAAGACCGGTATCCCGGCACCGTCCGGAGAATCCATCCGCGTGACAATTTTTCAGCCCTATCATTGTATCACGGGCCTTAACGGATTGCAAGTATTTTTTCTGTAAAACAATGTGCTATAATAGGAACAGACGCCCTTTCGGGCGATACCCATAGGAAAGGAAGCATTCCATGAAAACATCTGCACAGCTTGAGGCCATGCTGCGGGAGATCGACCACAAAAGCTATCCCGCCTACAAGGCCCTGAAGGGAGCCTACAGCTTCGGCTCCTATACTCTGTCCATCGACCATGTGCAGGGGGATCCCTTCGCCTCCCCCTCCAGGCTTACCATCCATATCTCCTCAGAATCCTCCGGCTTTTCCCCGGAGCTCTGGAAGACGCCTGCCAGAAGAATCGCCTTCTGCGATTTTATCCTGCGCCGGTTCGCCCGCTCCGTCGAGGCCTACTCCTTCAAGGCGAAGGGCTCCGGAAAAAGCGGCGCCCTCTTCTGCACCAGGCCGGGCCAGGAGGTACTGGAGCGCACCGCCTGCACCGTGGAAAAGAACACGCTTCTTGTGCGGTTCGAGGCCGGCTTCCCGGCCAACGGACGCACCATCAATTCCAGGGAGCTTGGCCGTATTCTTTTTGATTATCTGCCCAAATGCGTTTCCCAGTCCCTGCTTTACAAAAATACGGATCAGAAGGCCTTAAAGAGCGCCGTCGAGCTTTACGAGGACCAGGAGGCTGTCCGAGAAGCCCTGGAGCCCATGGGCCTTGCGGCCTTCGTGGCCGACGGTGCTGTCCTGCCCCGTATGTCCGGCGTCTCCAACAGGCCCATGAAGGACGCCACGGCCTTTTTCTCGCCGGATTCCCTGCGCCTCTCCATCCCCCTTCCCCACAGGGGAACCATATCGGGCATGGGAATCCGAAAGGGCGTCACTCTGATCACCGGCGGCGGCTATCACGGAAAATCCACCCTTCTCAAGGCCCTGGAGGCCGGGGTTTATAACCATATCCCGGGGGACGGGCGCGAGTTCGTCATCACCGACGCCACGGCCGTCAAGCTGCGGGCCGAGGAGGGCCGCATTGTGAAAAAGGTGGATATTTCCCCCTTTATCAACCATCTGCCCGGGGGACGGGATACCTCCTGCTTTTCCACCGAGGACGCCAGCGGAAGCACCTCCCAGGCCGCCGGGGTCATGGAGGGTCTTGAGGCGGGCACGGGGCTGTTTCTCATCGACGAGGACACCTGCGCCACCAATTTCATGGTGCGGGATGAGCTGATGAAGCGGGTCATCGCCCCGGACAAGGAGCCCATCACCCCCTTCATCCGGCGGATCCGGCCTCTGTTCGAGCAGCTTTCCGTCTCCACGATCCTGGTGGTGGGAAGCTCCGGCGCTTACTTTAACGCCGCGGACTGCGTGATTCAGATGGACTGCTACCGGGCACTGGATATTACGGAGCGGGCAAAAAAAGAAGCCGCCCTGTTTTTCCCGGAAAAGGAAAGCGCGGAGCCCTTCCCTCAGGCGTCCGTCAACAGGCCGCTTGCGTTTTCAGAGACAAGGCGGGATGCGGGACGGCCCGTAAAGATCCGGACCCAGGGACGGGACGGTTTTCTCTTCGACAAGACCCTGGTGGACCTCAGGTATGTGGAGCAGCTGGCGGACGAGGAGCAGTGCCGCGCCCTGGGCTATATCCTGCTGTGGCTGAAATCCCGCCCGGCAGGAGGAACCATGGCGGAGGTCCTCTCCCGCCTCTACGAAAAGCTTCGGAAGGAGGGGCTTTCCTCCATCGCCTCGCTGGAGTGCCCGCCCTTCATGGCCATGCCCCGGCTTCAGGAGATCTTCGCCTGCGTAAACCGGTGCAGGCTGTAACAAAAAAGCACAGGGCCCGCGCCCTGTGCCTTCTTTTTTGTATTTATACCTCTTTTAGTTTCTTCAGCTCGTCAAATACCACATCGTTTAAGACCTTGATGTAGGTTCCCTTCATGCCCGAGGACCTGGACTCGATGACGCCGGCGCTCTCGAATTTCCGCAGGGCGTTCACGATCACGGAACGGGTAATGCCCACCCTGTCGGCGATCTTGCTGGCCACCAGGATGCCCTCGGTGCCCTCCAGCTCGTCGAAAATATGCTGAATGGCCTCCAACTCCGAGAAGGAAAGGGTGCTGATGGCAGATTTTACGATCTGCACCTTTCTGTTCTCCTCCGCCGTCTCCTCGTTGACGGAGCGCATCATTTCAAGGCCCACCACCGTGGTGCCGTACTCGCTCAGGATGATGTCGTCAATCCCGTATTCGCCTCCGGCTTTGTAGATGAACAGGGTTCCCAGCCGTTCGCCCGCGATGTCGATGGGAGCGATGATGGCCTGATACTTTTTCCCGTTTGCCTCGGTGAAGCCCAGGGTCTCCAGATTCACGTTCTCTTTGGTGGAAAGCACGCTCAAAAGCCTTTCATTGAGCATTTTATCCACAAAACCGCCCACCTCGTCCTCAATGAGCTCCTGGATCTCCTCGACGCCCTCGCTGATGCCAACGCCCAGCACCTTGCCTTTTTTACTGATCACAAGGGTATTGGACTCCAGTATGTCGCTCAATACTGCGCAGATATCGTTGAATACCACTTTGCTGGAATTATTGTTGTGAAGCAGTTTGTTGATTTTTCTGGTTTTATCCAATAATTGTACGCTCATCGTTGGCCTCCTTTTTGATTTTCGGAAATCGCACTGTTTATAGTGCTATCGTACCACAGGCCAGAAAGATGCGCAAGACTTTTCTGCAATATTTCCAGAACTTTTATACTATTTTGATTATTCCTTTTTTTCACTCACGTACCCGCAGGACTCCCCTGTACAGATCAGCTTGCTTCCCTTTTCGGCCATCCAGCTGCCGCACCTGGGGCAGACCTGCCCCGAGGGCTTCTGCCAGGACATGAACCCGCATTCCGGGTTGTTGCTGCACCCGTAATAGCGCCTCCCCTTCTTGGTCTTTTTGATGACCACCTCGCCGCCGCATAAGGGGCAGGCGACTCCCGTTTTTTCAAAATAAGGCTTTGTATTCCTGCATTCCGGGAAGCCAGGGCAGGCCAGGAATTTCCCGTGGGGGCCGTACTTGATGACCATGTGGCGGCCGCAGTTTTCACAGATCTCGTCAGTGACCTCGTCCTCGATCTTCACGGCCTCCAGCCTGTTTTCCGCCTGGTCCACGGCCTCCTTCAGGTCGGGATAGAAATTCCGGATGATGGTCTTCCATTTGACCACGCCCTCCTCCACGCCGTCCAGAAGGGATTCCATGTTGGCGGTGAAGGCCACGTCCACCAGGGTGGGGAAGGCCTCCTTCATGATCCGGTTCACCACCTCGCCCAGCTCCGTCACATAAAGGTTCTTGTTTTCCTTGGCCACGTACCGCCTGGCGATGATGGTGGTGATGGTGGGCGCGTAGGTGCTGGGTCGTCCGATGCCCGCCTCCTCGAGGGCGCGCACAAGGGAGGCCTCCGTGTAATGGGCGGGCGGCTGGGTAAAGTGCTGCTTATAGTCGAATTCCTTAAGGGTCAGCTCCGTATCCGCGGAAAGGTTTTTAGAGAGGGTGTTGGCCTCCCCCTTTTCGTCGGGGTCGCCGTAAACCGCCGTAAAGCCGTCGAATTTAACGCGGGAGGCCGCCGCCGTGAACCGGTAGGCGCCCGCGTCGATCTTCACGTTTGTGACGGCATAGACCGCGGGGGCCATCTGGCTGGCCATGAACCGCCGCCAGATCAGCTGATAGAGCCTGAGCTGATCCCTGGAGAGGGATTCCTTGATCCTGGCCGGCGTAAGGGTCACGTCTGTGGGGCGGATCGCCTCGTGGGCGTCCTGGATCCTTGCCCCGGCCTTTTCATTGCCGCCTCCGGAGGCGGCGTACCCGTCGCCGTACTCGCCGGCGATATAGGCGGCCGCGGCGGCCCTGGCCTCGTCGGAGACCCTGGTGGAGTCCGTTCTCAGATAGGTGATGATACCCACGGAACCCTGGCCCTTCACCTCCACGCCCTCGTAGAGCTGCTGGGCCAGCCGCATGGTCTTCTGGGTGGAGAAATTCAGCACGGAGGCCGCCTCCTGCTGGAGGGTGCTGGTGGTAAAGGGAAGGGGCTGCTTCTTGACCCTCTCGCTCTCCCTGATGTCGGCAATGCGAAACTCCGCCCCCTGAAGGCCCGAAAGGATCTCCTCAAGCTTTTCCCTGCTTTCAATGGCAAGCTTCTGCTTCCGGTCTCCGTAGAACTTCACCCGCATGGGCTTTTTCGCACCGGCGCACAGAAGCTCCGCCTCCAGGCTCCAGTACTCCTGGGGGATGAAGGCCGCGATCTCCTCCTCCCGGTCGCAGATGATCCGGAGGGCCGCCGACTGCACACGGCCGGCGGAAAGGCCCCGCTTCACCTTTGCCCAGAGCAGGGGGCTGATGCTGTAGCCCACCATCCGGTCCAGGACGCGGCGGGCCTGCTGGGCGTCCACCAGGTTCATGTCGATCTCCCTGGGCGCTTTTAAGGAAGCCTTGACCGCCGTTTTCGTGATCTCGTTGAAGGTGATCCTCTGGACCCTTTTGTCCTCCAGCTTAAGGGCCGCCATCAGATGCCAGGAAATGGCCTCCCCTTCCCGGTCCGGGTCGGTTGCCAGATAGACCTTGTCGGCCTTCTTCACCTTTTTCCTCAGATTGGCCAGAATGTCGCCCTTTCCCCGGATCGTGATATATTTCGGTTCGTAGTCATGCTCAATATCAATCCCCATCTGACTTTTGGGAAGATCCCGCACATGTCCGTTGGACGCCTCCACATCGTAGCTTGCCCCCAGGAATTTCTTGATGGTCTTTACCTTTGCCGGGGACTCCACAATGACCAGATACTTTGCCATGGTGTTCTCCTTTATCTATCTCTTTTTGCCGAATAATAGCCCGCGCAGGGCTGACAGGCCAGGCCCATGAGCTCCAGGTCCACCAGGCAGCCTGCAAGGACCGTCTGGGAAAGCCCCGTCTCCGCGCGAAGCGAATCAATCGATTTTAATTCAGAATCCAGACAAATATACACCTTTTCCAAATTTTTATCAAGACATAACTTTTCTTTCTCAGAAATTCTTAATGGTTTCCGGAGTCCCCACAGGCTTAAAATGTCGTCCTCCGACGCAAGGATGCGGGCTCCGTCCCGCAAAAGCCCGTTTGTGCCGGCGCTTAACCGGTCGCCGGGCCGCCCCGGCGCCGCGAACACCTCTTTTCCCTGTTCCAGGGCGATGGAGGCCGTGATCAGCGCGCCGCTTTTTTCTCCCGCCTCCAGAACGGCCACGCAGTCGGAAAGGCCGCTGATGATCCGGTTCCTGGCGGGGAAATGATAGGCCAGGGGCCCTGTCCCCGGCGGATACTCCGAGATCAGCCCTCCCCTTTCCTCCACCCTTCGGTAAAGCTCCCTGTTTTCGGCGGGATAAATCCGGTCGGGGCCGCAGCCCAGGACGCCGAAGGTGGCCCCGCCTCCCTCAAGGGCCCCGGCGTGGGCCGAGGCGTCGATGCCTCTCGCAAGGCCGCTTATGACCTGCACCCCGGCTTCGGCCAGGACCCTTCCCAGCCTTTCCGCCATCTCCCGTCCGAAAAAGCTGCAGCTTCTCGCGCCTACGAGGGCCGCCGCGGGAACGCCCGGCTCCGGCAGGCGTCCCCGCACAAAAAGCCCGGCGGGGCAGTCCTCGAAGCAGGCAAGCCCCGGCGGAAAGGCGGCGTCTGTCATGGGAATCAGACGGATTCCCAGGCCCTTTGCCTCCTCCCGTTTTCTTTCAACGCTCTCCCGGCTTCGGGAACCCATAACGTAATCCAGAAAGCCCTCCGGATCCCTTCCCCTGAACACGGGGCCCGCAAGCTCCCTCAAGGCTCCTCTTCCCGCCCTCCAGAGCGCCTCCGGCCCGCCTGCCCGTTTTAAGAGCCGGGCCTTAAAGAGGGGCGACATTCTCTCCAGGCTGCAATACCAGAACCAGTAAAGCTCCTCCCGCATTTTTGTCACATCCCTTCTAATAATAAATCTGCTCCATCCTGTAGAGGATGGCCTCCTTCAGGTGTTCCGTCCCGATACGCTCCTCCCCCTCCAGGTCTGCGATGGTCCTGGCCACCTTGAGGATTCGGTGATAGGCCCTGGCGCTGACTCTTAAGGCCGAAAGGGCCTTCTCAAAAAAGGCCTCCTCCTTCTCTCCCAGAGGGCAGAAGGCCGGAATCATCCTGGGCGGGATCATGGAGTTAAAGGAGAGGTCCGTTCCCGCAAACCGCCGCGCCTGAAGGGCCCTGGCTTTTTCCACCCTGGCCCGCACCGAGGCCGAGGGCTCTCCCTTTCCCTGTCCCTTAAGGTCGGCGGGGAACACCTCTCCGGTCACGGCCCGAAGATCGATCCTGTCAAGCAGGGGCCTTGAAAGCTTCGACTGGTAGCGTTGGATCTGCCGGTCGCTGCACCGGCATCGGTTCCTGTCTGGGAAATAGCCGCAGGGACAGGGGTTCATGGCCGCCGCCAGTAGAAACCGCGCCGGAAACCAGGCGGAGCCGTGAACCCTGGACACCAATACCCTCCCCTCCTCCAGAGGCTGGCGCAGGGTCTCGAGAGCCTGCCTGGAAAACTCCGCGAGCTCATCCAGAAACAGCACTCCGCCTGAGGCCAGGGAAAGCTCCCCCGGCCTTAAAAGAGGCCCGCCGCCGGTGAGGGCCGCCGCCGAAACAGTGTGATGGGGCGCGCGGAAGGGCCGCTCCCTTACAAGGGCCTGCCCCCGGGGTAAAAGCCCGCATACGCTGTAAACCCTGCTCACCTCCATGCTCTCCTGCTTTGAAAGGGGCGGAAGGATGCCGGGAAGGGCCTTTGCCAGCATGGTCTTTCCCCCTCCGGGCGGGCCGATAAGAAGAAGGTTGTGCATCCCCGCGGCGGCGATCTCTGCCGCCCGCTTGGCGCCCTCCTGTCCCCTGATGTCCTGAAAATCCACCTCCGGCTCCCGGCATCTCTCCCCGGACGGGCTGTCTGCCAAAGAGACAGGCGTTGCAGAGCCCGGGGACCTTAAGCAGTCCACGGCCTCCCCCAGGGAGGAGACCCCGTAGACCGACGCGCCCGGCACGGCCGCCCCCTCCTGTTCACTTGACCGGGGCACCAGGACCCTTCCAAGGCCGCTTTTTACGGCGCACTCCACCATGGCCATCACGCCGGGAACCGGGCGCACCTGGCCGGAAAGGCCCAGCTCCCCCACAATCAGAGTGCCCGCCAGCGCCGCCCCCGGTATCTGTCCCAGAGCCGAGAGCACCGCCGCCGCGATGGGAAGGTCGAAGGCCGTCCCGAATTTCCTCAGGCTGGCCGGAGCCAGGTTCACCACCACCTTCTTGGGCGGAAGGCGGAATCCGCAGTTTTTCAGGGCGGTTTTCACCCGCGCCATGGCCTCCTTCACCTCGCCCGAGAGGGCCCCCACCATGTCGAAGCCGGGAAGGCCGTCGCTCAAATCCGCCTCCACCGTCACAAGCTGCCCGGAAAGGCCCCGGACAGCGGCGCTGTATACCTTGCTGTACATACTGTGCCTCCTTTTCGCGTAGGAAAAACAGGCTGCCGCGCCCCGGCAGACAGCCCGCGTCGTGATTCAGTTGTCTTTTGGGGAAAGAAAAAGAAGTGATTCCCGCCGGAGCCCGGAGAACCCGGGCCCCTTTGTTTTAACGGGATTTGACGTTTTCTCTGATCCAGGCCTCGATGTCGTCGTAGACGACGGCCCGGTCCAGCTCGTTTAAGATCTCATGGCGGTCACCCGGATAAAGCTTCATGGACACGTTGGAAAAGCCCATGTCCTGAAACTGCCTGAAGCACCGGCGAACGCCCTTTCCGTAGCCGCCCACCGGATCCTCCTCCCCGGACACGAAAAGCACCGGAAGGCTTTTATCCATGCGGTCGAAGTCCTTTTCTGCGGCCAGCTCCTTAAGGATGGTGAAGAAATCCCGGTAGGCCCCCGCCGTAAAGCGGAAGGTACAGAAGGGATCCCGCCCGTAGGCCTCCACCGATTCCCTGTTATGGGAAAGCCAGTCGTTCTCCGTCTCGAGACTGCGGATGCGCCTGTTGTTGCCGCCCAGGGTTAGCGTGTGGAGCAGGGGGCTTCTGTACCGGTCTCCCTTCACGCGGCATACAAGCCCCGCCAGAAGCCTTCCGGTTCCCGCCTTCAGGCGGCCCGTATAGCCGGTACCCATAATCACGGCCCCGTCCACCTTTCTGCTGTACTTTGTCAGGTATTTTCTCGTAAAGTAGGAGCCCATGCTGTGGCCCAGGATCACCAGGGGACTGTCCGGCCACAGCTCCCTCCCTCTGCGGGTGACCCGGTACATATCGCCGATCACGTGAAGGTGCCCGTCCTTCTCGGAAAAATACCCGAGCTCCTCCTTTCCGGCCGCCGTTTTCCCGTGGCCCAGATGATCGTGTCCCACCACGGCGTAGCCCTTTTCGGCCAGGTACGCGGCGAACTCCTCATAGCGGCCCACGTATTCAATCATGCCATGCACGATCTGTACCACGGCCTTCGGCTTTTTCCCGTCCGGCTGCCACAGTATGCAGTGGAGGCTCCTTCCCGGACTGCCGGAGGGAAGATAAAACTCTTCTCTTTTCATTGTGTTCACATCCTTCCTGCCTGCTTTTATTTTAATGGCTCCCGTCCTTCTCCGCAACAAAAAAAGTGCTGGGAAAACAGGAAAAGCCATGGTATAATATTACTATCTTTTTACAGAAATGAGGGATTCCCATGAATGATAACAGGATCGTGGCCGCTCTGGGCCGGAACGCCTTCGGCACCCTGTTCCCGGAGCAGAAAAAAGCGGTGGCCAGGGCCGCCTCCGCCATCGCCGACCTGGTAGAGGAAAAATACCAGATCGCCATCACCTTCAGCAACGGCCCCCAGGTGGGTATGCTCCACACCGCCATGACGGAGTTCAGCCGTCTGTCGCCGGAGTACACCGTGGCGCCCATGTCCGTGTGCGGCGCGCTGAGCCAGGGCTATATCGGATACGATCTTCAGAACGCCATCCGTACAGAGCTTCTGAACAGGGGCATCTTCAAGCCGGTATCCACCATCATCACCCAGGTGCGGGTGGATCCCTTCGACGAGGCCTTCAGCGAGCCCACCAAGGTGATCGGCCGCTATATGAGCCGCGAGGAGGCCGACGCCGAGGTGGCCAAGGGCAACTACGTGGTTGAGGAGGAAAAGGGCTACCGCAGGATCGTGGCCGCTCCCAAGCCCATCGACATTTACGAGATCGACGCGGTCCGCGCCCTGCTGGACGCCAACCAGCTTGTGATCGCGGGAGGCGGCGGCGGTATCCCCGTGCTGGAACAGGGCACCCGCCTCAAGGGCGCCAGCGCCATCATCGAGAAGGATCTCACGGCCGCCCGCATGGCCGATATGGTGGACGCCTCCACCCTTCTGTTCCTCACGGGAACGGAAAAGGTGGCCATCAACTATGGCAGGGAGGATCAGTTCTACGTGGACCGGCTCTCTGTGTCAGAGGCGCGCCGCTATGTGGAGGAGGGCCAGTTCGAGGCCGGCTCCATGCTGCCCAAGATCGAGGCCTCCATCGAATTCGTATCCGCCCGTCCCGGAAGAAGGGCCATCATCACGGACCTTTCCCTGGCAAAGGAGGGCATCAACGGAAAGACCGGCACATTGATCACGGCCGATTGAGGCTGATAGGAAAAAAGGCGCCGGAGCAGGAAGGAAAACCGCCTGCTCCGGCGCTTTTTTCATCTGTAAAGGGCCGCCAGCTTTTCAAAGGCCGGCAGGGACCGTTCAATCATCTCCGTCTGCACGCAGTAGGAGATCCGCACATGGCCCGGACAGCCGAAGCCGTCCCCGGGCACCAGAAGCAGGTCAAGCTCCCTGGCCTTTTCGCAGAAGGCGTTCGCGTCCGGCTCCAGACTGCGGGGGAAGAGGTAAAAGGCTCCCTGGGGCTTCACGCAGGAAAATCCCAGGTCCGTAAGGGCCCCGTATAACAGCTCCCTGTTTCTTCTGTAAACGGAAAGGTCCGATGTCATCCCGGTGCAGGCGGCGGCCACCCTCTGGAACAGGGCGGGGGCGCACACATAGCCCAGGACGCGGCCCGCGCCGCAGACGGCGGCGTAGATCTCCTTAGAGTCCTCGGCCTCCCCCGGCACCAGCACGTAGCCGATCCGCTCTCCCGGCAGGGACAGGGATTTACTGTAAGAATAGCACACCAGCGTATTCTCATAGTAGTTGGGCAGGTAGGGCACCTCCACGTCGTAGGAGATCTCACGGTAGGGCTCGTCGGCGATGAGATAAATGGGATGTCCGTACTGAGCGGACTTTTCTCTTAAAATCTCTGCCAGGCGCCGGACGGTCTCCTCAGAGTAGACCACGCCCGAGGGGTTATTGGGGGAGTTTACGATCACGCCCTTTGTGCGGGGGCTGATGAGCCGCTCAAACTCCTCAAAATGGATCTGGAAGTTCTCCGTATCGGCGGGCACCACCCGGAATGAAGCCCCGGTTCCCTCCACGAATACCTTGTACTCCGGGAAATAGGGGGCGAAGGTGAGAAACTCGTCTCCCTCCACCGCCAGGGCTTTAAAGCAGATGCAAAGGGAAGCGGCCGCTCCCACAGTCATATACAGGTTGTCCCCCGTATAATGGGTGCCGTGGGCTTTGTTCAGCGCTGCCGCGATCTGTTCCCGCACGCCGGCGTCTCCCTGGGCACTGGTGTAGCCGTGGAGCTGGGCGGGATCCATGGTCCGCAAAAGCTCAAGAATCGTATCCTCCACGGCCTGGGGCGCGGGCACATTGGGGTTTCCAAGGCTGAAATCAAAAACCTTCTCCGCGCCCACCTGGGCGATCCGCTTTTTCCCGAACTCGAAGATCTCCCGGATCACAGAGCGCCTGCTGCCCAGCTCATACATTTTTTCTGAATACATGGTTCCCCCTCCTCATCTTATTTTGTCTGCAAAAGCTTCCGCACGGCGCAGAGCTTTACGCACAGGCAGAAAAGCTCCATCGCCTGCCCAAGCTCGTCAAGCTCCGGATAGGTGGGCGCGATGCGGATGTTCTGATCCTCGGGATCCTTCTTGTAAGGCCAGGTGGCCCCCGCTCCGGTCATCACCACGCCGGCCTCCTTTGCCAGCCGCACCGTCTCCTTCGCGCAGCCGGGAAGGGTATCGAGGGAAACGAAATAGCCTCCCCTGGGAGAGGTCCACCGGGCCGCTCCGGTGCCGCCCAGCTCCTTTTCAAGGGTCTCTGCCACCAGATCGAACTTGGGACGCAGGGCGTCTCCCAGCTTCTTCATGTGGGCGCGGATGTTGTCCGCGCTCTTAAAGTACTGGACATGGCGCAGCTGGTTTAACTTGTCGTAGCCGATGGTCTGGACCCCCATGCGCTTTTTGATCTCCGCGATGTTGGCGGGGCTCGCGGCCATCATCGCCAGGCCCGCGCCGGGGAAGGTGATCTTGGAGGTGGAGAAGAAATAGAGGATCCTGTCCTCGTTCCCGCAGGCGGCGGCCGCCTTCAGGATGTCCTTAAGACGCACCTCTTCATACACGTGATGGACGCCGTAGGCGTTGTCCCAGAAGATCCGGAAATCCTTCGCGGCCGTCTTCATGGACGCCAGCCTTTCCACCGTCCTGTCGCTGTAGCAGATGCCGGTGGGGTTCGCGTAGAGGGGCACGCACCACATGCCCTTGACGCTCTCGTCCTCGGCCGCCAGCTTTTCCACCAGGTCCATATCGGGGCCCTCGTCGTTCATGGGGACGGGGATCATCTGAATACCCATCTCCTCCGTGACGCCGAAATGGCGGTCATAGCCGGGAACGGGGCAGAGCCATTTGATCTGGCCCGCGTCCTTCCAGGGCTTCTCCCCCTGGGTGCCGAAGAGCATGAGCCGCGCCATCTGATCGTACATCAGGTTCAGGCTGGAGCTTCCGCCCACGATGATCTGATCCGCCGGAATATCCAGAAGATCCGAAAACAGCTTTTTCACCTCGGGGACTCCGTCCAGGATCCCGTAGTTTCTGGCGTCGGCCCCGGACTCCGTATGATAATCGGTAAGGGCGGTCAGAAGGCCGTTGGAAAGATCCAGCTGGGCCGGTCCGGGCTTTCCCCTGGACATATCCAGCTTAAGACCCTGACCTTTGAATTCCTCGTACCTTGAGGAGAGTTTTTCTTCCAGCTTTAAAAGCTCTTCCCTTGTCATTTCCGTGATTGCTGCCATGTTTGTTCTCCTTTCTGTCTACATCCCCTTTGCCTTCTCGGCGCAGGCCGTCATCGCCTCGATGACGCTGCTTCTAAACCCCCGCTCCTCCAGCACCCGGACCGCCTGGATGGTGGTCCCTCCCGGTGAGCATACCATATCTTTAAGAGCGCCGGGATGAAGCCCGGTCTCCTGAACCATTTTTGCCGCTCCCAGAACAGCCTGGGAGGCGAACTCGTAGGCCTGGGCCCTGGGCATTCCCAGGGATACGGCCCCGTCGGCCAAAGCCTCGATAAACATGAACACGTACGCGGGGGCGCTGCCGCTGACGGCGATCACCGCCTCGCTCATGGACTCCGGCGTCTCGGAGGCCTTTCCGAAGCTTTCAAGGATTTCCATGACCCCGGCCCTTTCCGCCTCAGAAAGACGGCTCCCGAAGGAAACGGAGGTGACGCCCTCTCCCACCAGGGCCGGCGTGTTGGGGTTTGCCCGCACAAGCTTAAGGGGCTTTCCGAACTGTTCCTCAAGCCAGGCAAGGGTCTTTCCCGGAGCGATGCTCATGACGATCTGGTCCTCTGTGACCACCTCCCGGATTTCTTCGATCACCTGGCTGTAAAACTGGGGCTTTACGGCCAGCACCAGAAGCTCTGCCCCGCGGGCCGCCTCCTTATTGTCCGGCGTCACCGCGATATTCCAGGTCTTTTTTGCGTATTCCAGATTTTTGCTGCTTCTGTTGGAGGCGATCACCTCTTCGGGAGAGGCCACCCCCTTTTTGATGATGCCGCCGATCATGGCCTTCGCCATGTTCCCGCAGCCGATAAATGCGATCCTTTTCATTTTAGTCCTCCTCCAGCTTAAGGGAGAGCTGGGCCTCCTGCTCAGCCTCCTGCTTGAACTCCTCCACCTGCTCCGGCCTCATGGCGGGAAGCTCGCCCAGGGATGAAACGCCGAAGCTTCTCAAAAACTCCTCCGTGGTGCCGAACAGAATGGGGCGCCCCGGCACGTTGAGCCGCCCCACCTCCTCCACAAGGCCGTACTCGATCAGCTTGTTCACGGCGTGATCCGATTTGACGCCGCGGATGTTCTCGATCTCCAGCCTGGTAACGGGCTGCTTGTAGGCGATGATGGAGAGGGTCTCAAGGAGCACCTCCGTGAGAGCGTATTTCCTGGGCTGGGAGGCCACCCGGATCAGGTTCTCGTAATACTCCGCCCTGGTGCACATCTGAAAGGCGTCCTCCAGCTCAATGATCTTCATGCCCCGCTTTTCCCTGTCATAATCGTCGGCCAGGCTCCTCGCCAGCTTTTTCGTGGTCTCCTCGTCCTGGCCCACGGCCTCGGCCAGGGACCGGATCCCCACGGAGGTTCCCATGGCGAACAGCACCGCCTCCAATATGGTTTTTGCCTCTCTGATCTCCAAAGACCTTCCTCCCTTTCCCGTTTAAAACGCCAGGCTTCCGGCGATCTCCTCCGCAAGCTTTTCTTTGTTTTCCGAAAGCTCCGGGGAGGCCTCCAGGATAAAATCGTCGTCCCCCGCCTCCTTAAGGACGACGCTCCCCATTTTCATAAGCTCCAGAACCGCCAGGAACGCGACGATCAGCTCTGTCTTTCCCGACTGGGCCGAAAGGAGCCCGCGAAAGCTCATTTTCTTTTTCTCCGCGGCCAGCCGCAGGATCTCGCCTACCTTGTCGGAAACCCGGAAGGGCTCCTTCTCGATCCGCTTAAACTGGGAGCGCACCGGGTCGATCTTATCCTCCTGGCGGCGAAGGACCGACTGAAAGATTTCCCCCAGCTTTGCCAGGGTCACATCGGAGAGAAGCTCCGGGATGTTCACCGGCGGCCTGTATTTTGCCACCTCGTCGGGAATGGTCTCGGGCTTATAGAATACACGGCCCGCCAGCTTTTGCCGCTCCTTAAGCTCGCCGGCCATATACTTGCACATTTTGTACTCCAAAAGCCGCTCCACCAGCTCTTTTCTGGGATCCTCCTGCTCCTCCTCCTGCGCCTCGTCGGCGGGAAGGAGCATCCTGGACTTGATGTCCAGAAGGGTGGCCGCCATCACCAGGAAATCGCTGACCACGTCCAGATCCTCTTTGTCCATGGCGCTCACGTATTCCAGATACTGGTCCGTGATCTCGGCGATGGGGATGTCGTAAATATTCACTTTATTTTTATCGATCAGGTGGAGGAGCAGATCCAGAGGCCCCTCAAACGCCTGAAGCTTCACAGACAGCGCAGGCTGCATGGCAAATCCTCATTTCTCAAGGCTTTTCAAGCGAACCACCACAAGCTCCGACGGGTTTCCCAGACGGAAGTTGATGGTGTGGGTCCCCAGCCCCCCGCTGACGGCCATGACGCTTTTTCCGCGCCTGTAAAGCCCGTAGCTGTAGCGGGGAAAGAGGCGGAAATCCGGGGAGAACACGCCTCTTAAGCCCGGCAGGCGCACCGTGCCCCCGTGGTAGTGGCCGCTTAAGGCAAGATCCGCTCCCCAGGCGGCGTAATCGGGGAAATACGCGGGGGAATGGGCCAGGAGGATATGGTACTCCGAGGCGCTGGCCACGCCCAGGGTATCCTTAAGGAACTCCGGCTCCATGACCTTTTTCCCCTTCTTCTTATAATAAGCCTTTCCCATGGAAAGGCCTGTTATGGTGAGGGCGTCGCCGCCGTCCCTCAGAGTGACGGAGACATTGTCGAGGAGCACCGTGCCCGTCCGGGAAACCTCCCTGTACCACCGGCTCCACGCCTCCGGGTTCTCCCGGCGCATCCGCTCCTCGTGGTTTCCAAGGCTGTAATACACCGGATAGCGGTAAGCAAGCCGCTTCAGGATCCGCAGGCTTTCCTCAAAGCGGCATTTCCCGCCCTTGGCAAAGACCAGATCCCCGGCCGCCATGACCGCGTCGGGGTGCAGCCGCCTTATGGCGGCCATCATCCTGTTGTTGCGGCGTCCGGCCCCCTTGTCGTGAAGGTCGGCCAGCACCGCCATGGTGTAGCCGTCAAAGGCTTTCCCCAGCCTTTCGGATTCCACTGCATATTCCTTTACCGTCACATGGCCCTGCTCATAAAAGGAGCGGGCCAGCGCTGCCGCCGCGGCCAGGACAAGAAGCCCCGCTGCGATGATCCATCCTGTCATACGCCTCTTTCAAGCCCTCCGAAAACATATACCCAGTAAGTATAGCACGGGTTCTATTTGCAGTCAAACTCACAGTAGAAGGAAACGCCGTCGGCCTCGTTTCTGACTCCGTAGCCGCAGTTATGGGCCTCCATGACGGCGCGGACGATGGAGAGGCCGATTCCGCTGCCGCCGTACTCCCTGGTCCTGGCCTTATCCACCTTATAGAACTTGTCCCAGATCCGCGCGATATCCTCCTCCGG
>CALWAW010000077.1 GCA_944375845.1 uncultured Lachnospiraceae bacterium
AGGATTCCCGCATCATGGCCACGTCCTGGTCTCCGTTTTTCATGGCCTCCACAGCGGCGTACTGGCTGGTGGTGGGGGCGCACATGATGGCGTACTGGTGGATCTTCAGCATCTGATCCAGAATCAGCCGGGGCGCAGCCGCATAGCCCAGGCGCCAGCCCGTCATGGCATAGGATTTGGAGAAGCCGTTGATCAGAACGGTGCGCTCCCTCATGCCCGGAAGGGAGGCGATGGTCACATGGTCGCCGCTGTATGTAAGCTCCGAATAGATCTCGTCGCTGATCACCAGAAGATCGTGCTTTAGGATCACCTGAGCGATCTCCTCAAGATCCTTCCGCTCCATGATGGCCCCCGTAGGGTTATTGGGGAAGGGAAGAATCAGGATCTTGGTCTTTGGCGTGATATGCGCTTCCAGCTCCGCCGCCGTAAGGCGGAATTCATTCTCCTCCTTAAGCTCAATGGTCACCGGACAAGCGTCTGCCAGCACCGCGCAGGGATAGTAGGAAACATAGCAGGGCGTGGGAATCAGAACCTCGTCCCCGGGGTTTACCATGGCCCGCAGGGCCAGGTCGATGGCTTCGCTGCCGCCCACCGTCACCATGATCTCGTGGGTCGGATCGTATTCCACCTGGCAGCGCCGCTTCAGGTAATGGCTGATTTCCACCTTCAGCTCCTTGAGACCCGCGTTTGAGGTATAAAAAGTACGCCCCCGCTCCAGGGAATAGATTCCCTCCTCCCGCACATGCCAGGGGGTGTCAAAATCAGGCTCGCCCACGCCCAGGGAAATGGCGTCGGGCATCTCGGCCACGATATCAAAAAATTTCCGGATGCCCGAAGGCTCCAGGCTCACTGCCTTCTCGGAAAGGGGATTTCTCATAATGTCACCAGCATCCTTTCATCTTTGGATTTCTGCTCCAGGATCGTTCCCTGATCCTTATATTTTTTCAGTACAAAATGAGTGGCCGTGCTTAAGATGGAATCCAGCGGCGAAAGCTTGCTGGATACGAACAGCGCCACGTCCTTCATGGTCTTGCCCTCCAGGATCACCATGAAATCAAAATCTCCGGAGATCAGATAGAGCGCGTGGACCTCGTCGTAATTGTAGATGCGCTCGGCGATGCTGTCAAAGCCCATGCCCCGCTGAGGAGTCACCTTGACCTCGATGAGGGCCGTCACCTTATCCTCTGTCACTTTATCCCAGTCGATCAGCGTATAATAGCCGCAGATGATTCCTTCCTCCTCCATGGCCGCGATCTCGTTTACCACGTCGGTCTCTTCCAGGCCCAGCATTGCCGCCAGATCCTTTACATCCAGTTTACTGTCCTTTTCCAGTGCCGCTAAAATCTGCTTTCTCATTCCTGACATCCTTTCTGCTTTATATCATTTTCCTCCGGGCGGTTCAGATACCGCCGGTGTCCGCCGCTTAAGAGGATCCGGTCCCTGCCCTTTGTGACTTTTCCCACAAAGACGGCCGAAGGCCCCAATCCCCAGACAATGTCGTTTCCGTTATCTGCCGCCAGGACCGCGCACCCGCCGGAGGCGATCTCGTAAGGGTTCAGCTCCAGCGCCTCGCAGACCTCTATGGTCTCCTGGAGGATGGGAAGCTTTTTCATATCCACCGTAAAGCCCGCATTGCAGGCCTCCGCCATATTCCAGAGGGCCGCGAAAATACCGCCCTCCCCGGCCTCCCGGACAAAGCTTCCGGGAAACTGCCCGCGAAGCTCCTCCGCCAGGCCTTCTCTCCATTCCAGGGCCGCCGCCCTGTCCACAAACTCCCGGGGAAGGGTCTTAAGAAGAAGCTCCCTGTTTTCCAGGGCCGCCTTCACGGTTCCCTCCGCTCCTATATGGCCTACGATCACAATATCCTGCCCAGGTCTCATAACTGTCCTTCCATTATAAAAGAGGCCTCCATCCCTTCCGGGATGTGGCCTCTTTAGTATATCATACTTTTCCGGGGATTGCATTAACAAAATCCTTAAGCCGCAGGCTCCGCCCCCGCGTAGGGCGCTTCTGCCGCGGGCTCTGTGGGAGCTTCCGTGGCAGGAGCCGCCGTGGTGGTAGGCGCTTCTGTCGTAGGCGCCGCCGTGGTGGTGGGCGCTTCTGTCGTAGGCGCCGCCGTAGTGGTGGGCGCTTCTGTCGTAGGCGCTTCCGTCTCAGGCGCCTCCGTCTCCGGAGCCGCCGCGGAATTCTGCCTTATCTTTCTGGGTGAAGCCCTGTACTTGTCTGTGTGGAGCAGGATCTTCTCCTCGAGGACGCCGTCCACCCAGATTTCCTTCCAGGCCTGGGCCACCGCCTCCGGATAGGAGGTCGCCTGCTCCACCACCCTCTGGCCGGGCGCCAGGGTGGGATCCTCCGTCACCTGCTCCGGCAGGTAGGATTCGCTCAGGGTAACGCCGTAGAACTTCAGCTCCCTGTTGGCAGGCCTGGTCTCCTTGCCCCAGATGGTATACGTGTTATAGCTTCCGTTCACGGACGCTTCGATATAGATCGGGAAATCAAAATCATTGGTAATCTTCAGATCCTTGCTTCCGCTGTCGTTGATGGTGGCGTCAAGGCCGTAGTCGGTATAGCCCACCGTCATGGAATGGTTGTACCGCTCGGAAATATTCACCTCGGCCAGCAGGGCGGCGTTATAGAGAGTCGTCGCCAGCTGGCAGATGCCGCCGCCGTACTCGTCCACATATCCGCCGTTGGAATAAGCCACCTGCTTCACATAGCCGTTCTCCGCGTTGAAGGGCGCAAGGGCGTCGTGCATGGACCAGGTCTCGCCCGGCATGATCAGAATGTCCGTGGTATGGCTTACGCCCACCCTCAGATTCTGGAGCTTGCTGCTGTTAGCGCTGCTGGTGGAGGTGGAGAAGGTTCCAAGTACATCCTGCACCTGGGAGAGCATCTCTGTGGTGCGCTCCGGCTGGGAAACCTCGGCCGTGGCCGCTACGGAAACATCGCCTCCGTCCCAGTCTTTCAGCGCCGCCATCACCGCCGCAGCCGTGGCGTCGGCGTTCACCTTGATCCCGGTCTGGCTCTGGCTCACCTCAAAGCCGCCGCTTACGCGGGTAAGCTCCGCGTTGACCGGCTCCACGGAAAGCGCGGAGGTCTCGTCGGCCACAAAGGTCTTTACAAGCCCCTCGTCCACCGCCAGCTCCAGCTCGTATTTCTGATTGGAAATTTCAAGATCCTTTTCCGCTTTATAGCGGGTGATCAGGCTTCCGCTCTTTCCAAGGGAAAGGGCCTCCATAATGGTCTCTGCGATTCCCTCGGCGCAAAGGCCGAGCCTGGAAAGGGGCACCTTAATGGGATCAATCCCCTCGGCGCCCTCCAGTGTTAGGGTCAGGGTCCTCTGTCCCATTTCATCCACCTGAGCCAGCACCGCCTCCAGGGCCTCCTCGGCGGTCATTCCGCTGATATCTGTATCACCCACGAAGACGCCGTCGGCGATCACCTCGTCCGCTCCGATGGGGCTCTTTTCAAGGGCGGCCGCCAGAGCCTTCCTGGGGTCCTCCCGGGTCTTCGCCCCGGAGCCCTCCCCGCTCCCGGCCTCCTGGGTTTCTGCTGTTTCGCTCTCCTGCTCCGTACCGGCCTCTGTGGCAAAAACGGCCCCCGGCGTCAGAGCGCCGGCCAGAAGGATCAGGGCAAGCAGCAGTGCACATCGTTTTTTCATATATAGCTCCTACCTCTTTCTGTAAAACACGCCATTTGGTCTTTTACATTGTAGCATACCTTTTCGGAATTGCAAGCATAGTCATAAAATCTTAAAAACTACAGCTAAAAATTTACAACTCCGCTACATCACCGCGCTCAAAATGATGGGAACCACCATGGCCAGCACCAGAAAGCCCGCCACCACGGTCACCACGATCCGCTTCGCCCGCTGCTTTTTCATGTTGATCATTCTGCATCCTCCTCGATCTGATATTGCTTTACATCTGCGTTTCCCGTCAGGGGATCCCGCCGGGAATAATCAAAGAGCCAAAGCTCCGTTTTCTCTGTAAGGGGCGGGCCGAAAAGTTCTCCGTGCCCCTCCCGCAGTATCTCACCCGGCTTTTTCTCCGGGAAAAGCCGTTTTACCCATTCCCGCACCTTTTCCCGCCGCTCCGGCGGGGCGAAGGCCGGTCTTTTTTTCGCGTTCTCCCGCAGGTAGTAATCAAGGGTCAGAAGCCTTGCGAAACGCTTTTCTTCTTCAGGGAACCACTCCCCCGCGAACTGGTATAAAAAGCAGTATACCGCTTCTCTTCTGTGCCTTTTTCCGCCCATTCCCGCGGCCTCCCAGGCGGCCGACAGCTGCTCAAGCATCACAAACGGCCGTTTGTACCGCGCCTCCAGCTCCTTTAAGGTGTGGGTAAACTGCCTGCTGTTATAGTAAATCTCCACCATCTCCTCGATCTGCTTTAACCGGATCAGCTCCTCGTGGGAAAGACTTCCTGTCAAAAGCACCTCGTAGGGGGGCTCGCGCCGGGCAAGGATCCCGTACCGGGGCGCGTCCGTCTCCATGGGAGAGCCCTTTAACACCTTCAGAAAGCCCAGCTGAAGCTGGTCCGGCCCCATGGCCCAGACGTCGTCAAAGGAACGGCCGAAGCTTTCGTAATCCTCCAGGGGAAGCCCCGCGATCAGATCCAGATGCTGATGCACGTTCCTCCGCCTTCCGATGGTCTCCGTCACCGCCCGGAGCCTTGCAGGCTCCACCCGTCTGCCCACGGCCTTCGCCGTCCGGGGGTTTGTGGACTGGACGCCGATCTCCAGCTGGATCAGCCCCGGCCTCATGGTCCCCAGAAGCTCCAGCTCCTTTTCGGTGAGGATCTCCGCCGTGATCTCAAAATGAAAGTTTGTGACTCCGTTGTCGTGATCCCTGATATAGGTCCAGATCTCCAGCGCCCGTTCCTCCCTGCTGTTGAAGGTCCTGTCCACAAATTTTACCTGGGGGACCTTCCGCTCAAGAAAAAAGGAGAGCTCTCTCTTTACCAGCTCCACGGGGCGGAACCGCAGCTTCTTATCAATAGAAGAGAGACAGTAGCTGCACGAAAAGGGACAGCCCCTGCTGGTCTCATAGTAGAGGATCCTGTTTTCAAACCCTTTAAGGTCCGCATAGGGAAAGGGAAGGCGCGCCAGATCTGTCAGGGCCGCCGGGGGAGTCCTTCGGATTCTTCCCCCCTCCCGGTATACGCAGCCCTCCGGCCACGGTTCCTTCCGGATATAATGGCGAAGAAGCGCCGGAAAGCTCTCCTCCCCCTCCCCGTAAAGGATCCCGTCCGCTTCGGGAAGCTCCTCTAAAAGCTCCTCGCAGTGAAAGGAGACCTCGGGGCCGCCAAGCCAAATCAGAAGCCCGGGGCAAAGAAGCCTTAAATCCCTCACCAGGGTCTTTACGTATTCAATATTCCAGATATAGCATGAAAAACACACCATATCCGCTTTTTTCATGTAGATGGAATCCAGGATCTCGTCAGCCCGGTGGTTGATGGTGTATTCTCCGATCTCCACCTGGACGCCCGGTATTTCTGCCGCGCAGGCCTTCAGCGTATAGACCGCCGGATTGGAGTGGATATACTTCGCGTTGACGGCCGTCAGCAGGCATTTCATAAAAGGATCCCGCTTTCCCTGATGGCCTGCACCGCGCTCTGGATCTGATCCTCGTCCTGCACCAGGGCCATGCGCACATGGCCTTCGCCGGAGGGACCGAAGGCGCTTCCCGGCGTTACGATCACGCCGGCCCTTTCACAGAGGGCCTCCACAAATTCCATGGAGCTTTTGAATTTTTCCGGCACGTCGGCCCACACGAACATGGTGGCCGGGCACCGCTCCACCCTCCAGCCGATGGAGGTAAGGCCGTCGCAGAGCAGATCCCTGCGCCTTTCATAGGCCGCCCTGTTGGTCTCCACATAGGACTGATCCCCCGTGAGGGCGGCTATGGCCGCCTTCTGGATGGGAAGGAAAATCCCGTAGTCGATATTGGACTTTAAAAGTCCCAGGTTTTTCACCATCTCCCTGTTTCCCAGGCAGAAGCCCACCCTTGCCCCGGCCATTCCGTATGTCTTTGACAGAGAGTTGAACTCCACGCCCACATCCTTCGCGCCGGGATATTGAAGGAAGCTTCCGCAGGAGGCGCCGTCAAAGACCAGCTCGCTGTAGGCGTTGTCGTGGAGCACCATGATGTCGTATTTTTTCGCAAAGGCGATCACGTCCCGGTAAAAGGAGTCGGGCGCGAGAACCGTCGTCGGATTGTTGGGATAAGAGATCAGCATGAATTTCGCCCGTCTGGCCACGTCCTCCGGAATCTGGGAAAGATCGATGATATATCCGTTTTCCTTGCGCTGGGGCATATAGTAAAGCTCGGCCCCCGCCAGCTTCGGCCCGTCGGCAAACACGGGATAGCAGGGATCCGGCACCAGCATCAGATCTCCCTCGTCCAGAATGGAGAGGGCGATATGGGCCAGCCCGTCCTGGGAGCCTAAAAGAGCCAGGATCTCCGTCTCCGGATCCAGGCTCACCTGATAGCGGCGCTCATACCACTGGGCCGCCGCCAGCCGGAGCTCAGACAGATCCTGAATGGCGTAAATATAATTCTTCTCATCCTTCGCCGCCTCGACCAGAGCCTCTATGATATGGGGAGCAGGCGGGATGTTGGGGGTCCCCACGCTCAGATCCACAACGGGCTTTCCTTCCGCCAGCCTTCTTTTTTTCATTGCCAGAAGGGAAGAAAAGATCCCCTCGCCAAACTGCTCCATTCTTTTCGCAAACTGCATATCCTACCACCTTCCGCCCTTCCTCGGGCTTTTCGATTCTTCTATTATAATGAGTCCTTTTTTATCCGTCAATGGCTGAAGGCGCGGATATATGAAAGGCCCCGGAGACGTTTCCGCCTCCGGGGCCCTCGTAAATGCGCAGGTTTTTGTTTTGCCGTCAGCCCTCAATGGCTATGCGGCCTTTCTTCTCCTCCACCTGAGGATCCTTTTTCGCCACGGACAGCTTCAGGATGCCGTCCTCAAATTTCGCGTGGATATCGGACTCCGTCACGGCGTCGCCCACGTAAAAGCTTCTGGAGCAGCTTCCCGCGTAACGCTCCCTGCGGATATATTTGCCCTCTTTGTCCTTCTGATCCTTATCAAGCCCCTTGGCGGCGCTGATGGTCAGGTATCCGTTTTCAAGGGACGCGGAAACCTCGTCCTTCTTAAAGCCCGGCAGATCGATATCAAGCTCGTAGCTGTTATCGGTTTCCTTCACGTCGGTCTTCATCAGGTTCTTCTCGTTCTTTCCGTAAAGCGGATTCCTTCTTCCGAAGAACTCTCTCTCCCACGGGAAATCCATCATTTCATCAAATAAGTTCTCACCAAAAATACTGGGCATCAACATAAATCATTCCTCCATTCTCTATTCCTGTTGTTATAAGCATTTTGTGACTGGAACTCGGGAACCTTTCTTCTTTCCTTTGTTCTAGCTGTAATATAACACTTATTATTAGCACTGTCAAGGGGTGAGTGCTAATTTTCTGTGAATTTTTTGTGAACTTTTTCCGGTTGCTTTTCTTTCTTTATATCATGTAGAATAGAAGAAAAAAGGAGGAGCAAGGCATGAAATATATTATTCTCGGCGGCGTTGCCGCCGGTACGAAGGCTGCTGCCAAGCTGAAACGATGCGACCGCAGCGCCCAGGTCATCATTTACACCAAGGGCGACGACATTTCCTACGCAGGCTGCGGCCTCCCTTATTATATTGGCGGGGACATCCCGGGAAAGGACGGGCTGATCGTCAATACCCCCGCCAAGTTTTCCGCTCTCACGGGCGTGACCGTATACACCGGCCACGAGGCCACCGGCATCAACGCTTCCAAAAAAGAGGTGACGATCCGCCGCCCCTCCGGCGAGAGCTTCACAGAAACCTATGACAAGCTTGTGATCGCCACCGGCGCGGTCCCCTTTGTTCCTCCTGTGGAGGGAAGAGAGCTTCCCGGCGTTTTCTGCGTCCGCACTCCGGAGGACGCCGTGGGCATCCGCGATTACATTGAAAAGAACCATTGCCGGAGGGCGGTGGTCTGCGGCGCGGGCTTTATCGGCCTGGAGGTGGCGGAAAACCTTCTGGCTCAGAATCTTGAGGTGACCGTGATCGACGCGGCCCCCCAGATCATGCCCAACGCCTTTGACCCCGAGATGGCCGATTACGCCAGGCGGATGCTGAAAAAGGCCGGGATGAGAGTCCTCACCTCCACCAGCCTAAGGGGCGTGAAAGGCACGGACCGCGCCGAGGCTGTGGAAACGGAGACCGGCTCCCTGCCTGCCGATCTGGTGATCATGGCCATCGGCGTCCGCCCCGCCACAGGCTTCCTGGCTGATTCCGGCCTGGAAATGGTGAAGGGCACGATCCTGGTGGATTCCGGAATGCAGACAAACCTTCCCGACGTCTATGCCGCCGGAGACTGCGCCATGGTTACAAACAGGCTGACCGGAAAGGGACAGTGGTCCGCCATGGGCTCCACCGCCAACCTGGCCGCCAGGGTCATGGCCCTGTCCATGAACGGCTCCGGGAAAACCTACGGCGGCTGCCTGGGAACCGGCGTTGTAAGGCTTCTTCCCGATCTGAACGGAGGCCGCACCGGGCTTACGGAGGCCCAGGCAAGGGCGGAAGGCTTTGAGCCCGTATCGGCCCTCTCCATCCTGGACGACAAGGCCCACTATTATCCCGGCGCTTCCTCCTTTATCGTCAAGGTGATCGCCGATAAGAGCACGAGAAAGCTTCTGGGGCTCCAGGTGTTCGGCGCGGGCGCCGTCGACAAGATGACGGATATCGCCGTCACCGGCATCTCCCAGGGTATGGCCATCGACGACTTTGACACCCTGGATTATTCCTACGCGCCGCCGTTTTCCACTGCCATCCATCCCTTCGTCTCCGCCTGCTACGTGCTGGAGAACAAGCTGGACGGTGTTCTCACCAGCATGACGCCTGCGGAATACGCCGCCGGAGCGGCCAAAGGCTATACCGTAATCGACGTGCAGCCCGCGCCCTCCATTCCCGGCGCGAAATGGGTGGATCTGGTCTCTGTGGACGGGCCCATCGAAGGGCTTTCTCCGGACGCGAAGCTCCTTCTCGTATGCACAAAGGGGAAACGCGCCTATCTTCTGCAAAACCGGCTGAAGGCCTTTGGATACACCAATACCGTCGCACTGGAGGGAGGAGCCATGTTCAACGAAGTAAAGGTACCCAGAAACGGAAGGAAGCTTTCCGCAGAGGAGATCAAGCGGGTGAAGGGCCTGGGCTGTCTCCAGGATAAGCGCTACGACGACGTGTTCAACGTCCGCGTCCTCACCAGAAACGGAAAGATCACCTCCGAGGAGCACAGAAGGATTGCGGAGGCCGCCGATAAATTCGGCTCCGGCGAGGTCACCATGACCACCAGGCTCACCATGGAGATCCAGGGCGTTCCATACGACAGCCTGGAGGAGTTAATGGCCTTCTTAAAGGAGGGCGGCCTCGACACGGGCGGAACCGGCTCCAAGGTGCGCCCTGTGGTGTCCTGTAAGGGAACCACCTGCCAGTACGGGCTGATCGACACCTTCGACCTCTCGGAAAAGCTCCATAAGCTTTACTATATCGGATACCACGACGTATCCCTGCCCCATAAGTTCAAGATCGCCGTTGGCGGCTGCCCCAACAACTGCGTAAAGCCCAGCCTCAACGACGTGGGCATCATCGGGCAGAGGATTCCCCAGATCGACCTGTCCAGGTGCAGGGGCTGCAAGGTCTGCCAGGTGGAAAAGAACTGTCCCATCCATGTGGCTTCCATGAAGGATGGAAAGATCACCATCGACACGGACGCCTGCAACCACTGCGGACGGTGCACCGCCGCATGTCCCTTCGGGGCCGTGACAGAGTCCGTGACCGGCTACAAGGTCTATATCGGCGGACGCTGGGGCAAAAAGATCGCCTCCGGCCGTCCCCTGGACAAGATCTTCACCAGCGAGGAGGAGGTGATCCGCCTCGTGGAGCGCATCATCCTGTTCTTCCGGGACGAGGGCGTCACTGGCGAGCGCTTCGCCGACACCATTGCCCGCCTGGGCTTCGACTATGTTCAGGATAAGCTGTTAAACAGCAGCATCGACAAAGCGGCCATCCTGAAAAAAGATGTGGAGGGCGGAGCCACCTGCTGATCCGCTTCTGCAAAAAAATATCCCGCGGCGGCCAGGGTCTTGGACCCCGGCTTCCGCGGGATTTTTGATTCTGTTATCTTCGCCTCGAAAGCGCCGCCGCAAGGCCGATTCCCGCCGCAGAGGAGGCGGCGGCATAAAGGGCCAGAAACAGCGTAAGCCTTGCGCTCCCGGTCCCTGCCAGGTAAAAGTACGGCGGCAGAAGATACTGAAGCGCCTCCATTCCCCGGACCGTGAGAAAAACGGGGCAGAGCACCGCTCCGGCCAGTATGAGCACCGGTATGCAGGCCCCCAGAACGGCGGGCCGCGAAATCAGCTGCGCCAGAACGGTGGAAAAGCCGGTCACCGCAAGCACCAGCAGAAGCATCCGCATAAGCTCCCCGTACCAGCTGCCCCCGGTCCGGGAGACCATAAGGCCCGCAAAGGCCGCGAAGCCGGCGATCAGGGTGCCGGTCAGGATATAGAGCCATGGAAGGGCCCCCTCCCTTCCCCGGACAAGCCACCTCCATACCCCCTCTTTTTTATCCTTAAGAAGAAACATGGCCATGGCAAGGCCCGCCAGAAAAACGAAAAGGGCCAGAAAGCCTCTGAGGGGAGCGGTCAGATAGCTTCCCTGTCCCGAACCGCTGTCCTCCTGCCCGTATACCGAAAGGGAAAACAGCTCCTCCTCCACCAGGTTGGCCTCATAAAGCTTTTCCATCTCCATGACGGTCTCTGAGGGATCCTTTCCCAGCTCCTCTGCCTGCTCCAGGGCAAAGCCTTCTGAGAGCGCCCTGGAAAGATGGGGAAAGACCGCCCCGAAGAACTGCTCCCTGGCCGCCTTCAGCCATGGCGTGTCCTCCCCGGCCACAAAGGTCACCAGCGTATCCTCCGTCCCGTCGATCAGTCCCTGAAGCCGGGCTGAGAAATCCTCAGGAAACAGATAGCCTCCGTCGATCTGCCCGAAGGCCGTCTGCCTGCGAAGCTCCTCGCCGGAATCGAACATCTTATATTCCACCGCTCCATCGTTTTCCAGAAGCTCCGACGCCACCTGGACGGCCAGCCGGTCCCCGTTTTCCGGCACATAGAGCCCCAGGCTCAGAAGATGGCTCTCCTGTCCGCCCAGAAGCCCGGCCGCCGCCGAAAGCAGGGGAACCAGAAAAAGAATCAGCCAGAAGGAGGGCCTTTTAAGAAGCCGTTTTGTCAAAAGCCGGTACAGGAGCCAACCCCGTTTCATCACAGACCTTCCCCCTCTCATGACCGTAGAATCCTTGCGCGCCGGATCACAAAGGCGCCGCAGAGAAAGACCGCCGTCCAGGCCAGAAGCCCCAGGGCAGGGGCCGCAGCGCCCTCTCCCCTGAGAAGGGCCTGAACGTATGCCATAACGGTTCCGGCAGGCAGAAATGCAGAAGCCCTCTGGATGCTTTCGGGAAAAAACGTCAGCGGATAAAAGCAGCCCGCCAGATAGGATAACCCCAGATAGACACAGAATTCCAGAAGCACCGCCCCCACCAGGCTCTCCGTTATCTGATAGAGAAAGCAGTGAAGGCTCCCCAGCATGGGAAGCATCAGCGCCATGACCGCGAAAAGCCGGATCAGCCCGGCCGGGGAAAGGCCCTCAAGCTCAGGCACCGCAGAGAGCGCCCCCTGGGCCGCTCCCGCGGCCGCCGAGACCAGCACAAAGAATACCGCCATCAGAATACACCAGGCGCCCCACTCGGAAACCACCTGCGAGGCCGCTCCCCTCCCCCGGGCGGAAAGAAGCTGATAGAGGGACCGGTCCCGCCGGATCATAAAGGAAGCGCCGGTGAGCCCCATAAACAGGAAAAACAGAAGAAACAACGCGGAAAAATAATAGCCCTGAAGGGACAGGGAGGGCCGGGAGTCCGGCGTATCCACCTGATAGATCCCGTCCCTTGGAAGGATCACGTCAAAATACTTCAGATTCAGGCGGAGCACGCTTTCATCAAGATCTTCCGCCCCGTTCTCCCTTGCCCAGTCCGTGTAGGCGTAAATCCCCGTCTGGCTTTCGGTTATCATGGAGGATACCACCCGCGCCAGCTCCTCCACCAGAAGGGTGGTGACGCTGTAGCGGCTGCTTCCCACCACCACGGTGACCTTTTCGTTTTCCCCGTTCCAGACAGATTCCACGAAATCCTCCGGGATCCGCAGATAGCCGGATATTCTCCGGTCCTCCAGCGCCCGCCTCGCCTCGCTCTCCTTAAGCTGGACAAATTCCAGGCTGTAGCGGGAGGCGTCCATGCTCTCGATCACCTCCATGCCCAGCCTGAAAAAGCTGTCAGACGCGTCGCCCACCAGCCCCAGCACAAGCTTCTGCCTGCTCTCCTCGCCGAGCCTGGAGCGCATTTGCCAGACGCAGACCGTCCCCAGAACCGCCGCGAGGGCCAGCATCGTCACAAAAACAGGAATAAAGGAGCGGGCCGCCCTTTTTAACTGCGCGCGAAAATAGTTCATGGCCGCCTCCTACAGACTTCCCGCAAGGCGGTGATAATTTCCGTCGTACTCATAAGGGACCAGCCGCCCCTTCTTCAATATAAACAGCCTGTCGCACAGGGGAAGCTCCTGGATATCGTGGGTGGTCAGAAGGACGATTCCGCCCCTCGCCCGAAACTGAGACAGATACACGCCGATCCGCTCCTTGCAGATCAGATCCAGCGCGGCCGAGGGCTCGTCCAGAAGCAGGATCCTGGGATGGGAGGCCATGGCGCAGCCGATGCTGAGCCGCTTTTTCATTCCTCCTGACATACGGGATACGGGGACCTTTAAAAAGTCCCCGATTCCCAGGATGGCCAGAACGCCGTCCTCCAGCTCCTTTTCAATCTCTTTTTTCCCCGGGTACCAGAGCCGCAGATGGTCCATCGCCGTCAGCTCGTCCATCAGCGGCGTCCCCTGCGGCACATAGCCCACCGCCTTCTGCCGGAAGGCCGGATCCTTTAAAAGGTCCCGCCCCTGGTACAGAAAGCTTCCGCCGCCCGGCCTTAAGGTCCCCGCCAGAATGGAAAGCAGCGTGGACTTTCCGCATCCGTTTTCCCCCAGGATCCCGGTGCAGGTCCCCGGAAACAGCTTCAGGGAAAGCCCGTCCAGAATCGTTCTTTTTCCAAAGCGCCGGGAAAGCCCCAGCACCCTCGCCGTCATATCAGTAGCCAAAGGAAGCTCCGTTTTCCATCAGGGCCTTGAAAAGCGCGTTCTGGGAAAGCGCTGACAGAAAGCCCTGCATATCAGAATTCAGCAGATACTGCTGCATTTCCATGTTGTCGGACACCCGGTAGGCCGTTCCGCCCTGGGGGAGCTCAGGCGTATACCCTTCGGCGTCCATGGACAGGTTCACGCTTCCCAGCTCCGCGCCGTTGCTGAGGATACCAAAGGAAACGTCCATGGTGCCCGCATCGGAAGCGCAGGTCAGGGAAACCCCCATCAATTCCGTATCGGCCGCATAAAAGATAAAGGTCCCGTTCACGTAGCCCTCCCGGTTCCTGGCAATATCATAGTCCTGAATCTCAAAAACCAGCGTGCTTCCCATGGGAGCCATCATTGTGAAGCTTCCGTCCGCAAGGCCGTTTTCAATGGTTCCCGCTCCGGTGACGGTGACGCTGTCCTCCATGCCCTCAAAGAAAACAAGCTCCGCCGCGAACTGCCCGTCCGCCGTGGCAGTCTGATAAGAGAACAGCCGGATCTGCTCGCCCTGGGGGCCCATGTCCAGGGTCCGTCCGATCACGTTCCCGTCGGAATCCACCCAGATCTTCATCACTGCCGACACGTCGGTCAGAGCGTTATCAGCCTCCGCCGCCATCTGGTCAAGATAGGCCACAAACTGGCTGTAAAGCTCCTCGCCCGTTCCGCCGTAGCCAGAGATCTGGGCTCCAAAAGACGTGAAGAACTCCTTGATCTGCGGGTCGGTCTTTGCCGCCTCAAGGCACTCCCGGATCAGTCCGCGGATCTGATCTGTGTTGTAGGTGACCGTGAGGCAGACCGCCTTCTGCTCGATGCCGTTTACCGTAAGGGAGCCGTCCTCCCTCTCCACGTCCCTGGAATACTTTAACAAAAGCGCGCCATAGCGGCTGATAAACGGCGAAAGCTGCAGGCTTCCCAGGCCTTCCCCGATATCGGGAACCATGCCGACCGCCGCGCTGAAGCCCATACTGTAAAGATCCTCTGCGGCGCAGAAAATATAGTCATTGGAAAGCTGGGGAAGCTGGATGTAAAATTCGCTGTTGTCCTTATCAAGGGCAAGGTTCAGCGTAATCAGGGATTCCCCCGCCGATACAAGCTCCGCCTGGCCGCCCCAGAGGCTTTCCGTGCTGCCCTGACGGAAGGAAAGCTCCAGATCGGCAAGGGCCCTGGCCATCTCGCTGTCCACGCCTGCAAGGGCGCTTCCCGTATCGGTAAGCTCCACGCTGGCCGTAAAGCCGGAAAACTGCTTTAAGTTCGCCTCCTGCCGCTCCATGCGGGCCCCAAGCTCATCCAGGTACGCCTGCTCCACAGACTCATAATAAGACTCGGGACTGGAAAAATGCGATTTGAAGAAAGTTGACCGGATGAAAAAGAACGCGCCCACGCCCAACGCCGCTGCCAGCACGCAGACCACGGAAATGATCACGGCCTTTTTCCTGCCCCGCTTCTTCGGCGGCGCCTCGCCTGCCGGCGGCGTCTGAAATCCAAAGGAAGCTCCGCCCTGATAGCCGTAAGGGCCCTGGCCCTGATTCGGATCCTGATAGCCGTAAGCGTTCTGGCCCTGGTTCGGGTCCTGATACCCATAAGCGCCCTGGCCCTGGTTCGGATCCTGATAGCTGTAAGCGTTCTGCCCCTGGTTCGGATCCTGATAGCTGTAAGAGCCCTGCCCCTGATTCGGGTCCTGATAACCGTAAGGGCCCTGGCCCTGGTCCTGATAACCATATCCGCTCTGATTCTGGTCCGGGCCCGTCACCGGCGTGCCGCAGCGCGGACAGAACTTCGCGCCCTCATTTAACTGTGTTCCGCAATTATCACAAAACATAGCCTCTCCCCCTCCGAAAATCCTATTTCTTCACTGCCATCAGTTCTTCATGGGCCTTCTTCAGCATTTCCCGGATCGGGAGCTGATAAGGACAGCGGCTTTCACACTCGCCGCATTCCACGCAGGCGTCCGCCTTGACCGCCTGGGAATCGTAACGGGATCTGGCCCATCCGGCCAGGTCGTATCTTCTTAAATAGCCTGCGAACAGGAACACGTTGGGGATGCTGATGCCCACCGTGCAGGGAGCGCAGTAGTTGCAGCGGCGGCAGAACTGGCTTCCCAGCTCCTGCCTGATCTTCTGGATCTGCGCCTTCTCCTCGTCTGTAAGAGGGCTGTGATCTCCCGCCGCGGCCGCGTTCTCCTCCACCTCGCTGACCGCCGCCATGCCGGGAATCGCCACTGTGACGGCGGGGTTGTCCAGAATGAACCGGACGGCCAAGCTGCCGCTTTCGATGTTTCCTCCGGCCATGGGCTTCATGGCGATAAAGCCGATCTTCTTTTCCTGACATGCCCTGATGAATTCCTCACCCTGGTTTTCCACCACGTTATAGGGGAACATGATGGTCTCCACCCAGGGAAGCTCCAGAGCTTTCTTAAACACCTCGGGGGAATGGGCCGTGATGCCGATGTGGCCGATCTTTCCCGCCTCCCTCGCTTCAAAAAGCGCCTCCAGCGCGCCGCCCGGAGCGATCACAGTCTCCAGCTGCTCCATATTGGGGTTATGGACCTGATACAGATCAATATAGTCGGTGCGGAGATTTCCCAGGCTGATGCCGATGTCCCGCGCCATCTCTTCCTTTGTTCTGGCCATGCTCTTCGTTGCCAGGACAAACCGGTCCCTGACGCCCTCAAGTGCTTCGCCCAGAAGGCCCTCGCTCACCGTATAGCCCCTGGCGGTGTCGATAAAGTTGACGCCGTTTTCCAGAAGGCTCTTTACGATCTTCTTCGTCTCCTCCTCGTCCACCCGCTGGAGCGGCAGTCCGCCGAACCCAAGCCTGGACACCTTAAGCCCTGTTTTCCCAAGCTCTCTGTATTCCATATCCTTTCCTCCTGTCCTTTATACCAGCACCTCGAGCCTTCTTCCCGTGGCCTTATAGGGGATCAGCCGCACCCCCGCCGACTGAAGCATCCGCTTCGACGCCCGGACCGCGGGCGTATCGGCGTATTTGTCATCGCCGTAGATGATCGTCCGGATGCCGCTCTGGATGATCGCCTTGGCGCATTCGTTGCAGGGAAACAGCGTCACATAGATCTTGCTCCCCTCCAGGCTTCCGCCCCGGTAATTCAAAATGGCGTTCAGCTCCCCGTGAGTGCTGTAAAAATACTTGGTCTCGTAGGGATCGGCTCCCTCCCGCTCCCAGGGAAACTCGTCGTCGGGACAGCCCGCCGGAAATCCGTTATAGCCCATGGACAGAATCTTGTTGTCCTGGCTTACGATGCAGGCCCCCACCTGGGTGTTGGGATCCTTGGAGCGCATGGCCGAAAGCTCGGCCACTCCCATGAAATACTCGTCCCATGAAATATAATCCTGACGTTTCCCGGTCATCGCCATCAGTCCTCCTCGATCTTCCGGATCCTCCTGGCGTGGCGCTCGTCGCCGGAAAAGGGCGTGTTCAGGAACGTATCCACGATCTTTATGGCGAGACCGGGACCGAGAACTCTGGCGCCCATGGCCAGGATATTGGCGTCGTTGTGGAGCCTTGTGGCCTCCGCGCTGAAGCAGTCGGAGCAGAGAGCCGCCCGGACCCCCCTGATCTTGTTGGCCGTTATGGAGATCCCGATGCCTGTCCCGCAGATCAGGATGCCCTTGTCACATTCCCCGTCCGCCACCGCGTGGGCCACCGGCTTCGCGTAATCGGGATAATCCACCGCCTCTGTTCCGAAGCAGCCGAAATCCTTATATTCCAGGCCCTTTTTCTTCAGATATTCAATGACCTCCTGCTTTAATTCATAACCGCCGTGGTCACATCCCAGTGCTATCATCCTTATCCTCCTCTTTAAATATGATCTCTGCCGCGACCTTCGTCAGAAGGTCGATATGCTCATAGCACGCCCCGTAATCGGCCAGCGTGCCGCCCAGGGGCTCAATGAGGTCGCCCTCCTGGCCCGCGAACTCTCTTATGGTGAACAGCATTCCCTTTGTCTCCGGAAACCGCTCCAGGACCTGGGCCTTTTCCGCCCCGGTCATGGTGAGCACCAGCGTTCCGGGAATCAGGTCCCGGCTCTCCAGAGGCTTCGCCTCCTCCTCGAGAAGCTCCAGCTTATGGCTTTTTAAGATCGCCACCGCCTTCTGGTTGATGGGCTCGGGAAACAGCACCACCAGCCCCCTTGAGGCCACCTGGATCTCTCTTTCGCCGCGGATTCCCTCAAATACGGCCGCCGCCATATTGCTCAGACAGGTATTGTCCGTACAGACAAATATAATCTTGTTTATCCTGGCCATTTCCGTCACTCCCCACATTCTACGATTCTGTGGCCCGCCGCCTTCACCAGGCGGTTCATGATCGCGCTTCCCAGGAAGCTGTCGTCAAAGCTCTCCGAAAAGATACAGTCCACCTGCTCCTCGTCAAAGGCCCGGAGCACATCGTACAGGTTATGGGCGATGGTCTCCGGCTTCGCTCTGGAGCCGATACACTCCTTTACCGGCGCCTCGTAAAGCTCCCGTGTCTCTTCTGTGCAGATCACTCCGGCCCGCCGTCCCTCCTCCTTCGCCCTGGCGAGGGCCTTCCGGATGGCGGCTGACACTGCGGGGCCTGCCCCGCGGTAGATGGTCATTTCCGCCCTGGGCGCGTAGTGGCGGTATTTCATTCCCGGAGCCTTCGGATGGGCGTCAGGGGACATCTGCCCCAGACTGGCGGGGTCCACCTCCACCCGGCCTGTTACCCGGCGTATCATTTCCATTGTGATGTAGCCGGGACGCAGGATCGTGGGAACGCCCTCGGATACGTCGATGATGGTGGATTCCAGCCCGATCCCCACCTCGCCGCCGTCCACCAGCATATCGATCCTCCCGTCCATATCCTCCGCCACATGGGCGGCCTTTGTGGGGCTGGGACGGCCCGAGGTATTGGCGCTGGGCGCCGCCACCGGCACGCCCGCGGCCCGGATCAGGGCCCTGGCCACCGGATGGCTGGGCATCCGCACAGCCACGGTATCCAGCCCGCCCGTGGTTCCCCGGGGGACAAGAGGGGTCTTTTTAAAAATCATCGTCATGGGCCCCGGCCAGAAGGCCTCTGCCAGCGCCCGGGCCTCCGGCGGGATCTCCGCCGCCAGAGGGACCAGCTCCTCCATGGAGGTGATATGGAGGATCAGGGGATTGTCCGAGGGCCTTCCCTTGGCCGCGTAAATCTTCGCGGCGGCCTGCTCGTCAAGACCGTTGGCCCCAAGGCCGTAAACGGTCTCTGTGGGAAAGGCCACAAGACCGCCCTCCCTCAGGATGCGCCCCGCCTCCTCCACAGCCTCCCAATCCATATGTTCTTCATCAATTTTAACTGTTTTTGTCTTCATCATACCTTTCAGTATAGCATTTTCCATAAAAAATGAAAAGAAAAATTTACGTCAGGCCTGGGTGTCCAAAAGTCCCAGCCATTCAAAAATCCCCTCGGCCATGGCCCGGGCCATCTGCTCCTGATAATCCCCGGAGGCCAGAAGGGCCGCCTCCCCGGGATTGCTTAAGAACCCGCATTCCGCGATGACGATGGGGCAGGATACGTTTAACAGCATATAATAGCTTCCGTTGGGAACCGCCTCCTTCTCGGTCCCGCTCACCCCGTTGAGCCTTTCCTGGATCCGCACTGCCAGATCCTTTCCTTTCGCGGAGCCCTTGTAATAAAACACCTGGCTTCCATGGACCTCCTCTGAACCGTAGCTGTTCTGATGGATGCTCACCACAAAATCGGCGCCGCTCTCCTCGATGATCCGGCACCGCTCCTTCAGATCCGCTTTCTTTTTGTTGCTGTCTGTCTCCCGGTAAAGTCCCTCGTCCCCCTCCCTTGTGAGAATCACCCGGATTCCCTTT
>CALWAW010000078.1 GCA_944375845.1 uncultured Lachnospiraceae bacterium
TTGGCCACGTCGCCCTCGGCCACGGTCCCCTCTGTGATCTTCTCGTGGTCGGGAACGGAGTTTTCCACCTGGGAATTGAGCTCCTCCTCCACCTCTTCGTCGGTCACCTCGGTATCCTGGGCCGTCACCTTAATGTTCTTGTACTCGCCCAGCTCCACATACTCGTTTATATCCCCCAGATCGAACGCGCTCACATAGTCCGAAGGCTCATCGGCCTCCTCTGCCGCGCTCTCGCTCTCCTGGGCGCTCTCTGTCTCTTCCGCCGCCGTGGTGCTCTCCGCCGCAGTCTCCTCCCCGCCATCTTTTCCGCAGGCCGCCAGAGACAGGACCATGGCCGCCGCCAGAAGCGCTGTCAACCATTTTTTCATGCGATGATCTTCCTTTCTTTCTCTCTGAAAACTTATTTTCCCGGCCATTATATCATGTCCTTTTTAAAAATTCAAATTATCCAAAAATGTTCCGAAAAAAATACTTGTATTTCCGGGAAATCCTGTTATAATGAGAGTGTGTTCACAGATTTACAGTAATTCACATATTATTAGAGATTATGTTTACTCGATAGTCTGTAATAATATGTGAATTTTCTTTTGTATCATGTTGTAACACGCGCAACCTTGAAATCTATATAAATGGAGGTACCTGAAATGAATAACGGTACAGTAAAGTGGTTTAACTCTGAAAAAGGCTACGGCTTCATCACCGGCGAGGACGGCGAGGATGTGTTCGTGCATTTCTCCGCTATCACCGGCGAGGGCTTCAAGACCCTCGATGAAGGCCAGTCCGTGACCTTCGACATCGTGGAAGGCCCCCGCGGCAAGCAGGCTGCCAACGTGGTAAAGCTGTAATTTTCATTAAACCAACACAGGAAAGAGGACGATTCCCGTCCTCTTTTTTGTTTGCACGAAAGGCTCTGCCGCTTACCGGAGGGCCTCCTTCAGAAATTCCAGGATCCCTTCCGTGCCCTCCTCCCGGTACAGCACCTCCCTGGCCAGAAGCGGCCTGTCGGTGATGATGTTGTCCACCTGCAGGTGCTTCATCCTGGTGATCTCCCGCTCCGCGTTGACGGTCCAGGCGTGGACGGCCTTACCGGCCTCACGGGCGCTCTTTACCAGGGTGTTGGTGATGAAGTCGGAGCAGACGCTGAGGAAGTCGATGTTCTCATCGTCAAAGTGCCGCCCGTAAGCCGCGAACAGGATATATCCCGTGGGGATATCCGGCTTCAGCTCCTTCACCTGCCTTAAGTATCCGTAGTCGGTGGAGCTTATGACCACCTGCCCCTCCATGCCGTAGAGCTCCACCAGCTCCAGGGTCTTTTCCACCAGGGTCTCGCTGGCCCTGTCGGCCTTCAGCTCGATGTTGATGGCGATGCGCCCCCGACAAAGCTCCAGCACCTGCTCCAGGGTGGGGATCTGCGTTCCCGCGTATTCCTCCGAAAACCAGCCGCCGAAATCCATCAAAAGCAGCTCGCCGTATGTGTATTCCCAGATCCGCCCGGCGTCTCCGGTAATCCGCCGCAGGCTGGCGTCGTGATAGACCACCACCACGCCGTCCTTGGTCTCCTGCACGTCGATCTCCACATAGTCGGCCATGTCCTCAATGGCCTTCTCTATGGCAGGCAGAGTGTTCTCCGGCGCCTCGTAGGAGCTTCCCCGGTGGGATGTGATCTGCGCCTGGGCCGTGATGGACGACGCCCTGACCGCTCCGGCGTAAAAGCTGTCCCAGGCGGCGAAGCCCCCCGCTCCCGCCAGGACGAAAACCAGAAGGGCCGCCGTGCCCTTCCGGATGGCCGGTGAGAAGAAGGAGTGGTATCGGGGGATCTCCAGCCTGTATTTCTGATCCTGGTACCGGTACAGAAGGAATGTCTGCACGCCCATATTCAGGCACAGGGACAAGGCCGACGAGAGAATCAGCATCGCCGTCTCGATCCAGCTGCCCGCCGTGAGGGCCAGCGCCATCTCCGATGAGCTGTCGGCCACAGCCAGGATCACAAGGGCCGCCAGGAACTTTAAGACCGCCTGCCCCGCCTTAAAGAACACCCACACGAAGCCGTTGGCCAGGATCAGAAGCCCCGCCGTGGCCAGCCAGTGGGCCCTGAAGATCTCTCGCCCCTCGGCGCAGGCCTCCTTAAAGGGAATATCCCGCAGGGTGGCGGTGACCGGAACATAAATGTAAAGCAGGGAAACGGCCGTCATAACGGCCAGGGCCGCCCAGAAAAGGAGCTTCACCGGCAAGAAGCCCGACGCCGTTATAATGATGTAATTCAAAGGGCGGGCGTGATCCGCCAGGGCCAGAAGCATCCAGCCGCCGGTAAGAAGGTAGTAATTGATGTTCAAAAACACTGTGCGGCCGTTCCTGCACCGGAGCAGCTCCGCCAGGTTCTTGAAGCCGAACAGGAACATTTTCAAAGGGCCCAGCCTCTCACCGGCGGCGGAGGCCTGGCAGGCCGTATAGAGGGTGCTGATCTCCAGATTCAAAAAGAACGCGCCCAGAAGCAGAATGCCCGCAAAAATCAGGATGGTCCAGGGCGAGCAGAAGAACCGCAGGGCGTTCCTGGAGGTCAGGTAGCTGAAGCCGGCCTGCTTCAAGGCCTGATCCATGCCGTGCACCGCCGCCTCGATCATCACCAGCGCGGTAAACGTCCTGTAAAGTATCTCAAATATGGCCACGCTCCCTCTGTTTACCCGGAACAGGTCCCGAAGCCCCCGCAGTATTCTTCTCATGTTTGTCACTCCAGATCAGTCTTTTTATAAAATATAACACAATCCGCCGGATAACACAAAAAAAACACCGTCCCCGGTGCTCTTTCGTCATCGAAAACAGTGCTTTGAGTGCGCCTCCAGGGGCTCGAACCCTGGACACCCTGATTAAGAGTCAGGTGCTCTACCAACTGAGCTAGAAGCGCGTAATCTGTGTCTGTAAGGCTTGTCTTGTAGGCACGGACATTATTATATCTCAATGTTTTAATATTTGCAAGTGTTTTTTTCGTTTTTTTAAGGTTTTTTTAAGAGAGGGCGTCCGGACCGGCAGGGACCGCCCTCTCTTCGTTTTTCCAGAAGAAACGTCTAAAGCCCGAACTCCCGGCGCAGGGTCTCCTCCATCACCTCCACCGGCGCCTCCTGCCCCGTCCAGAGGGTAAAGTTTAAGGCGCCCTGGTTTGCCAGCATTCCCAGGCCGTTGACCGTGCGGGCGCCCCGGCGGGCCGCCTCCCTGAGAAACGGCGTTTCCGGCGGGTTAAAGACCACGTCGCAGACCGTCATCTGAGGCTTTACCGTGTCGTAGTCTACGGCCGGCTTCCCGTTGATATCCGGATACAGGCCGATACATGTGGCGTTTATGAGGATGTCCGTTTCCGGCTCCACGCTGTAAGCGCCCTCCCAGGGCACATACACAGACTCAGCCGGGGTTTTTTCGCCGATCAGGGCCGCCAGCGTCTCTCCCCGCTCCCGGCTCCTGTTGACAATGGTGACCTTCCAAGCTCCCGCCAGGGCGCATTCCACGCCGATGGCTCTGGCGGCGCCGCCGGCCCCCAGGATTACGATCCGTTTTCCGTTAAGGCTGATCCCCTCGTTTTTCAGCGAGGTGACAAAGCCCTTTCCGTCGGTGTTCTCTCCCCAGAGCCGTCCGTCCCGGTTCACCACCGTGTTCACCGCCCCGATGATCCCGGCCGCCTCAGAAAGCTCGTCCAGGTACTTGAGCACCTCCACCTTATGGGGAATCGTCAGGTTGATCCCCTTCATTCCGAAGGCCCTCACCGCCGCCATGGCCGTTCCCAGATCCTCCGGCTCCACCTTGATGTTCAGATAACGGAAGTTCAGCCCCTTTTCCCTGTAAGCGGCCTCCTCCATGACCCCTGTGGGATTTTCATCCACCGGCTTTCCGAAAACCCCCGTAAGCTCCGCGCGATAATTCTTTTCCATGGGAACCCTCCTCCTTTTTTCTTTCATTATACGGTATCCCGCCCCGAATATCCACGGTATTTTTCTTGACGGTCCCCGGCGGGAACGATTATAATCTACAGAGGAATCTTATGGGCGGAGGAAAATGAGATGAAGCCTTTTAAAGCAGTCTTTTCCGATATCGACGGGACGCTTTTAAACGACGGCCACCGGGTGACGCCCGCCACGGCCAGGCGGATACGAAGCCTTGCGCGCGGGGGAGTCCCCTTTATCCTGGTATCCGCCAGAATGCCCTCGGGGATCTTCCCCATTCAGGAGGAGCTGGGCGTCCTTTCCCCGGTGATCTGCTACGGGGGCGCCCTGATCCTGGACGCTGAGAGAAGGCCCCTCTACAGCCGCGGCCTCTCCCGCTCCCTTGCGTTAAAAATCAAGGAAAAGCTTCCCCCCGAGACCCCGGAATGCTGCTTCTGCTTTTATTCCAACGACCTTTGGATGGCCTCTGACCGGCTTCATCCCCTTGTGCGGCGCGAGGAGGAGATCACAAAGGTCCGCGCCGTGAGCGGCTCCATTGAAGAACTTCTTCCGCCGAAGGCGCCTGTTCACAAGCTGCTGGGCTTCGGACCTCCAGAGCTTCTGGACGAAACCGCCGCGATGCTTCGCGCCGCTTTTCCCCAGTGCGCCGTCTTAAAGTCCGCTCCCGGCCTGCTTGAGATCATGGACGGCTCCGTCTCCAAATCGGCCGCCCTCCTCGCGCTCTGCCGGATTCTGGGGATATCCGCCGGGGAAACCGTCGCCTTTGGGGATAACTACAACGACATCGATATGTTAAAGGCCGCCGGGCTCGGCGTCGCCATGGGGAACGCCCCCGGCGAGGTGAAGCGGGCCGCCGGGTTTGTCACCCGCTCCAACAACGAGGAGGGCCTTTTATACGCCTTAAATCATTTTTACGGGAAGGAATAAAGAATGTCCGAAGAAAAGAATCTGGTGCCCGCAGTCTCGCGGGCCCTGCGGCTCATGGAGCTATTGTTTTCCGAAAAAGAGCCAAAAACGCTCCGGGAGCTCTCCGAAGCCCTGGACGTCCCCACCGCCTCGCTGTTCCGGATCCTGAAGGAGCTCCGGACGGCGGGCTATGTGACGGTGCTTTCCGGCTCCCCCGTCCGCTACGCCGTAGGCCACAGGCCCTTTCAGCTGGTGGCCGGTTACAGAAGCCGCTTTGACAGCCGCGGGGCCTTACGGCCGGTCATGGAGGAGCTGACGGCGAAAACGGGACAGACCGCCCAGTACGCCATTTTTCAGAACGGCCGGTTCATGTACACCGAGCAGGTGCTTTCCGCCTCCGAGCTCAATTTCATCGCCCAGCTCTATACGCCCCTTGAGGTCAACACAAGCGCCGGGGCGAAGATCATACTGGCAAGCCTCCCTGAGGAGGCCAGGGACCAGTACCTTGAGGGGATCACCCTCCACAGGCGCACCGCCCACACCATCGACACCATGGACGGGCTGAAAAGGGAGCTGGAGCTTTCCAGGAAGCGGGGCTTCGGCCTGGATCTGGAGGAGGTGGCCGCGGGCATCGGCTGCATGGCGGTCCCGATCCTTAACGAGGACGGCTCCTGCCATTCCGCCATAGGCGTTACCGGCCATATCGAGGAATACCGGGATCCGGAATCCTTCCGGTTTATCCACGACTGCCTGACGGAGGCCGCCGAAAAGCTCCGCCAGAGGCCCTGGTAATAAAAAAGGACGCCCCGCGGGACGTCCTTTTATGTATGTTATTCCTTTATGCCTCGACCACCTCAAGCACGTCGGCGGGACATGCCTTGGCGCAGATGCCGCAGGCGATGCACTTGCTGGGATTGGAAGCGCCCACGGGCATTACGATCACGCCGAAGGGACATGCCTCCACGCACTTTCCGCAGCCTGTGCAGAGCTTCTTGTCAATCATGTAAACGCCCTTGGGATTCTGCTTGATGGCGCCCTGCTCGCAGGTCCTGGCGCATTTTCCGCACTGGATGCACACGGCCGGCTTCACAACGCCGTTCTTTTCACCGATCTGAATGCAGGACTTATCCGGGTCAAACTCCTTGTAGAAGGCTTCTGAGCATGCGACCACGCAGCCCAGGCAGGCCATGCACTCACTTCCCTTTTTCACTGTCAGCTTTTTCTTCATATTGGTTCCTCCTGTCTCATGGACCTTTTTATTCTGAATCATGTTGCTTTATTATAACACACGGAACGGGCTGGAACAAGGAATTTCACCTTAAAAGGGCCTGATAAACGTCTCGCCGGGAAACGCCCCTGTCCCTCGCGGCCATTCTCATGGCCTCCTTGCGGTCCATTCCCTGCTCCTCGTAAAGCCTTACATGCTCCTCAACGGAAAGGCTCTCCCAGGCCGCGCTCTGTTCCTTGCGGATCTGCTCCCTGCTCTTCCCCTCGATCACCAGCACCTGCTCCCCCCTGGGCGTCTCTTCGCGAAACCGCGCCGCCGCCTCTGAGAGGGTCGTCCGGAACACCTGCTCGAAGGCCTTCGTCAGCTCCTTGCACACGGAGATCCTTCTGTCTCCCAGATGCTCGTAAAGCTCCTCCAGGGTGGCCGCCAGATGATGGGGTGCCTCGTAGACGATGATGGTCCTGGTCTCCTGCTCAAGCTCCGCGAGAACGCTCTTTCGCTCCTTTTTGTCTGAGGGGAGAAAGGCCTCGAAGCAGAATCTTCTGGTGGGCAGCCCCGAAACCGTCAGGGCCGTCACGCAGGCCGCCGGTCCCGGAAGGGACGTGACCGGCACTCCCGCCTCATAGCACTGGCGCACCAGCTCCTCGCCCGGGTCCGAGATGGCCGGCGTCCCCGCGTCTGTCACAAGGGCCACCGATATGCCCCCCAGCATCCGCTCTGTGAGCTCCCTGGCCTTCTCCACCTTGTTGTGCTCGTGGTAACTGGTCATGGGCGTCCGGATGCCGAAATGGTTCAAAAGCTTCACGGTGTTCCTGGTATCCTCCGCCGCGATCAGGTCCGCCTCCTTAAGGATCCGAAGCACCCGCAGCGTAATGTCCTCCAGGTTCCCGATGGGCGTCGCGCATAGATAAAGCTGTCCCGCCATAGGCCGCCTCCTCAATATCCGTAAATATCGTAAATCTCCCTTGTATAGACTCCCGGCCTTTCATAGACCACCAGCGGAGGCTCCACCCGAAGCTGCACGCCGCCGCCCCGCACGGCCTCCAGAAGCACCATGTTGGCCTCTGACTCCAGATAGGGATGGACCAGCTTCATCCTCTTGGGCTCCAGCCGGTGGTTTTTCAGAACGCAGATCAGCTCCGCCAGCCTTCTGGGCCTGTGAACCAGATAAAAGCGGCCTCCCGGCCTCAGAACCGCCGCGGCCTCCCGGGCCACGTCCTCGAAGGTGCATAAAAGCTCGTGGCGGGCGATGGCCCTGGGCTCGTCGGGATTCCGGAGGCCGTGGGACTGATCCATGTACGGAGGATTGCAGGTCACCACGTCAAAAGAAGCCCTTCCGAATATCTCCGAGGCTTCTTTGATATCTCCCGTCACCACTGTGATCTTCTTTTCCAGGCCATTCAGGGCCACGCTTCTTGCGGCCATATCCGCCATATCCGGCTGGATCTCCAGGGCGGCGAAGGACTCGCCCCGGGTCTTTGCCGCCATCAGAAGGGGGATGATGCCGGTCCCGGTCCCCAGATCCAGCGTCCGCTCCCCTTTTTCTGCCCGCGCGAAGCCGGAAAGGAGCACCGCGTCCATCCCGAAGCAGAATTTCTTCCTGTTCTGGATGATCCGGTAGCCGTTCCTCTGGAGCTCGTCGATCCGCTCGTCCTCCAAAAGCCTAATTGTCATTCAGCTTTGACTTTCCTTCCTTTTTTTCCAGCGCCTCCAGCTTTTTCAGCTCCTGCTCCTCCCTGGACGCGCCCTTGTCCTTTTCCTTTTTCTTCCGGGGCCTGAACTTGAGCTGATCCGCCTGGTACTCGCGGATCTCCTTCTCGTCGTTATCCAGATGGACGATCACCTTCACCCTCTGGCGCAGAACATTGACGGCGGAGACCTCTCCCTTAAAGCCGTCGTTTGTGGTCACATGGTCCCCCACGCCCGGAAGCCTGCTGTTGAGGTGCCGGTAGGTCTCCTCCTCATTCTTCAGGCAGCACATGAGCCTTCCGCAGGTGCCGGAGATTTTGGAGGGGTTCAGGGACAGGTTCTGCTCCTTTGCCATCTTGATGGAGACGGGGATAAACTCCGACATATAGGAATGGCAGCACAGCACCCTTCCGCAGATCCCCACGCCTCCCAGGATCTTCGTCTCGTCGCGGACCCCGATCTGGCGCAGCTCGATCCTGGTCTTGAACACGGAGGCCAGATCCTTTACCAGCTCTCTGAAATCGATCCTTCCGTCGGCCGTAAAGTAAAACAGCACCTTGTTGTTGTCAAAGGTGTACTCCGCGTCGATCAGCTTCATTTCCAGCTTGTGCTTCTCGATTTTTTTCTGGCAGATCTGAAAGGCGTCCTTCTCCTTTTTTCTGTTGCGCGCCTCGGCTGCGTCGTCCTCCTTCGTGGCGATCCGCAGCACCGGCTTTAAGGGCTGGATTACCTTATCGTCCTCTACCTGGCGCTCTCCCATGATCACATGGCCGTATTCCATTCCCCTGGCCGTCTCCACGATCACGTTCTGCCCTTTTTTGATCTGGAGCTTTCCCGGATCAAAAAAATAGATCTTTCCCGCCGTGCGGAACCGCACGCCTATTACCTTTATCATGATATGTTCTCCTTCATTGTCAGCAGCATCAGCTCCATGGCCAGCTCAAAATTCACATTGGCGTCCAGCCGCACCCGGGCCTTGTCGATGGCCTCCAGGATCTTCTCGATCCCGTCAAAGGAGCTGTGATCCGCGATCTCCCTGATATATTTATATTCGTCCTTGAATATGAACAGGGAGGTGTCCTTGGTGGCCTTGAACATCAGGATATCCCTGAACCACAGCTGCATAAAATCCAGGCAGTCCCTGATGTTGAGCCCCGCGTCCTTCATTTCCCTTAAGGACGCCTGCATTTCCGATACCGGCATTTCCATCACCCGCTTCATCAGGTTCAGGACGATCTCCTGAAGGCGCATGAATTCCTCTGAGGAGGAAAGGGCGATGGCCTTTCCCAGGTTCCCCCTGGCGAAGGCCGTGCACACGTCCGCCTGATGGGCGGAGGCCTTGTTGTGCTCGATCAGATAGCCCCGGATCACCTGGTCGTAGAGGGGCTTGAGCTTTAACACTGTGCACCTGGAAAGGATCGTCGGCAGAAACGCGTCGGAATTGGTGGTCAGAAGAAAGATGACCACGTATTCCGGCGGCTCCTCTATGGTCTTTAAAAGGGCGTTCTGGGCCTGAGGCGTAAGAAGCTCCGCCTGATCCACGATATAGATCTTGTAGGGGCTGCTGTAGGGCCTGATTCCCGCGTCGTTTACGATCTGCTCCCGCACATCGTCCACGCCGATGCTCCCGGCTTTTTCATGGCGCACGTAGATCACGTCGGGATGATTCCCGCTGAGGAACTGACGGCAGGAATGGCAGACGCCGCAGGGCTCCGCCCCGCCCTTTTCGCACTGAAGCGCCATGGCGAAGGCGTTCGCCAGGGATTTGCGCCCCATTCCCGCCTCTCCGGTCAGGATATACGCGTGGGAGACCTGATGCCGCTCCAGCGCGCTCTTAAAATATTCTTTTATCTGTTCATGCCCTAAAATGTCTTCAAACCGCAGCATCGGACCGCTCCCTTCTGTATCTAACATAGTATAGCACATTTTTGTGTTTATAACAATTTTTCCATGATGGCGGCTTTGAGCTCTTTTTCACAGTCGGAAAGCACTCTGTTTTCAAAGACGCGGCTGATGCCGCATTCCCTGAGCCTTTCCTCGGAAAAATCCCTGGCGTCCGCCAGGAAGCGACGGCAGACCTCCTCGTAATTGGGCTTTTGCTGCCCTCTCTCTCTCTTTACCGCCCGCTCAAGCCGTTCGCCGTCCTCTGCGCAGATATAGAGGGGGATCAGCACCTCGCGGCCTTTTTCCTCAAAAAACCGTTTTGTTTTTTCGTAGGACTCCAGGGTTCCGATCATCAGATAATCGGCCTCGTCCAG
>CALWAW010000079.1 GCA_944375845.1 uncultured Lachnospiraceae bacterium
TCCACCCATATCAGCGTGGAAAACCTCGAGGAGGAGGAATTTGACTCGCCCCTTGGAACCGGCTCCGGCGCGGGCGTGATCTTCGGCGCCACCGGCGGCGTCATGGAGGCGGCCCTGCGAAGCGCCTACTATCTGGTGACCGGAAGGAATCCGGATCCCGACTCCTTTAAGGAGGTCCGGGGCATGGACGGCTGGAAGGAGGCCCAGTTCAACCTGGCGGGCACCTGCCTCAAGGTGGCAGTGGCCAGCGGACTTGGAAACACCAGAAGGCTTATGGAGGCCATCCGGAAGGGTAAGGTGGATTATCAGTTTGTGGAGATCATGGCATGTCCCGGCGGCTGCGCCGGAGGCGGCGGCCAGCCCATCAAGGACGGCTCCGAGCTGGCGGAGGACCGCTGCCAGGTGCTCTACGGCCTTGACAAGGTCAACGACCTCCGGTTCTCCCACGAGAATCCTTCCGTCCGCAAGTGCTACGAGGATTACCTGGAGGCCCCCCTGTCCCACAGGGCCCATGAGCTGCTTCATACGGATCATCACGGCTGGAAAATGCCGGGCGAGGAATAAGCCTTGCATTTTTCCGGCCCAGGTGCTATAATAGCTCCTGTAAAAAAATATACGTTCTTCGGGGCGGGGTGAAATTCCCCACCGGCGGTATAGTCCGCGAACTGCCGAAAGGCGGCCGATCCGGTGCGATTCCGGAACCGACAGTACAGTCTGGATGAGAGAAGACGGTGTATCAGTGAGCTTCGGCGAAAGCGCCGGAGCGAGTGCGGTATGTCAGGCCCCGGATGCGTTTCGCGTCCGGGGCTTTTTGCGAGAACAGCCGCGGCTGCTCCACCCATGGTTCCTCTGCGACCTGCATGACAGGATAAGGCCCTTGAACAGACAGGAGGAAAAAATGGAACGAACGAAACTGTTGACGGTGAAAAACATGGTGCTCATCGCGGTGCTCTCCGCGGTGGCGGCGGTGCTCATGTATCTGGAGATCCCGCTGTGGTTTGCGCCTCCCTTTTACGAGCTGGATTTCAGCGAGATCCCGGTGCTTGTGGGCGCCTTCTCCATGGGGCCCGCCGCGGGCTTTCTGATCGAGGCCCTGAAGATCATCCTGAAGCTCCTCTTAAAGGGCTCCACCACCATGGGAGTGGGCGACTGGGCGAACCTTCTGATCGGCTGCGCCCTGGTGATTCCCGCCTCGGTGATCTACATGAAAAACCGCACAAAGAAGGGGGCGGTGATCGGCCTCATAGCCGGGACCCTCACCATGGCCTTCGTGGGCTGCTTCCTAAACGCCTACGTGCTGCTTCCCACCTATGCCCAGGCCTTTTCCGGCGCCTGGAGCGGCTTCCTTGTGATGGGCGTCTTTACGGCGGCAGTGGCCTTTCCCGTGTTCTTCTTTTACGGGAGGGAGAAGGGAAAGCACCCCATTCTCATCGGCACCCTGGTGGAGATCGCCATTCTGGCGGCAGGCGTGGTTTTAATGAACGTGCTGAACCTGTTTTCCATGGACAGCCTCGCGGGCCTCATTGAGATGGGGACGGCGGTGAACCCGGCCATCACCGGGATCTGGAGCTTCGTGCTTCTGGCGGTGCTGCCTTTCAATTTAATAAAGGGGATCATCGTTTCTCTCATTACAGTTTTGATTTATAAGCGGATCCGTGTTATAATGAAGCAGACGGAAGGTCCGGTAAAACAGACTGTAAAAGGTAAAAGCGTTCAGTAACACGAACATACTGGGCCGGCGGCGAAATGCCCCGGCCCTCTTTTTTTGACGGGAAGGCCCGCAGCGCGGGCCCATGGAGGCAGAATGAGATTCAGGCCCTGTATCGATATCCATAACGGCAAGGTAAAGCAGATCGTGGGCGGAAGCCTGAGGGACGAGGGAAGCCTGGCAAAGGAGAATTTTGTGTCAGAGCTTGACGCTGCCCATTTTGCGAAGCTCTACAGGAAGGACGGCCTGGCGGGAGGGCACGTGATCCTCTTGAATCCCAAGGATTCTCCTTACTATGAGGAGGATAAAAGACAGGCGGCCGGGGCCTTTGCCGCCTGGCCCGGCGGCCTCCAGGCGGGGGGCGGGATCACTCCGGAGAACGCGGCAAAGTTTCTGGACATGGGGGCCTCCCATGTGATCGTCACATCCTACGTGTTCCGGGAGGGAAGGATCCACAGAGAAAATCTGGAGCGCATGGTCCGCGCCGTGGGGCGGGAGCGCCTGGTGCTGGATTTGAGCTGCCGCAGGCGGGACGGCGTTTATTACGTGGTCACGGACAGGTGGCAGAAATTCACGGACGAGCCCCTCACGGCAGAGCTTCTTTCACGGCTGGAGGAAAGCTGCGATGAATTTCTGATTCACGGGGCCGACGTGGAGGGAAAGGCGGCGGGAGCCGATGAGGAGCTTCTGGGAATCCTGGGCTCTTACAAGGGCAGGCCGGTCACCTACGCCGGCGGCATCGGAAGCTTTTCTGATTTAGATCAGGTGAGAAGGCTGGGGCGGGGCCGGGTGGACTTCACCGTAGGAAGCGCCCTGGATCTTTTCGGCGGGCCCATCGGGTACAGGAAGCTTCTGGAATACATCAAAAACTGACGCGGAGACGAAGATGACACAGACAGCCGATACAAAATGTCTTAATAAAAGAAAGATCGCGAAATATATCTATCATCACGACGGGGCCTCCAAGCAGGAGATCGCCCAGGAGCTGGGGCTTTCCATGCCCACGGTCCTCCAGCGGGTGAAGGAGCTCATTGGCGAGGGCGTGGTGACGGAATCCGGCGAGTATGAATCCACGGGAGGAAGAAAGGCCAAGGCCCTTTCCATCGCGGCGGGAAAATGCTTTTCCGTGGGGATGGACATCACGGGAAACCATGTGAGCCTGGTGCTTCTGGACGCGGGCGGGCGGCTCCGGGCCAAACGGCGGGTCCGGAAGTCCTTCTGCGACAGTGAAGCCTACAGCGGGGAGCTGGGAGCGCTTCTGAGGGAATTTTTAAAAAAGAACCGTATCCGGGAGGAGTCCCTTCTGGGGGTGGGAATCTCCATCCCCGGCATTGTGGACGAGGAGCGCGGCCGCATGACCCGTTCCCATGTCCTTGAGCTTGAGGATTATGACCTGGGAAGGCTCTGCACCCATATCCCCTGGCCGGTGCGCTTCCGAAACGACGCCAGCAGCGCCGCCTACGCGGAGCTTCGTGAAAGCGGCCAGGATACGGTGTATCTGTCCTTAAGCGACACCGTGGGCGGGGCCATTTATCTGAACGGGCGGATCTATAAGGGGGAGCATTTCCGAAGCGCCGAGTTCGGGCACATGATCCTGGTGCCCGGCGGAAAGCCCTGCTATTGCGGAAAAAAGGGCTGCTTTGACTCCTACTGCTCCGCCAGGGTGCTGAAAAAATGGTCGGGAGACGATCTGGAGTCGTTTTTTCTGGGGCTTCAGGACGGAAACCCGGTATTCAAGGCGGCCTGGAACGAATACCTGAAATATCTGGCGGTGGGGATTTCAAATCTGCGCATGGCCTTTGACTGCAGCGTGGTTTTAGGCGGCTATGTGGGCGGCTTCATGGAGGCCTGGATGGGCGAGCTGGAGAACGAGCTTTCCCAGTACCGGATCTTTAAAAACGACAGGAGCTTTGTGCGGACGGGACGCTATAAACGGGAGGCCGCGGCCGTGGGAGCGGGGATTCGCTTTGTGGAGGAGTTTTTTGATTCCCTCTATTGACATTTCCCGTGAACAGTGGGATAATAGAGGTACTTAAGTAAAACGTTTTATAAAAGTTTTCATTTTGTTGAGGAGGGTAAGCCATGGAAGGTAAAATGAAGGTTGCAGTCATGGAAGGCATCGGCAAGATGGGGTTCACGGAGAGGGAGATCCCGAAGCCGGCCGCGAACGAGGTTCTGGTAAAGCTGGATTACGTGGGTATCTGCGGCTCCGATATCCATTACTATGAGACGGGCCGCATCGGCGATTACGTTGTGGAGCCTCCCTTCGTGCTGGGCCATGAGCCCGGCGGCGTCGTGGTGGAGGTTGGCTCCGGCGTGACGGATTTAAAGGTGGGCGACCGGGTGGCCCTTGAGCCCGGAAAGACCTGCGGCCACTGCGAGTTCTGTAAGACGGGCCGCTATAATCTCTGCCCCGACGTGGTGTTCTTCGCTACGCCTCCCGTGGACGGCGTGTTCCAGGAGTATGTGGCCCACGAGGCGGCTCTCTGCTTTAAGCTCCCCGATAATGTGAGCACGCTGGAGGGCGCTCTGATCGAGCCTCTGGCGGTGGGCTTCCATGCCGCAAGGCAGGGCGGCGTAGAGGCCGGAAAGACCGTTGTGGTCACCGGCTCCGGCTGCATCGGCCTGGTGTCCATGATGGCCTGCAAGGCCATGGGCGCCTCCAAGGTCTATGTGGTGGACATCATGGAAAAGCGTCTTGAGAAGGCCATGGAGCTGGGCGCGACTGCTGTGATCAACAGCGCCAAGGTGGACATGGTGGAAGAGGTGATGCGGCTCACCGGCGGAAAGGGTGCCGACATCGTCATCGAGACCGCCGGAACAGAGATCACCACCAGACAGGCCATTTACTGCACAAAGAAGGGCGCGACCATCGTGCTGGTGGGCTATTCCAAGACTGGAGAGCTGACCCTGCCGATCAGCCTGGCGCTGGACAAGGAGCTGACCTTCAAGACGGTCTTCCGTTATCGCCACAT
>CALWAW010000080.1 GCA_944375845.1 uncultured Lachnospiraceae bacterium
CTCAGGCTCCGGGCAGGGCTCCGGTTCCGGGCAGGGCTCCGGTTCCGGGCAGGTTTCCGGCTCCGGACAGGGCTCCGGCTCCGGGCAGGTTTCCGGCTCCGGACAGGGCTCCGGCTCCGGGTCGCGGGTCACCTCGGTCTCTGTCTCATCCTCATCCCAGAGTCCTTCGCCCCTCCAGAGGCCCTCCGCCCGGATCTGGTTGACAAGGTGCGTGCCGCTTTCGGTATCCGCGTCTGTTTCCATCCAGTATTCCGGCGCCTCCTCCCCGATGGAAAATCCCGCGGGCACCGTGCCGAACCGCCAGCAAAGCTCCGTGATTCTTTGTCCCTCCGGTATGCCGATCCTATCAAGGCTGATATGGCGGTTCAGGGCGCCGTCAATCCCCTCGGCCAGGGGGAGCCATTCCTCAGAAGCGTCTGTCCTGTAGAAAATATCGTAAGTCACCGGATCGCTGAACACGCCGGTATTGATCTCCAGAAGCCGTCCCTGAAGGGGGAGCCGGTCTGTGACCGTAAATTCCTCCAATTCCGTATTGGAGGCGTTTTCCAGGGCTGTGATCTGATAGGAAAAGCGCTCTCCCGCCTCTGTCTGCTGCGGCGCCTCTTTCTCCACAACGATTTCAAGCTCTGCCTTTACATTCTCCATGACGATCTGCTGCACGCCGTCGCTGTCCTCCACCACAAAGGACAGCTCCTGCGCCTGAATGAAGCCTTCCGGGGCCGCCGTCTCCCGCAGGAAGTAGGTTTCACCGGCGTGGAGTCCTGTGATCCTGTGGGGCTCATCGCCGCTGATCCACTCTTCGATGATATTTCCTTCTGAATCGGCAAGCTGAAGGCCGGCCCCGGGCAGGGGCGCTCCGGTGCCGCTTTCGGTTTTCAGGATCTGGACCTGCGTGGCGGCGTCCTCCATGACCACCTCCTGGCTTCCGGGGCGCGCCGTAAACTCCACCGGCTCCGCCGTTACGTATCCCGCGGGCGCCTTAAGCTCTGTAAGCCGGTAGGTCTCTCCCGCCGTCAGGCCGGTGATTCTGTGCGGGGTTCCGTCGGAAACCCACTGGTCAACGACGCTTCCGTCCGCGTCCGTCACCCTGAGGCTGGCTCCGGGAAGCCCTCTCCCTGTGAGAAGCTCTTTTTTTATGATCTCCGCCTGGCATCGGGCGGGAGTGATCCGGATCCTGAGGGTGGACCTTAAGGGCTCATAATAGCCGATGGTCATCACATCCTGATAATCCTCGGAATAATAGACGAAGTTCTTTCCCGGCGTACCATCGGGAAGGCCTTTGGAAAACGCAAGCTCCGCCTGGCTCGCCTCTGTTCCTCTGGCCGTAATCTCCAGGCTGTTTCCCGAGTGACGCACCTCCGCGGGGCCTTCGACTGTCTCCAGGTCCATATCCTTTAACACCCCTTCGGTGTCCTTAAGCACCAGGGTCTTTCCTGCCTCTACGGAGACCTCGGTCCCATGGAAGGAGGGCGCGGTCATATACCGGGCCACCTTTTCTTCGATCTCATCGTAATAAGTCTGGAGAGCTTCCCGGTCCGGGATCCCGGGAGTTGAAAGCCACTGCTCCCCCCGCTCGCCGTCCCGCTCCATGATATATTTCCAGATCAGGGACTGGCCTGCGGCGATCCCGTCGGTTCCCCATCCGGAATGAAGACTGTAATAGGCCGTCAGTGAAAGCTTCTGGGCAAAGGCCGTGTCGTTGTCAAAATACTGGGCCAGATCTGTCCACTGCTTCCTTGGACCGGTGGTGGCGTTTACATGGGGCTGCAGGCAGAAAAGCGGCTCCCCTGTTTCCTCTATGGTGGGATACTCCCCATCGGAGGTGTGGCCGTCCTGATAATGGAATTTCCAACCCTCCGGCCAGACCGTGACCACCCGGTTGGCGAAGGGGTGCGCCGCAGCCGAAGCCGCCGCGCCCAGGCAAAAAAGAACCGATGCCAAAAAACACAAAAAAACCCTTTTTTTCATAGCGCCTCCTGTTGTTTGAAAAGGTCTGTTTTTGTCACACAATTTTGTTTGCCTTATGTATTTTTCAGTGTTACGCTTACGTATAGGGAATAAAAGACAGGATGTGGCCGGAATGAACCATGATAAAATGAAAAAACTCAAACGGGATGAAGAGGCGGAGACAAGGATGCTGACTGCGCTGTCCTCGGCCTCACATGAAATGAAAAATCTGCTTACGCTGATATTGGGAAACTCCCGGTTCCTTGAGCAGGAGCACCCCGCCCTGCTTTCCGACGGGCACTGGAAGAGCATCCGTTCGGACCTGCTTCATCTGAAGGCCCTTCTCACGGATCTGTCCGCCTTCCGGAAAATGGAAGCCAGCCCCTCCCGCTTTCAGCTCTTCGACCTGTCGGCCCTTCTCAGAGACACTTGCAGAAGCTGTGAGAGCTGGTTCGACGGGGTCCACAGAAGGCTGATCCTCTCCTGCCCGGAGCAGGCGGCCGTGTTATTCGGCGACCGGCTCCGGATCCGCGAGGCCGTCGTCAACCTGATCAAAAACGGCCTGGAGGCCCTGGATGCGGAGGGGACGGTATCCGTCCGGCTGAGGCAGGAGAATGGACGGCTCGTCATCGAGGTCAAAGACACCGGACGGGGTCTTGACCGCCATGAGCTTGAAAATGTCCTCCGCCCCTTCTACACCACCAAGGAGGAAGGCACCGGCCTTGGGCTCCCCATCGCCGATGCCGCCGCAAGGGCCCATGGAGGCAGTCTGTCCCTCTCCTCAGAAGCGGGAAAGGGGACTGCGGCCCTTCTGTCCCTTCCCCTTCTTCCAGGCTCCGACGAACAGAAGCCCCACGAGGAAGCCTGAGAGAAGGCCGCCGATATGGGCCGCCAAATTGATGCCGCCGCCGCTTAAGCCGCTGTACAGCATGAGAAAGACTGTGAGAAGCATCCGCTCCCTGCTGAAGCCGGGAACGCTTCCCCTGCTGCGAAGCATCAGGCAGAACAGCGCCCCCAGCATGCCGTATACGGCCCCTGAGGCGCCCGCCGAAACCACCGTATCTCCCATCCACCCGTACCAGAGGATGCTGACTCCGTTCCCCGCCAGCCCCGTGACCAGATAGATGAGGAGCACCCGGAGGGCCCCAAGACGGCTCTCCAGCATGTCGCCCACCACCAGGAGCATCAACAGGTTTCCTCCCAGATGATGGATATCAAAGTGCATGAACATGGACGCGATCAGCGGAAAAAGGCCTCCGCGGTACCTGCCGTCCACCAGAAGCAGGGCCCCCTTTTCAGCCATGGCCAAGGTGCTTCCCACCGCTCCTGTCAGCACAAGATACAAAAAATATAACACATTCACTGCCGCCAGGGCCAGAACGCCCCAGGGCAGATCCTTTCTTCTCTGCGTGTCCATTTTGTTCCTTCAACTCCCTGAAGAAACCTTAGCACGATTCCCCGCGCCTGTCAAACACACGGAATTCATAAAGCGTCCCGGCTATTTCGACCCTGTCTCCGTGAAACAGCTCCGTCTCCTCGTTGGGCGTAAGCTCTTCGCCGTTGAGGACGGTCCCGTTCGTGGAATTGAGATCCATGATCCAGTACCGGCCGCCGCGAAGCTCCAGCCTTGCGTGAAGCCGGCTCACGCCTCTGTCTCCGGGATCATAGTCCACCCCCTCCCTGCTGCCGATGAAAAAGGGAAAGGCTGTGATGGGGATCCGCTTCTTTTCTTCCAGACGGTACAGCTGCGGCGCGTCCTCGGTCTCCTCTGCGAAAAGGAGCTCTGTCTCACCGCTGAAGGCCGGGGGCGCATACCTGTCCGATGGCACGGGCGGCCGCTCCTTCTCCCTTTCCTTTGCGGGCTCCCTTTCCGGCTCCAGATCGTCCCACATCTCCACCGGCTTTTTCCGCGCGCCCTTCATAATAAAGGACCACAGCCGTTTCCAAAGGCTCTCCCTGGGCGCTGTCTCCTGATTTTCACCCTCCGGAGGCGGCTCCGGCGCCTGCAAAGGCCCGGACCGGTACGCTCCAGGCTCCTCCAGGCAGGAAAAAATTTCCTCCGGTTCCAGACCTTCCCCGGCGCAGGCCCGGTAGAGCCTGAGCAGAAGCTGTTCAAGGGCTCTGTCATTCTCACCGGTCTTTTCCAAAAACCAGGCCGTCAGCCCTTTCAAATGGGACTCCAGGCTTCCCTCCTGCCCCTCCAGGAAAAAGAACAGGCAATTTTCCGCCCCTTCCCGGCAATACAGGTACTCCGGCTCCAGAACGAGCCCGTTCCAGTCCAGGAGAAACTCGTCAAGGCGGCCCAGAAGCTTTGCCAGGCTCACAAAAAAACCTTCTGCCTCCTGAAGGCTCAATGTCCTGAATTCCAGGAGGCGCGGCAGGGGCTGGGCTCCTGTCACGTCGTATCCCCAATACCACTGGCCGTCCTCCCATTCCTCAAACCAGGGGGCAAGCCCCGGTATATGGTTTCTGCGGATCATCTCGGTCTGGGCTCCGCCGCCGTTTCCGGCCCCGTAAAATAAAATGTAATTATGTCCTCTGACCCGCCTGTAAAGAGCCTTCAACCGACTCACCCCCCAAAACGCCTTTTTCTCACCACGTTTTCTCCAAAGAGCAGCTCTGCCTCCTGAGTTTCCGCGTATTCCCGGCCCTCCAGCGAAAAAAGGGCTCCCCCGAAAGCGGACAGAAGGCGTTCCCTGCCCTCGCAGGCAACTGTCACCCGATTTTCTCCCCGCTCCGTTTCTGTCCTTTCTGAAAGAATCAGGAGCCGGGGCTCTTCCTGTCCGGCGCCGCTTTCCTTCTGGAAGGCCGCCCTCTGGGTCTGGTCGCAGACCCAGGCCGCGGCGGACACCCTGTCGTGAAGGAGCATGGAAGCCCAGAGGATCAGGCAGACCAGCATAATCGCAATGGGAAACACAATCGAGGCTTCCACCGTAAGGCTTCCCCTTTTTTTCTTTCTCAGAAAGCACCGTATCCTGTCCATAAGCTCCTCCTATAAAAAGATCTTCAGCAAAAAGCCTCCAAAAAGAAAGGGGCAGAACGGAAGCTCCTTGTGCCTTTCCTTTCTGACGATTCCGTAATAGAAGGCCGGGGGAAGCGTAAAAAGCAGGCCTGCCTCCAGTATAAAAACTGCGTCCGCAGGACCGCCGGCGGCCCCGGCCGCCGTCAGGACCCATCCGTCTCCCTCCCCGATCCTTCCCGGACAGAAAAGCGCCAGAAGCTTAAGAAAAAGCCCCGGAAGCATTCCTGCGAGCACTGCCGCCGCGCTTCCCGTCCGGATGATTCCGGAAAGAACGCCTCCAAAAAGCCCCAGCGCCAGAAGCCAGACCGGAAGCCTTCCGGAGCGGATATCCCACAGGCTGCACAGAAGAAGAAATACGCCGGTTCCCCATGGCTGTTCCATTGTTCCGCCTCCTCAGCCGCATTTTGAGCAGGGCGTCCTGCCCTTTGCCTCCGTTTCAGGGATCTTGATGATCTGGCGGCTGATGCCGCCGCAGCTTCTTGCGCTGTGATACCGGTTTCCATAGTCTGTGATATAGACCACGGCCCCGGCCCTTTCTCCGCAATTTTCACAGGCCGTATACCGCTCCCCGTTTTTGTTCCGGAGCCCGGAAAGCTGCGTCCTCCCGGCCGCTCTCACCGAAAGGGAAAGATACGCGCAGTCTCTGGTACGGTGAAAGGCCGTCCCATGGGGCGTGACGTATACGCCCCCGCTCCAGCCGTCCCGCTCCCCCGCGCCTTCGCGCAGGATCGCAGCCTGTCCGTTCCAGAGCCGCCTTCTCGCCGTCTGGGTGTAGTCCGCCTTCCAGAGACCAAAGGCCGGCCCCGCCCGGTACTGAACGGAGGCCTCCAGGAAATCCCCGTCCTTTTCTGCCTGAAAGGATACCCCTTCGTCAAGGGACATCAGCCCGGAAAAGGGCTCCAGCTCCTTCCGGGCGGCCTCCCGCATTCCCGCGCTGTGGCTGATCCGGTAAATGGCCCGCTCCCTGGTTTCTTTTTCCAGGAAAAGCCGCATTCTCGCCTGGAAGCCCATCAGGGAAAACAGATAGAATAAATGAACGCAGGCCGCTAAAAGCAGGCACATCGCGAAGGCCGCCTCTATGGTCAGGCTTCCCTTTAAGGGGGCGGAGGCAGATGCCCTCCTCCCGCGGCTTTTTATTTGCAGTTGATTCCGTTTTATTTTTGTTTTTGGGGTTACTTGGAGAGGTTTTAGGAGAAATGTCCCCCCGGGCTCAGCGTGAGGGACAAAATAGGAATTTGTTTTATGAAATTGTTCTGATATGCAAAGGGGCCTTTGCCGCAAAGAGAAGAGCACCTGTCTCCACCTCCTTTCTGTTCATTCCTGATATCCGTAGGCGGCCGTCGGGCGAAGCTCGTAACGTCCCCCGTTCCCCTCCCCGAAGGGAAGGTGGAGAAACATCGGCTCTGCGTAAACCGTCGCCTGCACCTCGCAGAAGGACAGGCAGTTTTCCATGAAAAATCCCGCGTCCTCCTTCCGGAGATTCCATTCGATGACATCCATCATGCGGAAGTATTCTTTTTCTCCGTCTCCCAGAAGAAACAAAAGCGCCAGATATGCCTCATAATCCCACGTCCCTTCTTCCGCAGATACGGCCTCCTGCCCTTTTCCGAAGGCCTTATATGCCTGGGAGAGGGAAAGCTTCCAGTCTGTTTCTTTTTTGATAAGAGGCACGGAGCCCTCTGAAAGCAGGAGCCTCACATCCTCCACCGCCTCCGCCAGGGACCAGGCCCCCAGGATCAGGAGGGACGCCAGCCGTACCAGGGGAGCAATCCCCGTAAAGCCCACAAGCCCTGCGGCCAGCGCCTCCGCCTCGGCCCGCTTCGCCTGATCCCCCATGAGATAGAGGAAATTAAGGCCTGTGCGGACTGCCGTCAGCCTTCCGGCCACGTATTCCAGATTTTCCCGGTCGCTGGCCTTCCCTCCTAAAATGTATTCGGCCTCATAGACCAGAAGCTCCGACTTCCCCTCGCTTCCGTACCGTCCGAAATGCTCCGTCATATAACCGGCCGCCGCAGCCTTTGAGGCCAGTCCCTCCGCCGCCGGTCCGGAAATCTCTGAGGGGTAGGGGCCTCCCTTAAGGACCCCGTCGGACAGGGTGCTTTCGTCTGTTAAAAGCGCCAGAAGCCCTCCGCCCTTCCAGTCCTTCGCCGCCTCCAGAAGCTTCGGCTCCTCTGAGGCCGTCGCTTTTCTCTCAGAAAATGCCGGGAGGCCTTCTTTCACCTCCTTTAAAAGCTCCTCCGGCGGCTGATCCTGGCTCCATCCCAGAATCCGCTCCGCCTGTGCGCGGATCATCTCCCGCTGCTTTCCGGCCTCCGCGCTCCGGCCGCCCTCGGAGGCGTATTCCTCAAGGCTTAAGAACTCCTTCTCCATCATTTCATAGGACGAGGCGCTTACCTGGCTTTTCTGTTCCTCAAGCCGCTCCCTTCCGGATTTCAGCCGGCCGGCAAGCTGTTCCTCAAGCTTTAAAAGAGCCTCGTCCTCCCCGCACAGCCCCAGCGCTTCCTGGGCCTGCTTTTTGAGGGCCTCCATCTGCTCTGAGGACACCCCGCCGCTTCCCTCAAGGAGGGCGTCCACCTGCTCTTTGAGGGCTCTTCCCGCCTCCTCGGCGATTCTGTACTCCTCCTCCAGCTGCGAGATAGTCTCGCCGTACCCGGATAGGCTCTCCACATAGGCGAATACCTCTTCGCCCTCCTCTATGAGCGTCGCCTGGTCTGACATGGATTCCAGAAGGGAGGAAAGGCCGTGGGCCTCCCCGTCCTTTCGCACCTGGCGGAGGAAGGCGGCGCCTCCCTGATCCACCGCCGTCACTGTCCGGACGGCCTGAACGCTCCCCACCTGAAAGCCATAGGAGCCCGCCCGCTCTCCGGCCTTCGCAAGCTCCTTTTCCACCATCGCCTCAAGACCTGCGCTGTCCGCCATAAAAAGCAGATGATAGTTTTCCCAGAGCGGCCTGTAATAGCCCGCAAAAACCGATTCCACGGCCGCGCCCTGAGCCTGGGAGGCAAAATAGGAGAGCAGGGAATACCGGGCCGACTCCAGAGTCGTGCAGATCACGGCGAGGATCAGCGTTAAGGTCAGCGCGAAAAACACGGTGACGCTTCCCTGGCATCTGGCCTCCCGGATCAATAAATCTCCCCTGCCTGCCCGCTGATCTTGATAAAAATGGTATTGACCAGCGCGGTCAGCTGCTTTTTAAAAATGATGACCAGAGAGATCAGGACCACCAGGATCAGGATCAGCTCCACCACGCCCACTGCCGTCTCATCCTCCCAGAACTGTCTGTATCCTTCCATTTCATACCCTCCTTCCTCCCGCCCTAAAAGGACAGGAAACCCGGCGCCATGACGACTGCCAGAACCACTAAAAGCATCAGGAACATCGGAAGCATCAGCTTTGTGGCCGCCTCCTCTCCCAGCCTTCTGGCCAGGTGCTTTCTCTGCTCGAAGGCCGCCTCCGCCTCTTCCATGAGAAGAAGCGGGAGCCCCCCGCTCCCCTGGCGGAGACTCTGCTCCAGCAGGGCCGCGAATTTCATATAGGGATGGAGTCCGCATCTTCTTCCGAACTCGCCGTAGGCGCGGCTTTCGTAAACGCCGTTGTCCAGCTGAAGCTTCGTGACCCGCATCTCCTCCATGACGTATCGGGGCTTCTCGCCCTTTCCTCTCTGCTTCTCATATTCCGCCACCATCCTTTCCCATACGTTTCTGGCCGAAAGCCCCGCCTGAAGAAGCACGGTAAACTTTGACACAAGCTCCGGATAATCCAAAAGGAGCTGCCTGTCCCTCTCCTTAAGAGCTTCCTTTCTTTTTCCCTCCGCCCTCGCCCTGACCCAGAGGGCCAGAAGGGCCGTTAACAATAAGATCCAATAGGGACCTCCCTCCTCTTCCGGCTGATACCAGACCAGTCTTTCTCCCTGATATTCCGACGGAAGAACCGCCTCCTGTCCCTGGGAATCTTCCGCGAGAACTCTTTCAGCCTCTGCCTTAAGTCCCTCTGAAAACGCCTCCTCTTTGGTCATCTCCGGCGGGAACACCCGCAGAAAGATTTCATGGCTCCTGCTTTTTTCCCCGCAGGAAAGGGTGAGAAGATAGCTCCCTTCCTCGCCCGCCGGGTCGATCTCCTCCGGGCTCTTAAGGATCTGCCCCCAATCGTCCAGAAGCTCCCTGTTCCGGGAGAGCCATTCCGCCTCCACAAGCCCTCCCGCCGCCTGCTCCAGAAGCACCAGGGGGCCTTCCACCCGGTCAAGGCTCTCATTATCGCCCTTCATGGCTTCCACCAGCTGGATTTCTGCCTCCTGAAGAAGCTCCTCCGTCTGTTCCTCCGTAAGGGCCCGGGCCCCGATGGAAAGCTCCACCTCCACCGGGTCGGCATTCTCCCGGCGGGCCTCCAGCAGAAGGCTCTCGCTCCCGTCCCCATAGCCGGGCCGCTCTACGGACGAGACCGGCTCCCTTTTTGCTCCCGTAAGGACGGCGGCAAAGAGAAACGCGCCCGCAAAAAGTATCAGAAGAAGCGCCATCGCCGTCCTGGCGTCCTGCTTTCTTGAGAGCGCCTCCGGATCCTCTGAAGGGTGCAGCTTCTTAAGCTGCTGTAGCCTCAAGGCAGGAATGGCAGGTTTTCCACATTTTTTCCGCAGGCCGCGGTACTTGTCCACAATCCATGTGCCGATCTTCCCCATAGGCCCTCCTTTACACCTCGATGCTCCCGATCCGGTCCGCCAGAATCCAGGCGGCCAGATATACCGCCAGGCAGACGGTCATAATAATCCTTCCGGGAACGGTCCCGTACAGGACGCCGAAATAATCCGGGGACGTAAGCTCCATATAGACCAGGATCAGGAGGGGGACCGCCTTCATGATCTTCTGCTCGTACCGCCGTCCTTTGAGCAGCGTTCCGATCTCCTCTCTTACCTCCAGCCTTCCGGAAAGGGTCTGCACCGTCTTGAGGATCACCTGATCGATCCTTCCCCCCGTTCTTCTGGCCGCCGCGAACACCTCAGCGAAGCTTACGGCCTCGGGTACCTTAAGCTCCCCCGCCATCTCCCGGACCGCCTGCTCCAGCGGCACGTTTACCCGGAGCCTTGCCGACACCCCGTAAAAGGCGGCGGCGGTCCTGCTTGCCCTTCCATAGAGGAATTCAAGCTCCTTCGCCGCGTCAAGAAACGCGTTCTCGGCGGAATGCCCCGCCCGCACCGAGGCGCCCAGGGCCAGAAGGCCGTCCTTCAACTGTCCCGACGTTTCCAGGAGCCACTTTTTCCCGCGCTCTCTTTCGTACCTTCCCGCAAAGTAAAATGCCAGGGGGAGGAGCGCCGGAAGCATCAGGGCGCTTCTGTAAAACAGAAAGGTGAGAACGGCCGCGGCGGCCAGTCCCAGGCTCCAGGCCTTAAGCCCCCGCCTCATAAAGGGCCTTGAGGCGGTATTCCTCCGTTTTCCTGTCATAGCCATTCACCTCCAGTACAGTCTGAACCCTTCTGGCGCCGCTCCTGTCCCGGACAAGATGCACCATCAGGTCGATGGCGGAGCCGATCTGCTCGCGGATCGCGGCGAGGGGAAGGTCGCCGCCCATCATGGTCATGGTCTCAAGGCGGGCAAGCATATCCGCGGCGGATCTGCCGTGCCCCGTGGACAGGGAGCCGTCATGGCCCGTGTTCATGGCCTGGAGCATATCCAGGCACGCCCCGTCCCGCACCTCGCCCACAATGATCCTGTCGGGGCGCATCCGCAGGGCCGTTCGGATCAGCTCCCGGATGGTGATCTCCCGCTCCCCCGAGGAGGCCCTCCTGGCCTCCAGCCGTACCAGGTTTTCCAGTCCCTGAAGCTTAAGCTCAGCGGAATCCTCTATGGTGACGATCCGCTCTCCCCGCGGGATCCATGCGGAAAGGGCGTTTAAAAACGTTGTTTTTCCGCTTCCCGTCCCGCCTGAAACAAAGATGTTTTTCCGGGCCCGCACGCACTCCTTTAAAAATTCCGCCAGCTCTGCGGGAAGGGTTCCAAGGCTCACAAGCCGTTCCAGGGAAAACGCCTTTTTCCCGAATTTGCGGATCGTGATGACGGGGCCGTCCAGCGCCACCGCCCGCAGGGCCACGTTGACGCGGGAGCCGTCGGCCAGCCTGGCGTCGGCGATGGGATCCGCCTCGTTTACGGTGCGGTTCACCCTGGAGACGATCTGCTGGATCACGTCCTCCAGCTTTTCTCTGGAGGAAAAGGCCTTTTCACTTTTTATCAGCCTCCCCTCCCGCTCCAGAAAGATCCGTTCAGGCCCGTTCACCATGATCTCCGTGACGGTCTCGTCCTCAAGGAATTCCTGAAGGATGTCCAGACGCCTCAGGCTGTTGAACAGGGTCTTTCTCAAAAAGAGCCGCCGGTCCAGGGGAAGGCCCTCTGTTCTCCCCTCCCGGATAATCTCCTCGTCGATCATTTCAAAAAGGCGCTCGTCCGAGATCTCCCCCTCGATGTCCAGCCGGGCCAGAAGCCGCGCCCTGATCTTCTCCTCCAAAGGCTCTCCCTCCTTCCATATAGCCCTGATCCTTAAGGAGCTTCCGCACCGCCTCACCGAAGGCCCCGGCCAGCTCCCGCTCCGGACTTACGGCCTCTTCCCGGGGGTTCAGATCAGGAAGGGGACAGATTATCGTCTTTTCCCCGTATCCCTTTTCCTTCAGCCAGGTTAAAAGCTTTCCCGTCCTGATATTCTCCCGTCCCGTCTCCGGAACGGGTACAAGCAGACGGCCGCAGGCGCTTAAAAGCTCCTCCTTCCCTCCCAGGCCTCCGCCAAGCTCCAGCACCAGAAAGCCGTAGCCGCCAGTCTGCATAAGACTCCTGAAAAAGTCAGCCTCATAGGGCCGCCCGTTCCTGTAAAGGTCCTCCGGCCTTTCCGGAGGGGCGATCCAGTCGGCCGTCCCCCACCTGCAGGCGGCCGCCCTGAGCCGGCCGCCCGAAAGCCTTCCCTGGCAGTAGCAGTAGTAGAGCTCGGAAAGCTCTCCCTCTCCCCCGCCGCCAAGAAGCTCCGGCAGGGCGGAAAACTCTCCTATGGTAAGGAACAGGCTTCTTTCCATACCGGAAAGGAGGCGGCCCGCAAGGAGGCCCAGAACCAGCCCTTTCAGATCCTGGGAGGGGGAGCAGACCCCAAGGATCTCGTTTTTTCTGTTCCCGGCGGCGGGAGTCTGCTCCCAGTCCCCGGCGGCCCCGATCTCCAGGAGCCGCTTCCAGATCCGCTCCGCGGACTGGTATTTTCCGACGAGGGGAACCTCACCGTCCCCGTCCTTTTCGGAAAGGGCCGCCACGAAAACTCCCGGATAGGAGACCCATTGGGCGGCACATTCCTCATCCGCCAGAAGGCAGTCCAGACCGCCCTCGTCCAGGCAGGCGGCCGCCGCCTCCTTCGCCGTAAAGACCCGGACCTCCAGCCGCCCCTCTCCCCTGGCCCGAAGGAACCGGGCCAGGCTTCTGGCGTAGCCTGCCTCCCTGTCACAGATCCCAAGCCGCCATCTTTTCATGGTCTCACCTCCTAAAGCCAAAGCCACAGCGCCAGGCCGCCAAGAAACGCCGCCGAATAGGGGATCGTCTCACGGCGTCCCCATGCCCCTTCCGGGCTGTAGGAAATCAGTTTTTTCTGGGAAAAGCACTGCCTGATCCAGGCAAGAAAATAAGAAATGCGTTCAGACAGACTGCGGTGAAACAGCATTTTCAGGAAGCTGGCCAGAGCCCCCAGAAGAAGGCTGTATAAAAAGCACGCCCCGAAGGCGGGAATGCCAAGCCAGGCCGCAGCCAGGCCGAAAAGCTTCACGTCGCCCGCCCCGGCCATGCCGAGGCGCCAGGCCGGATAAAAAAGAAGCGAAGCCGCCGCTCCCCGCGCCAGGTACGCCGCCGCGGACCCGGCGGCGCCGGAAAATACCCGGACTTCGCCCGTCTCCCGGACGATGGGGATCTGAAGGGGAAAAAGGCCCGACAGAAGAAGGCCTGTGAGAAACCAGGCCGCCAGCCAGATATTGGGCACCCTGCGCCACAGAATATCCGCCGCGGCCGCCGCCATGCACACCACAAAAAATTGCCATGCCACCGGCATCCTCCATTCTCTGTTCAGTTTTGCTCTCTTTGGGAAAACGCCCCGAAACGGGCTTTTTGAATTGGTGATTCTGATTATGCACGAAATCCCCCTGTTTGTCAAGCATATTTTTCCGGGATTTTTCCCATACTCTGGAAAAGAAAGGAGATCTTGCCATGAAACAGGAAGAGCTTTGGGCGGACATCCGCCGGACCATCGAAACCATCGACAACGCCCAGAATAATTTCAACCATGTGACGGACCCGGCCCTCATCGACTATTACAGCTACACCATAAAGGCCGCCTCCATCCGCTACCAGTTCCTTCTGCGCCAGGCGAAATGCCTTGACCTTGCCCCCGGCAGTTGGTAAAATAAAAGATATTACAGATTGGGGGGATTGAATGTCAGCCTGGTATGACAACAGCGTTTTTTATCACATGTATCCCCTGGGAATGACAAGCGCTCCCAGAGAAAACCACGAGACGGAGACGGCGGACCGGTTCCGGGAGCTTGACGCCTGGATCCCGCACCTCAAAGAGCTGGGCGTCTCGGCCGTTTACATCGGCCCCCTCTTTGAATCCACAAAGCACGGCTACGACACCCGCGACCTGCGCCTCATCGACCGGCGCCTGGGAAGCAATGACGACTTCAAAGAGTTTGTCCGCCTTTGCCACGACGCCTCCATAAGGGTTGTGGTGGACGGGGTGTTCAACCATACGGGCCGGGAATTTTTCGCCTTCCGGGATATTCAGGAAAACCGGGAGGCTTCGCCATATAAGGACTGGTACAGGAACGTAAGCTTCTGGCAGGGAAGCCCCCTGGGCGACCCCTTCAGCTACGAGGCCTGGCAGGGCCACTTTGAGCTTCCGGTGCTGAACCTTCAGAATCCGGCGGTGCGGGATTACCTGCTGGATACGGTGTCCTTCTGGGTGCGCGAGTTCGACATCGACGGCATCCGCCTGGACTGCGCCAATGTGCTGGATTTTGATTTCATGCGGGCGCTCCGGGCCCACTGCGACGGCTTAAAGCGCGATTTCTGGCTGATGGGCGAGGTGATCCATGGGGATTACAGCCGCTGGGCAAACCCCTCCATGCTCCACTCCGTCACAAATTACGAGCTCCATAAGGGGCTTTACTCCGGCCATAACGATTATAACTGCTTTGAGATCGCCCATACCATCCGCCGCCAGTCGGATCAGAACGGCGGCATTTACAGAAACATCAATCTTTACACCTTTGTGGACAACCATGACGAGGACCGGATCATGAGCAAGCTGCGCAATGAGCGGCACATTTTCACCGTGTACGCCATGCTCTTTTCCCTTCCCGGCATCCCGTCCGTCTACTACGGCTCCGAATGGGGCATCGAGGGCGCGCGGACAAGCACCTGCGACGAGATGCTCCGCCCGGCCATCCCGCCGGAACGGTTCCCGGAGCTTGACGGGGAGCTTTCCCGCCATGTGGCGAAGCTGGCCCATATCCACAGGGAGCATCCCGCCCTGTGCACGGGGGCTTACCAGGAGCTTTTCCTGACCAACAGGCAGTACGCCTATGCCCGCACGCTGGACGGAGAGCGGATCGTCGCGGTCCACAATATTGACGACGGCCCCTTCTCCTTCTCCATAAACACCGGCGGGGAGAGGGCGCTTGATCTTATGACAGATGAGGAGCTTCCTCTTGAAGGCGGCCGTCTCGCCCTTTCGCTGGACGGCTGCACAAGCAGAATATTAAAGATCGTGGGGTAAAATGCTATGGCAAAACGAACAGGCATCATCACGGATACGGACTGTTATCTGTTTGGAGAAGGGACCCATTATGAGATTTATGAAAAGCTGGGCGCGCATCCTGTCGTCAGAAACGGGAAGCAGGGCGTCTACTTCGCCGTGTGGGCCCCCCACGCGCAGGCGGTTTCCGTAACGGGGGACTTTACCGGCTGGTCCGAGGAGGGCGTATCCATGTCGCCCATCGGCACCTCCGGGATCTTTGAGGTCTTTACGTCAAAGGCAAAGCCGGGGGAGCTTTACAAATATGTGATCCTCACCAAAAAGGGCGAGCGCATTTACAAGGCCGACCCCTTCGCCTTCTGGGCGGAGCTGCGGCCCGGCACCGCCTCCCGCGTCGCTCCCGTATCCGCCTTCCGCTGGAAGGACGACAAATGGATCGGCCGCCGCAGGGAAAGCCTTCCCACTCTCGGCCCCCTTTCCATTTACGAGGTGCATTTAGGTTCCTGGAAAAAGAACGGGGACGAGTTCCTCTCTTACCGGGAGCTGGCAAAGGAGCTGGCGGCCTACATAAAGGAAATGGGCTATACCCATGTGGAGATCATGGGCCTTCTGGAGTATCCCTTCGACGGCTCCTGGGGCTATCAGGTGACCGGCTACTACGCGCCCACCTCCCGCTACGGAACGCCCGATGATTTCCGGTATTTCATCGACTATCTGCACCGGAAGGGCATCGGCGTGATCCTGGACTGGGTTCCCGCCCACTTCCCCAGGGACGCCCACGGCCTGGCCGACTTCGACGGCGAGCCCCTTTACGAATACGCGGACAGCAGAAAGGGCGAGCACCCCGACTGGGGAACGAAGATCTTTGACTACAGCAAGCACGAGGTGTCTAACTTCCTCATTGCCAACGCCCTTTACTGGGTGGAGCAGTTCCATGTGGACGGCCTGCGGGTGGACGCCGTCGCTTCCATGCTCTACCTGGATTACGGCAAGCAGGACGGCCAGTGGGTGCCCAACATCCACGGCGGGAACGAAAACCTGGAGGCCATTGAGTTCTTCAAGCATCTCAACAGCATTATGAAGCGGCGAAATCCCGGCAGCATGGTGATCGCCGAGGAATCCACCGCCTGGCCCAAGGTAACGGAGCCGCCGGAATACGACGGCCTGGGCTTCACCTTCAAGTGGAATATGGGCTGGATGCACGACTTCCTGGAATACATGAAGCTGGATCCCTACTTCCGCAAATTCAACCACGGAAAAATGACCTTCGGAATGACCTACGCCTGCAGCGAGAACTTTATCCTGGTGCTCTCCCACGACGAGGTCGTCCACTTAAAATGCTCCATGCTGGAAAAAATGCCCGGCTATCCCGCCGATAAGTTCGCGAACCTGAAGGCGGGCTACACCTTTATGATGGGGCATCCCGGCAAAAAGCTTCTGTTCATGGGCCAGGAATTCGGCCAGCTCCGGGAATGGAGCGAGGAGCGGGAGCTTGACTGGTTCCTGTTAAAGGAGCCTCTCCACAAGGACCTTCAGGAGTACTTCCGGGATCTTCTGCATCTGTATAAAAAATACCCCGCCTTTTACGGCAGGGACTATGACTGGAGCGGCTTTGAGTGGATCAACTGCGACGACGCCGACAGGAGCATCTTCAGCTTTGTGCGCATAAGCCCCACCGGCAGGAACAATCTGCTGTTCGTATGCAACTTCACTCCCATGGAGCGGAGCGATTACCGGGTGGGCGTGCCCAAAAAGGGACGGTACACCCTGCTTCTTGACAACGCCCACGGGCTTCTTGACAAGGCGGAGCAAACGGTGTTCGTCTCAGAGAAAAAGCCCTGCGACGGAAGGAAGTATTCCTTCGCTTACCCGCTCCCGCCCTATGGGACGGCCATTTTCAAATATTGATGCAAAGCCCATAAATCCAAAGGGGAGAGCCTGACGGCTCTCCCTTACTTTTCTTCTTCTTTTCTGTATTCCTCGAAAAAATCCTTCAGATTGGTCAGGGCCTTCACCAGAAGCTCCGTCTCCTCCGGGCTCAGATGCCGTATCAGGGCCTCCGTCATCTTTTTATGGAAGCTCTCGTGCTGCCTGTAGGCCAGCTTTCCCTTGGCCGTCAGCATGATGTAGACCACCCGCCGGTCCTGCTCGCTTCTCTCCCTCTTTACGTATCCCTTTTTTACCAGGCTGTTCATGGAGATCGTAAGGGTTCCCGTGGTGACCCGAAGCTGCTTTGCGATAGCCGACATGTTTTTGGGCGTGCCGATACCAATGGCCGCGATCACGTGCATATCGTTATTGGTAATGTCCTTAAACTGCTCTGTGATGATCGCCTTCTGCTCAATGTCCATGATCTCATGGAACAGCTTCACCAGAATATGATCGAATGTACCGTAAGCATCCACACTATCACCTCCGCCCGCTTCCAGCTTATCACAAACTTGAAGAAATCACAAGCCTTCCAGCCGTCCTGTAACGGCCCGCACGATCCTCAGCATCAGAAGCAGGAAGGGGTAGGAGGCTCCCATGATGGCCGCCAGCGAAAGGGTCTGGAGCCCGTTCAGGGGCACAAGGGAATAGATCGGCCCCAGAAGCAGGATGTTGGCCGCCATGCCCGCGGCCATCAGGCTCCAGATCAACAGCCTCTTTCTGTCAAAGGGCATACAGATCTGCGCCAGCACCAGAATCCCCACAAAGCCCACGGCAATTCCGGCCATGGTGTTCATCACCTCCGTGGAGAACCCAAACAGGGTGCTGACGATGGAGACGGCCAGCACTGCCGCCACGTTGGTGAGACCGCCGGGAAACGCCTTTGAGAGCACGTTGTACATGAACCGGCCCTTTATGAGGCTCTCATTGGGCTCAAGGGCCAGGAAAAAGGAGGGGATCCCGATGGTAAAGGCGCTGATCATCGTAAGCTGGATGGGAGTCAGCGGATAGGGAAGCGGCGCAAACAGCAGGATCACCGTCAAAAAGAAGGAAAAGATATTCTTCACCAGAAACAAAGCGGCCGCCCGCTCGATATTGTTGATGACCCGCCTTCCCTCGGCCACCACCCGGGGCATGGAGGAAAAATCAGAATCCATTAACACCAGATGAGCCGCGTGGCAGGCCGCGTCGCTTCCGGAAGCCATGGCGATGCCGCAGTCGGCGTCCTTTAAGGCCAGCACGTCGTTGACGCCGTCCCCCGTCATGGCCACCGTATGTCCGTGGCCCTTCATGGCCCGGATCAGATCCCGCTTCTGGGCGGGCGTCACCCGGCCGAACACCGTATACCGCTCCGCCGCCTGGTAAAGCTGCTCCTCTGTTTCCAGAGTCCTGGCGTCCACAAAGTCCTCGGCGTTCCGGATCCCGGCCTGCCCGGCGATCCGCGCCGCCGTGGCAGGGCTGTCCCCGGAAATCACCTTGACCGCCACGCCCTGCTCCGCAAAAAAGCGGAAGGTCTCGGGGGCGTTCTCACGGATATTATTGGCGATCACCACCATGGCCACGGGCTCCACCGGGACTGTGAGAGGCGCTCCCTCCCGCGGCGTTTCCCGGCAGGCTCCCGCAAGGATCACCCGCTCACCCCGCTCCAGATGCTTTCTGACCCGCTCCGCCGCCTGGGGGTGACTGTCTCCCAGAAGCACCTCGGGCGCTCCCGTCACATAAGTTCCTTTGTCCTTAAAGACCACCGCGCTCCACTTGACCGCCGACTGAAAGGGGATGGTTTTTTCGATCTCCCAGCCCGGCGGGTTTTCATAATGGCGGCGGATGGCCATGGCCGTCTCGTTGTCCGCCTCCATACCGGCGTAATAGGCGCTTAAAAGCTCTGTGACAAAGGAGCGGCTGTAGCGCTCCTCATTCAGGCAGATCACGTCGGATACCTTCATAAAGGGTTCTGTGATGGTCCCTGTTTTATCCACGCAGAGAACATCCACCCTGGCCAGCGTCTCGATGCAGCTCATCTCGTGGACGACGGTTCCCCGCTTCGCCAGCCGCATGACGCCAAGGGCCAGCGCCACACTGGTGAGAAGATAGAGCCCCTCCGGTATCATGCCCACCAGCGCCGCGATCACCGCCACGGTGGACTCAGGAAGCGTAAGGCCCATGACCCAGTGCTGCTTCCAGAACAGGATCAGGCCGAAGGGCGCCAGAAGCACCGCGATCACATGAAGAAGCCTGTCAAGGGAGGTCATCATCTCGGATTTCTTTCCCACGCCCTTTTTCCTGGCCTCCACAGTGAGCTTTGCCGCGTAGGATTCTGCTCCCACCTTCGTGAGCCTGGCATAACATTTTCCCGAAAGGATAAAGCTGCCCGACAAAAGCCGGGAGCCCGGCTTTTTATAGACTGCGTCCGGCTCTCCCGTGAGCAGGGCCTCGCCCGCCCGCACCTCGCCTGACACCACCACCGCGTCGGCGGGCACCTGTGCCCCCGCGCGGAAAATCACCACGTCGTCCTGCACCAGCTCGTCGCTGTGGCACCGGAGCTCTTTCCCGTCCCTTAAGACCGGATACCTTGCCGCCGCCAGAAAGGAGAGCCTGTCCACCACCCGCTTGGAGCGCAGCTGCTGGACGATGCCGATCACCGCGTTCACCGCCACGGCGATCAGAAACAGCATCTGCCGGTAACGGCGCACCAGCACCAGAAAAAAAGCCAGCACCACGAACACCAGGTTGAAAAACGTAAAAAGATTTCCTGCGATGATCTGCGCTGTGCTTTTGGAGGGCGCTTCCACCGGCGTATTGACAAGTCCCTGCTCCCGCCGTTTCTGCACCTCTTGTTCTGTCAGCCCCAACGGCTGTGCCATGCTTTGTGCCTCGCGCTCCATGTGAGCTCCTCCCGATTGATCGTATACCCTCTTAGTATACCATTATCCCCGGAGCCGGCGCAAGTAAAGAAGTGCGGACGCTCATTCCCGGCGGCTTTCCCTGCCGCGAAGCGCCTCTGTCTGCCGCAGGAGCGCCTCCCGTTCCCCGCTGCAATGCCGGAACCATTCCCTCGCCCGCTCATCCTGCGGATAGCGGTTCAGGTAAACCGAAAGATCGTTGAGCATGGCGCTCATCCGGTTGATCCGCTCCAATATCTTCTCCTCTGCCTTCAAAAGACCGCCTCCCGTTTTCTTTTTAGTATGCGGAGGTTTTGACGGGTTCATGCAGCAAAGCAAAAGGCGGCACAGCCTTCGCCGTGCCGCCTCATAATCTTTATGCTGTTTTCCTTAGAACAGGCCGGTGATCTTTCCGGTCTCGTCCACATCGATCTTCTCGGCCGCGGGCACCTTGGGAAGTCCGGGCATGGTCATGATCTCGCCGGTCAGGGCTACGATGAAGCCTGCGCCTGCGGAAATCTTCAGGTTCCTTACAGTGATCTCGAAGTCGGTGGGAGCGCCCAGCTTCTTCTCGTCGTCTGTCAGGCTGTACTGAGTCTTGGCCACGCAGATAGGGCAGTTGCCGTATCCCATATCCTCAAGCTGCTTCGCCTGCTTCTGGGCTGCCGCGGTGAGCACCGCGCCCTTGCCGCCATAGATCTTCTGAGCGATCTGGTTCAGCTTCTCTTCGATACTGGTTCCTTCCAGCTCATAAGAGAAGGAGAAGCTGTCGTTGGGCATATCGCAGAGCCTTACGACCTCCTCGGCCAGAGCCTTGCCGCCCTCGCCGCCCTTTGCCCATACCTGGGAAAGGACCACGTTCACGCCCAGCTCCTTGCACTTCTTCTCCACCAGCTCAACCTCAGCCTGGGTATCGGTGGGGAACTCGTTGATGGCCACTACGCAGGGCAGCTTATATACGTTGGTGATATTGCTCACATGCTTTAACAGGTTGGGAAGACCCTTCTCAAGAGCTTCCAGGTTCTCGTTGTTGAGCTCGGCCTTCGGCACGCCGCCGTTGTACTTAAGGGCCCTTACGGTAGCCACGATCACGACTGCGTTGGGCTTTAAGCCTGCCATACGGCACTTGATGTCCAGGAACTTCTCAGCGCCCAGGTCAGCGCCGAAGCCTGCCTCGGTTACGGTATAGTCAGCCAGCTTCATGGCCATTTTTGTTGCGGTCACGGAGTTGCAGCCGTGGGCGATGTTGGCGAAGGGGCCGCCGTGTACGATGGCGGGAGTTCCCTCCAGGGTCTGCACCAGATTGGGCTTTAAGGCGTCCTTAAGGAGAGCCGCCATAGCGCCCTCAGCGTGAAGGTCATGGGCCGTCACGGGCTTCTGCTCGGAAACCTTGCCGTAGGTGTAGCCGACGATCAGGCGGCCAAGCCTTGCCTTCAGGTCGTTGATGTCGCTTGCCAGGCAGAGCACTGCCATGATCTCGGAAGCAACGGTGATGTCGTAGCCGTCCTCACGGGGCGTTCCGTTGGTTCTTCCGCCAAGGCCGTCCACAACGTTTCTCAGCTGACGGTCGTTCATATCCACGCATCTTCTCCAGGTGATCTTCCTGGGATCGATGTTCAGCTCGTTGCCCTGGAAAATGTGGTTGTCAACCATTGCCGCCAGCAGGTTGTTGGCCGCGCCGATGGCATGGAAATCACCGGTGAAATGAAGGTTGATGTCCTCCATGGGAACTACCTGGGCGTAGCCGCCGCCGGCAGCGCCGCCCTTTACGCCGAATACCGGACCTAAGGAGGGCTCACGGAGAGCTACCATTACGTTCTTGCCGATCTTTGCAAGACCGTCTGCAAGGCCCACGCTGGTGGTCGTCTTGCCCTCGCCTGCGGGAGTGGGGTTGATGGCGGTAACCAGGATCAGCTTGCCGTCCTTCTTATCGGTTTCCTTGATCAGGTTGTAGTCGATCTTTGCCTTGTACTTTCCGTACTGCTCCACATACTTCTCGTCGATGCCGGCTTTCTGCGCGATCTCCATGATCGGCCTCATGGTGCACTCCTGTGCAATTTCAATGTCGCTCTTGAATCCCATAGTTTTCACCCTCCTGTAGATTTGCGTCCGCCGCGTTTTTTTATAAAAAAAGGGCAACATCCGGTTCTCCCAAATGTTGCCCAGACGGTCGGCTCAATATGACCCCGGTTCCACTGTGGTACTCCACAATTATCCGTCAGTAACCGGAGCTTTGTTTGTTTTGATGGTTGTATCGTATCACGTCGTTAAGCATTTGTCAAGCCCTGAAATGTCAATTTTATCTTAAAACACCGTAAGGCTTTTTAATAGGCCTTTCCCCAGTATACCATGGCCTTCGCCGGCTTTCCGCAGACGGGGCACACGTCGGTGATCTGCTCCTGTTCAAAGGGCATGCAGCGGGAGGTGGCCGTGGTATCCTCCTTGATCCTGAGCTCGCAGGCCTCGTCACCGCACCACATCATCTTCACGAAGCCGGGCTTCCCGGCGATGATGTCCTTGAACTCCTCATAGGTTTTCGCGGTATAGATATGGCTCTCCAGATGCTCCTTCGCCCTGGCGTACATATCGTGCTGGATCTCATCCAGGATCTTAAGGGCCTCTTCTCCCAGACTGTCCAGGGATACCGTGATCTTCTCCCTGTTATCGCGCCGCACGATGACGGCCTGGTTCTGCTCTATATCCTTGGGGCCGATCTCTACGCGGATGGGGATTCCCCTCATCTCCTGCTCGCTGAATTTCCAGCCCGGGCTCTTGTCAGAGTCGTCCAGCCTTGCGCGGATCCCGGCGGCCTTCAGCACGTCGCAAAGCTCCGCCGCCTTTTCCATAACGCCCTCCTTGCGCTGGGCGATGGGGATCACCATGGCCTGGACGGGAGCGATCCTGGGCGGCAGCTTTAAGCCGCTGTCGTCGCCGTGCACCATGATCAGCGCGCCGATGATCCTGGTGGACATTCCCCAGGAGGTCTGATGTACATACTGGAGCTTGTTTTCTTTATCGGAATACTGGATGCCGAAGGCCTTCGCGAAGCCGTCGCCGAAATTATGGCTGGTGCCGGACTGGAGGGCCTTTCCGTCGTGCATCATGGCCTCGATGGTATAGGTGGACTGGGCGCCGGCGAACTTTTCTTTGTCGGTCTTTTTGCCCTTGATCACCGGGATGGCCAGGATCTCCTCACAGAAATCGGCGTAAATGTTCAGCATCTGGATGGTCCTCTCCTCGGCCTCCTCCTCGGTGGCGTGGGCCGTATGCCCCTCCTGCCACAGAAATTCCGCGGATCTTAAGAAGGGCCTGGTGGTCTTTTCCCAGCGCACCACGGAGCACCACTGGTTATAGAGCTTGGGAAGATCCCTGTAGGACTGGATGATCCTGGAATAAAAATCGCAGAACAGGGTCTCCGACGTGGGACGCACGCAGAGCCGCTCCGGAAGGGTCTCCATGCCTCCCTGAGTCACCCAGGCCACCTCGGGCGCGAAGCCCTCCACATGATCCTTCTCCTTCTGGAGCAGGCTTTCCGGGATGAACATGGGCATATAGACGTTCTCCACACCCGTTTCCTTAAAACGTTTATCCAGCTCCTTCTGGATATTTTCCCAGATGGCGTATCCGTCGGGACGGATGATCATGCAGCCCCGCACGTTGGAATACTCCACCAGCTCCGCCTTCTTCACCACGTCCGTATACCACTGGGCGAAATCCTCGCTCATGGATGTGATGGATTCTACCAGCTTCTTTTCCTTTGCCATAGCTTTTCTCCTTTTCCAAAAAGAATCCGCGCCGCAGCGCCCTTTCCTTCACAGCTTAAAAAGCCCCCCGTCCCGAAGGGACGAGGGGCCAATATGCGGCGGTACCACCCTCATTGACCGGACCGGCCGGTCATCTTAGGCTCCGTTATCGCCGGAGTTACGCCATGCTTTCGCATGGGGCTCCAAGGCAGGTTCGGCATCCGTATCAGGAGGGCTTTCCAGCGCCGCCCCCTCTCTGGGCTGACCGTCGATGCGTACTGATCCTCTTCATCGCCGTGTTGAATACAGTCATTCTAAAATAACTTTTCCCGTTTGTCAAGCGGAAGGGGCCTTGGCGAAGATAATCGCCGCCTCCCCCAGATCCATCCGCATGGTTCCGTCTGTCTCCAGGGTCACCTCCTGGCCCGCTCCCCCGATGATCAGCGTATAGGCGTTTTCGCCGGAGGCCTTTTCCCATGTCCCGGTTTCCTCCTGTCCCAGAAGGTCCACATAAAGGCTTCCGTCGGTGCGAAGCTCCATGTAGAGCCGCTCGCCGCTCATTCCGCCATAGAGAAGAAAGTCCTCGGCGCTTAAGGTCAGGCCTCCGCTTATGACCTTGCTGCCCTGCCATGCGCCCGTAATCCGGGCCATTTCATTTTCCTGGGCGCTCTGGGCAAGCTGGGCCTGAACGTACTCCTCATGCTTTTCCCTGAAATCCTGCTCAATATCGGGATACTCGCCGTTCAGCGAGTCGATGGCCTTCTCCAGCACGATCAGCGCCGCCTCGTAATTCTGATCCGCTCCCAGCGCCGCCTCCGCCTTTGCAAGGATATCCTCCTCGTATTTCTGACAGTAGCCGTCATAGGCCTCGGAAAGCTCAGCGCTTTCCGGGCTTTCCGCAAGGGCCTCCTCTAACCGCTGGACGGCGGCGAAATAATTGCCTGAGGAGGCGTAACGCCCCGCCTCGTCCAGAGCGGACTGGATCCGGTAGGTCTCCCGCTCGCTCTCCAGCTGCTCTTTATGTTCTGAAAGCTCACTGTCTCCGGGAAGGACCTCAAGAGCCTCCTCCAGAAGGCTGACCGCGCCGTCGTAATCGCCGGACGCCTCGCGGCTGTCCGCCTCTGAAAGGATCTGGCTGCGGTATTCCCTCTTCGCGTCCTCCAGCCTTTCCTGTGCTTTTTTGTAATTGGAGTCCTCCTCTGACACCTGGGCGTAAAGGCCGATGGCCTCCTGGTACTGTCCCCGTTTCATGGCATCCTCAGCCTCGGCAAAGGACTCCCGCGAATCGTAGAGGGCGCGGAGCCGTTCCATGGCCTCGTCGGCATATCCGTCGCCCCAGAAGTCCGCAATGGCGGTCAGATGGCTTTTCGCGGCGGGATAGTCTATGGTTCCGTCCTCATATTCCGAAAAGATCTCGTCCACCGCCTCCTTAAGAAGCGCATCCGCCTCCTGCTCCTTGCCGCTCCCGGCATACTTTTCCTCATAGACCTGGGCCGCACTTTCCCAGTTCCTGTCCTCAATATAGGAGCTGAGCTTTCTTTCCGGACTCATAAGGACGAAGATGAAAACTGCCACCGCGATGAGCAGGGCCGCGATCACGCATATCAGCGTGATGACCACAGCCTTTTTCTTTCCTGAGGACTTTTTTTCCGTTCCGCCGTGGGTCGGCGGCTCCTTATGGCCCCCGGCGCCTTCGGGCCGCGGCCCGCGGGGCCCGTGCTCCGCCTGCGTTCCGTGGGGCGGCCGGTTCTCTCCGCCTCCATAGACCGGCTGCCTCTCCCCGCCGCCGTGGGGCGGACGGTTCTCAGCCGGCCCCTCCCGGTTTTCCCGCAGCGCCTCGGGCATTTCAAGAATCAGCTCGTCCTCCATGTTTTCCATGATCTTTTTTTCAAGCTCCGGGATTTCACCCTGCTTTTCCACCGGGGCTCCGCAGGACTCGCAGAAGCGGCTTCCGTCGCTCAGCTTCGCTCCGCATTTTTCACAATACATAACAGGCTCCTTTCTGCCTGACGGCTTTTCCTCTTTTTTTCAGTATACTCTACTTCGTTTCTCCCTGTCAAACGGATCGGGGCCCTTTTCCCCCGTAAAGCTCCACCAGCTCCCGGATCACCATAAATCCGAAGGGCCCAAGGATAAAGCCGGACACCCCAAAAAGAAGGAGGCCGATATACATGCTCATCAGCATTTCCAGAGGCGGGATCCCCATATTTCCGCCCATGAGCCTGGCCTCCAGGATCTCCCTGAGAAAATAGCAGGAGCCGTAAAGCAGGGAAAGGCCGACGGCATAGGGCCAGTTCCCCAGAATCGCCGAGACAATGGCCCAGGGAATCAGCACCGTTCCCGTCCCAAAAACAGGAAGCGCGTCCAGAATGCCGATGAGCACGCCCAGAAGCAGCGCGTAGGAATTTCCCAGCAGGAAAAGCCCCGCCCCGCAGATTAAGCTTGTGAGCAGCATAATCAGAAGCTGGGCCCGGAAAAAGGCTTTTCCGATCCGGCTCAGGCACCCGGTGATGGCGGTATATTCCTGGCGGAACACGGATACGCTCCTGTACCTTCGGATCCGGTCCATGGATGTGACCATCAGCACGCTCCCGATGGATATGATGGTGATCACCGCCCCGGCCTGGACGATCCATCTGAGGGCGGTCACGGAGTTATCCATCACGTATGTCCCCGCCCTGGTCCGGAGGCTTCCCAGGATATGTCCGCATTGGGTGTAAAGAAATTCCATGGAGGTGCCTCTGGCGAAACCGAGGGTGCTGTCGCAGCGGCAGCAGACCTCGTCCAGCCATCCCCACAGATATTTCATATAGACGGGAAGGCGCCTCACCGCCAGGGCCAGCTCTGAAAGGAACAGGCGGCCCAGAAAGTAAAGCCCGGCAGACAGGGCGCCGAACAATACGGCCACGCAGAGACTGGCCCAGATCCCCTCCTTCAAATACAGCCGCTTGTGGAGCCCCCTGGACACGGGCCGGATCAGGAGCGCCGTCCAGTAAGCCAGCAAAAAGGGGAGCACAAGGGGCAGTATATACTTGAAAGAAATATATACCGCCGCTGTGATCCCCGCCGTAAGCAGCGCTTTTTTCTGTTTTTCCGACAGCCTCCGTCCCATGCCCCGCACCTCTTTTTCTTAGAGTATGCGCGGCAGAAGCGGCTTCTATGCGCTACACCTTAAACCGGTAGCCCACCCCCCATATCGTCTCGATATACTGGGGCTTCGCCGTATTGTACTCGATCTTTTCCCGGATCTTCTTGATGTGGACCGTCACCGTCGCGATGTCGCCCACCGATTCCATGTCCCAGATCTCCCGGAACAGCTCGTCCTTGGTAAACACGTGGTTGGGATTCTGGGCCAGGAAGGTCAAAAGGTCAAACTCCTTTGTGGTGAAATTCTTTTCCTCCCCGTTGACCCATACCCGCCGCGCCGTCTTGTCAATCTTAAGACCCCGGATCTCAATGACCTCGTTCTGGGGGGCGCCGCTTCCGATGAGCCGTTCGTACCTTGCCAGATGCGCTTTAACCCTGGCCACCAGCTCGCTGGGGCTGAAGGGCTTTGTGACGTAATCGTCGGCACCAAGGCCCAGGCCGCGGATCTTGTCGATGTCGTCCTTCTTTGCCGACACCAGAAGAATGGGCGTGTTTTTCCCGGCCCGGATCTGGCGGCAGATCTCAAATCCGTCCGTTCCCGGAAGCATCAGATCCAGGATAAACAGGTCAAAGTCCTCCCCCAGAGCCCGCTCAAGGCCCCTGCTCCCATCCGTCTCTATCTCCACCTCGAAGCCGGAAAGCTCCAGGTAATCCTTCTCCAGCTCCGCGATGCTCTCTTCATCCTCTACGATCAGAATCTTACTCATGTACTACCTCCTGATATTTTCTGAGAACAATGTGCATGACCGTTCCGATTCCTTCTTTACTGGTCGCCCAGATACGGCCGCCATGATCCTCTATGATCTTCTTTACGATGGAAAGGCCGATCCCGCTTCCGCCCTTTGAGGAATTTCTGGAGGAGTCGGTCCTGTAGAACCGCTCGAAGATGTTGGGCAGATCCCGCGCGGCAATGCCCTTTCCGTTATCCTCGATCTCGATCTGCACAAAGTCGCCGTCGTCCTTCAGGCGGATATTGATGATCCCCTTCTTTTTATCCAGATACTTGACCGAATTGCTGACGATGTTGTTGACGACCCGCTTCAGCTGCTCGGCGTCGGCAATCACAGTCACCGGCTCGTCGGTGTAATCGAAATATCCCAGGTCGATATTTTTCGATTCCAGCTCCACCCCCAGCTCCTCGGCGCAGTCCTCAAAGTAAGCGTTGACGTTGATCTTGGCGAAGGTATAGGGAATCTTATTCGTGTCGATCTTGGAATAAAAGGTCAGCTCGTCAATGAGCTTATCCATATCGTTGGCCTTGTTGTATATGGTCCTGATGTATTTGTCCACCTTTTCGGGGGAGGAGGCCACGCCGTCCATAATGCCCTCCACATATCCCTTAATGGCCGTGATGGGCGTCTTCAGGTCGTGGGAGATGTTCCGGATCAGCTCCTTGTTCTCTTTTTCATACTGGAGCTTTTCTTCCGCGTTGTCCTTAAGGCGCTGGCGCATTTCCTCGAAGTCCATGCACAGCTGCCCGATCTCGTCCTTTTCCCGGATCTTAAGCTCATAGTCCAGGTTTCCTTCCTTGATCTCGTTGGTCGCCTTCTTGAGCTCCCGGATGGGCCGCAGGATCGTCCTGTAAAGCCAGAAGGCCAGCGCCATGGAAAGAACGATCAGAAGGATCAGGATCGTGAGGATCATATTCCCGAACATCTGCTTGACCTGGGGAATCAGCTCCGCCATTGAGGTGACGATGAAAACGCTCCCCCTGGTTCCGTCTGAGAAGGTCAGGTCCTGCTGCTTGATCAGCCGCTTGCTTTCGCCTGTGAATATGCTCCCGGAGCTGTTTTCGCCCTCCTCGCTGCAGGGGGGAAGCTCTTTAAGGAGCTCCTCGTCTCCTCCGCCGCTTCCGTTATACAGAAGTTTTTCTCCCTCGCGGACTGCCAGGAAGGAATATTTCCTGGCCAGTTTTTCGTTCAGCTGCTCCTGATAGGCCGGCTCCCGGAAGGAATCCGGCGATTCCTTCGCCGCCTGAGCAACCTCCCGCTGCACCTCCAGCGTCAGGGAATTGAACACCCGCACGGCCGCCACGGAGTACACGTCTCCGACGCCCGCTATATCATAATCGGATTTTAAGGCCCTGCCCTGGAAGTTTCCCAGCACGGTCAGGCACAGATAGATCATGGCCATGGGCAGGAGGATGATCGTAAAAAACGTGATCAGAAGCTTTGTCCTTAATTTCACGACTGCGCATCTCCCTCTCAGAGGCGGACGTTCCCCGCCTCTTCCTCTCTTTTACATCATACCAC
>CALWAW010000081.1 GCA_944375845.1 uncultured Lachnospiraceae bacterium
CCCAGGCCATTCTCCTTTGCGCCTACGGGGCCCGCGCCTTTGAGGACACGCTGGCGGAGCTCAGGGATGTGGCCGTAAAGTCAGGCTTTCGGGTGATTGCCGCCCTGGCCGCCGTCACGGAGCACTCTGTTGTGCGGACCATCGCGGCCGGAAGGCCCGACGCCAGAGACCGGGCGCTCCTTCAGAGCTTCGCCCTGGATATCCACAGAAAGCTCTCCGCGGGGGATCTGTCCGAACCGGCTATCCCCGGAAACCGGCCCTATAAGGACGGGCTTAAAAGGCCCATGATCCCCGAGGCAGGCCCCGGATGCACCGGCTGCGGCGCCTGCGCCAAGGCCTGTCCCGCCCAGGCCATCGACCGCGAGAATCCCAAAAAGACCGATCCGGAGGCATGCGCCTCCTGTATGCGGTGCGTCCTTGTATGTCCCTCCCGCGCAAGAAAGCTTCCCGAAGCCGTTTACGCCTCCTCAAAGGCCATGCTGGAGAAGGCCTGCAAGGGCCATAAGGACTGTCAGCTGTTTTTATGAGGTCTGCCCCTTCGGCCTGTATTTCCGGTATACCAGAAGGGACATGGCCACCGTAAGGGTATCGGCGGCCACCTGGGACCATACAATCCCGTACATTCCGAAGATCCCGTTGAGGATGAACAGCATGGGGATGTTAAAGCCCAGCCACCGCACCACCCCCAGGACCAGGGCAATGCGCCCTTTTCCGAAGGCCTGGAACAGATAGACCGTGAAAAAGCTCATGAACATCAACGGGGTGGCCAGCACGCGGATCCGCAGGAAGTTTTCCGCCATGGCGACGGTCTGCGCGTCTGAAATAAACAGGCGAATGAACTGAGCGGCAAAAATCTCGTACAGCACGATGCTGACGGCGGCCACCAGGAGGCCCAGGATACGGGACAGGCGGATGCTGTCCTTCATCCGCTTCCTGTTTCCGGAGGCGTAGTTGTAGGCCACCAGGGGCATCATGCCCTGGCAGATCCCGATCCCCACGTTGAGGGGGAACCGCTCCACCTTGAGGACGATCCCGACGGCCGCCAGGGCCAGGTCATGGTAGGAGACCATCATTTTATCGATAATCACGTAATCCAGATCAAATAAAAGCGTTGAGATGGCAGAGGGTATCCCCACGCCGAAAATGGCGAGGATGCTCTCTTTTTTTGCCATCCCCGCCCTGGGGCTGAAGGTGATCACGGAGGACTTGCCCATTTTCAGCACCACCACGATGAAATAAACGCAGGCCACGCAGTTGGAAAGGCAGGTGGCGATACCGGCCCCCAGCACCTCGTAACCTTCGGGGAGGAGCACGAACATAAAGAGGGGATCCAGGACGATGTTCAGAAGGCCTCCGACGACGATGCCTGTTCCCGCCTCCTTCGAGCGCCCCACGCTCCGGATCAGGTTTGCCAGCACGTTGGAAAGGACCGTGGGGATCCCGCCGGCCACGATCACGCACAGCGCGTACTGCCTGGCGTACTCATAGGTGTTTTCCCCCGCCCCCAGAAGCCCCAGGATGGGCTTCATGAAGATTCCCATAACGGCGGAAAAAAGGGCCGCCACAAAAATGCCCAGATAGATGGAGAAGGTCCCGGCCCGCTTCGCCTCGTCTCTTCTGTTTTCCCCCAGAAGCCTTGAGATCAGGGCCCCGCCGCCCACTCCGGCCAGACCCGCCAGGCACAGGGAAATGTTGAATATGGGAAGGATCAGGGACGTGCCCGCCACCATGTAGGGGTTGTCCGTCTGCCCCACGTAAAAGGTATCCGCCATGTTGTAGATCAGCACGATCAGCTGGCTCACCACCGCAGGGACGATCATCACCCGCAGTGCCGACGGCACCGGAAGCCGGTCAAACACCTGCTCCTGATCCACGCGCTTTTTCTCTCTCATCCTCCGCACCTTCTCTTCAGAAAATTTCATCTTTATTGTAGTCCTCTGAAAAAGGAAAATCAAGCGGCCCGCAGGCGAAAAAAAAGGGCGCGGCTTCGTGAGCCGCGCCCGGAAGGAACTGCTTTATGAATTGTTTTTCAGATATTTCTCAATGGCCTCAACGGCGCTTTTTTCGTCCTCTCCGCTGGCCGTCACCTTGATCTCGCTTCCCGGCGCAAGCCCCAGCGCCATCATGCCCATGATGCTCTTGGCGTTGACCTTGACCGCCTCGTCCTCAAGATAGATGCTGCTCTCGTACTGGCTGGCCACCTGCACCAGCATGGCTGCGGGGCGGGCGCCCATCCCGGACGGAATGTCCACCATAATGCTTTTTGTGATCATAGATTCTCCTCCTCGTTTTCCCTTAATCCATTGGCTAGTTCCTTGAGCTTCCGCAGACGGTGGTTGACTCCGGACTTCCCCACAGGAGGCTCCAGGGAGTCACCCAGCTCCTTCAGGGTCGCGTCCGGCTGCTCCAGCCTGGCCAGGGCCGTTTGCCTGAGCCCCTCCGGCAGCCTGTCAAAGCCGAGCCTGTCGCGGATATACAGAATATCGTTAATCTGCTCCACAGCGGCAGATACAGTCTTATTGATGTTGGCGGTCTCGCAGTTCACCTTCCGGTTCACCGTTCCCCGCATCTCCTTTAAGATCCGGACGTTTTCCAGATCCATAAGCGCCAGGTTCGCCCCCATGACCGCCAGCATATCGACGATCTGGCTCCCCTCCTTGATGTAGAGGACCTGATGGCGTTTTCTGGGCACGATGCGCGCCTCGATGTCAAAGGAGGCCGTCATCGCCGCCAGCTGCTCCGCCCTGGCCCTGTTGGCGCACACAATCTCAAAGTGATAGGACTTTTCCGGGTTGCTGATGGAACCGCCCGCAAGAAAGGCGCCCCGGATAAAGGCCCTGCGGCAGCAGGAGCTTTGCACCAGCATTCCGCTGACAAAATCCTCCCTGTCTGTAAAGGCCCCGTTCTGGTCCATAAGCTTCATGGCCCGGAGGACCTTTTCGGCGTCGCCGCCATCCGGTACGGAAACCACGCCCCGTTCTCCGGATACCGCTCTCACCCCGAAGCCTCTGCGAAGCAGGAGCGCGAGCTTTTTCGCCACGGCGGGATTTTCGATCCGCGCCGAAAGCCGGAGCCCTCCGTCCTCCCCGGCGGCCGCCCGGCCGCTCATGCGGAATATGGCCGCCGCCTCCGCGATCTGGCAATGCCTGGCGGTGCTTACCTGGCGGCAGAGCTCTTCCTTGACGTCCGATGAAAAGGACATGTCCTCACCCCAAACCAATTATAGCATGATTCCATACACTGTCAACTGAAATCCCCCAGCAGGCGGATCTCCAGCTCCAGCGCAACGCCGGAGTGTTCCCGCACGCGCTCCTTCACAATGCGGCAAAGCTCCATGATGTCGGCCGACGAAGCGCCGCCCTTATTGACCACGAAGCCGCAGTGCTTTTCCGATACGCAGGCGCCGCCCACAGAAAACCCCTTAAGGCCCGCCTCCATGATGAGCTTTCCGGCGAAATTCCCCGCCGGCCTCTTGAAGGTGCTTCCGGCGCTGGGAAATTCGAGAGGCTGCTTTTCCTTTCGTCTGGCGGCCAGCTCATCCATTTTTGCGCGGATCGCGGCCGGATCCCCCGGCCGCAGTGAGAAGGCCGCTCCCGTGACAATATATTCCATGGGAAGGATACAGCTGGTTCTGTAGCCCAGCTTCAGCTCCTTGTTTCCAAGCTTTTTTTCCTCCCCGAATTTTGTGAGCACATCCACCGATTCCACCACCTGGGACATTTCGCCGTCGTAGGCGCCGGCGTTCATCACCATGGCCCCGCCCACGGTCCCGGGAATCCCGGCCGCAAACTCAAGGCCCGTAAGCCCCGCCTCAAGGGCCCTGGCCGCGATGGACGCGAGGGTGGCTCCCGCCCCGGCAAACAGAAGGCTTCCCGCCGTCTGCACCCTTCCCAGGGCGCGGCCCACCTGGATCACCACTCCGCGGTAGCCTTTGTCGCTCACCAGCAGATTGCTCCCGTTCCCCAGAATGAAATAAGGCTTTTCCGCCTCCCTGCACAGGGTGACCACCGCCCTTAGCTCCCGGACAGAGGCAGGCGCCGCGAAATAATCGGCAGGCCCGCCGGTGCGGAAGGTCACATGCCTGCTCATCGGCTCGTCTCTGCGCGTATCCTCAACCAGCTCGCATAAGCTGTCATAAAACAGATCCATACCATCAGCCCCTATTCGTCGTCATCTTCTTCGCCGCGGCCCTTCATCAGATTCCTCTGAACCCGGTTGTAAAGCTCCTTGGCGGCGTTGTAGCCCATCTTCTTCTGACGGTAGTTGACGGCCGCCGATTCCACGATCACGGCCAGGTTCCTGCCCGGACGGATGGGGATGTTATGGCAGATCACCTTGATCCCCAGAAATTCCGTATACTGATCGTCCATTCCCAGACGGTCGTACTCCTTATCCCGGTCCCAGTCCTCCAGGTTGATAACCATGTCGATGGTCTGGGTATTCTTTACGCTCTCTGCGCCGAACAGCGCCTTTACGTCCAGGATGCCGATGCCCCGGAGCTCGATCATGTGCCTTGTGATCTCCGGCGCGGTGCCCACTAAGGTGGCGTCGCTGACCTTGCTGATCTCCACCACGTCGTCAGTCACCAGGCGGTGGCCCCTTTTGATCAGCTCCAGCGCCGCTTCGCTCTTTCCGATTCCGCTCTCGCCCATAATCAGGACGCCCTCGCCGAACACGTCCACCAGAACGCCGTGGATGCTGATGGTGGGCGCCAGCTGTACCTTGAGCCAGCGGATCACCTCGGCCATCAGGTCCGATGTGGTCTTTGAGGAGGAAAGCACCGGGATCCCGTACTGGACCGCCAGCTTTAAGATCTCCTCATCGGGCTGGAGGCTTCTGGCGTAGACCAGGCAGGGAATCTTTCTGCTGAATATCTCGCCATAAACCTGAAGCTTTGCGTCCTGGCACATGCTGCTGGTATAGGCGTACTCCACATTTCCTATGATCTGCACCCGGTCATGGCTGAAATGATCAAAGAAGCCCGCCAGCTGAAGCGCGGGCCTGTTGATCTCCGGATGAATGATCTTGATCTTTGAAATGTCGATCTCCGGCGTCAGGTTTTCAAATTCCATTTTATCAATCAGCTTTTTCAGCTTTACAACTGGCGTAACCATTTTAACCCTCCCGATCCTTCCGAACTGTGTATTTCAATTTCATACTAACACAGGAACCTCTCCCGCGCAACCCCATTCAGCTCTCCCGGAAGAACCGGTAAACGGCCATTGCCGCCGCCTCGTTCATGGACGGGGCCGCCTTAAGCTCCTCGATACCGGCCTCCCGGATCTTCTCCAGACTCCCGAAGGTGCGCATCAGGGCCTTTCTCCTGGCGGGGCCGATCCCCTTGATATCGTCCAGCACAGAATGGACCTGAGCGCTGCTCCTTAAGCTCCTGTGGTATTCAATGGCGAACCGGTGGGCCTCGTCCTGGATCCTGGTGATCAGCCGGAAGCCCTCGCTTCTTTTGTCGATGGGAAGCTCCTCCCCCTCAAAATAAAGGGCCCTTGTCCTGTGGCTGTCGTCCTTCACCATGCCGCAGACGGGGATCGAAAGCCCCAGATTTTCCAGCACCCGCTTCGCCACCGACACCTGCCCGCGGCCGCCGTCCATCATCAGAAGGTCGGGGAACCGGTCGAAGCCTCCGGTGCGAAGGCCCTGCCGCTCCTCCTTTCCGTGGACGAATCTTCTGGTGAGCACCTCCTCCATGGAGGCGTAATCGTCGGGCCCCTTCACGGTTTTAATGCGGAATTTCCTGTAGTCGGCGCGCTTGGGCCTCCCGTACTCATAGACCACCATGGAGCCCACCGCCTGAAAGCCGCTGATATTGGAGATGTCGAAGGCCTCCAGCCGCACCAGGCCCGAAAGGCCAAGAAGCTCCTCCAGCTCCTTTACGGCGCCGGTGGTCCTTAACTCCTCTCTCTTTATTTTTTCCCTGTCCCGTTCCAGAATAATTCTGGCATTTTTTTCCGCCATCTCCATGAGCCTGGCCTTCTCGCCCTTTTTCGGCACATGGATGGAAACCTTCTGCCCCCGTTTTTTCGTGAGCCACTCCTCGATGAGCTCCCGCTCCTCCGGAAGAACCTCGTGCTGTAAAAACAGGGTTCTGGGGATAAAGGGGGTTCCCGCGTAAAACTGCTTCACAAACTGGGTCATGACCTGGGCGGGCCCGTCGCCCTCCCCGATGGTCAGATGAAAGCTGTCGCGGCCGATCATCTTCCCCTCCCGCATGAAGAAGATCTCCACCACCGCGTCGGGACCCTCGGCCGCGTAGGCGATCACGTCCCTGTCCTCGCCGCCGTCCTCGATGATCTTCTGGGTCTGGGCGATCTTCTGCACGCTGAACAAAAGCTCCCGGAAGGAGGCCGCCGTCTCAAAATCCAGCTTCTCCGCCGCCTCCTTCATCTGGCTCTCCAGCCTTTTTAAGACGGCGTCGTAATTCCCCCCTAAAAAGTCCAGCACCTGGCCGATGGACTCCCGGTAGGCTTCCTGGCTGATATAGCCCTGGCAGGGGGCGCTGCACTGCCTGATATGGTAATTGAGGCAGGGCCGCTCCTTTCCGATGTCCTCCGGAAGCCGCCTGTTGCAGGTGCGGATCTTATAGAGCTTACGGATCAGGCCGATGCTGTCCTTCACCGCCCCGGCACTGGTATAGGGACCGAAGTATCTGGACTTGTCCCGCTTCATGTCACGGGAAAACAGCACCCGGGGAAAGGGCTCTCCCACCGTCACCTTGATATAGGGATAGCTCTTGTCGTCCTTCAGCATGGTGTTGTAGCGGGGCTTATGCTCCTTGATGAGATTGCACTCCAGCACCAGGGCCTCCAGCTCCGAATCGGTGACGATATATTCAAAGCGGGCGATCCTGGATACCATCCTGTTGATTTTGGCCGTCTTTCCCCTGCTGCTCTGAAAGTACTGGCGCACCCGGTTTTTAAGGCTGATGGCCTTTCCCACATAAATGATCTCGTCCTTGTCGTCGTGCATCAGATAGACGCCGGGCTTTTCCGGAAGCTTTTTCAGTTCTTCTTCAATATCAAACATACGCTCACCTGCCGCAAAAGGCGGCGCCGAAGCGCCGCCTCTCAAATCTGTTTTTTATTCTTCTGTATGCTCTTCGGGCGCTTCGCCTTCCGGCTGCGCCTCGGAAACGGCCTCCGCCTCGGGGGCAGCCTCTATGCCGGAGACAGCCTCCGCCTCAGGGACGGCTTCACTCTCCGAAGCCCCAGCGGGAACGTCCTCCGGATTCGGAGCCGCCGCCTCCGCCTTCTCCTTCTGGATTTCGCGGAAGATCTTCATGAACTCCTCGCCGGTGATGGTCTCACGCTCAATGAGGAACGCCGCGATCTTATCCAGGGCCTCCCGGTTTTCGGAAAGCAGCCGGAGGGCCTCCTTATGGGCCTCCTCCAGCATCAGCTTCACCTCGTCGTCGATCTCGGCCGCCGTCACGTCGGAGCAGTTCAAAACGGCGCGGCCGTCCAGATACTTGCTCTCAATGGATTCCAGGCCCATGAGGCCGAATTTCTTCGACATGCCGTACTGGGTCACCATGGCCCTGGCCACCTGGGTGGCCCGCTCAATGTCGTTGGCAGCCCCTGTGGTCACGGTGTCAAAGACCAGCTCCTCGGCGGCGCGGCCGCCCAAAAACTGCACCAGCATCGCCTTGAGCTCCGCCTCGCTGTTCAGATACTTCTCTTCCTCAGGCACGTTCATCACATAGCCCAGGGCGCCCATGGTGCGGGGCACGATGGTGATCTTCTGCACCGGCTCCGAATCCTTCTGGAGGGCGCTCACCAGGGCGTGGCCCACCTCGTGGTAGGAGACGATCCGGCGCTCCTTCTCGCTCATGATCCGGTCCTTCTTCTCCTTGCCCACCAGAACCACCTCAACGGCCTCGAACAGGTCGGCCTGGCTTACCACATGGCGCTTGTGCTTGACCGCGTTGATGGCGGCCTCGTTGATCATGTTGGCAAGGTCGGAGCCCACGGCGCCCGAGGTGGCCAGGGCGATGGCCTCCAGATCCACGGAATCGTCCATGAGCACGTCCTTGGAATGTACCTTCAGAATATTGACGCGGCCCTTTAAATCGGGCTTGTCCACAATAATCCGCCGGTCCAGGCGTCCGGGACGAAGCAGGGCCTTGTCCAGGATCTCGGGCCGGTTGGTGGCCGCCAGGATAAAGACGCCCTTGTTGGAATCAAAGCCGTCCATCTCGGAAAGGAGCTGATTCAGGGTCTGCTCCCTCTCGTCGTTTCCGCCGCCGTAGCGGGAGTCGCGGCTTTTTCCGATGGCGTCGATCTCGTCGATGAACACGATGCAGGGGGCGTTCTCCTGGGCCTTTTTAAACAGGTCGCGGACACGGGAGGCGCCCACGCCCACGAACATTTCCACAAAATCCGAGCCGGACAGGGAGAAGAAGGGCACCTTGGCCTCGCCCGCCACGGCCTTCGCCAGCAGGGTTTTTCCCGTTCCGGGAGGGCCCACTAACAGGGCTCCCTTGGGAAGCTTCGCGCCGATGGTGGTATAGCGCCCCGGATTGTGGAGGAAGTCCACGATCTCCTGAAGGGATTCCTTGGCCTCGTCCTCACCGGCCACATCCTTGAAGGTGACGCCTGTCACCCGCTGGACGTCGTACATTTTCGCGTTGCTCTTGCCCACGCCCATGACCCCGCCGCCGGACCGGCGCATCAGGAACATGATGAACACCCATACCAGGGCCACCGGAAGCACGTAAACCAGAAGAATATCCAGAAGAGTGGAATTGGTGTCGGGCTTTTCTCCCTCCACCTCCACTTCGTTATCCTCAAGGCGCTTTAACAGGTCGGGATCATCCACCCGCACCGTGTAATAGGACTCCGTCTGAAAATAGTAAAAGGGCGTGTCCTCGCTTTCCACGCTGTAATCGGAGACCGGGGTGATCTCGATCTCATCGGGGGTGACAACCACGGACTCCACCTGATGCTTCTCCACCATGTCGATGAAATCGCTGTAGGGGATCTCGGTCCTGGTGCCGTCGGAAAGGAAGCTGCTCATCATGGAGACGCAAAGCAGCGTCACCACCGCGGCGATTACCAGGAGCAGAACAACCTGGTTGTTCTTTCCGGGTTTATTTCCATTGCCATTGCCGTTCCCTCTTCGGTTACGGTTCTGATTGTCCATGTATTTTCTCCTTTATCTCTCCAGTCTTGCTGTCTTTATTATTATAAAGCATTTCCGGTAGAAATCAATACATCCTTCCCGTGAAATATTGTTCACATTTCTTAACAAATTATAAATCCGGAGCGGAGTTTTTCTAAAACAGACGAGGCGCCCGCTTTCGCGGACGCCCCGTTGATACGTCGGTATGAAATTACAGCTGAGGGCCTGCGGAGACAAGGGCCTTGCCTGCCTCGTTGCTCTCGTACTTGGCGAAGTTCTTGATGAACCTCTGAGCCAGATCCTTGGCCTTTGCCTCCCACTCGGAGGGATCCGCGTAGGTGTCGCGGGGATCCAGGATGCCGGTGTCTACGCCGGGCAGCTCCGTGGGCACTTCAATGTTGAAGTAAGGGATCTTCTTGGTGGGCGCCTTCAGGATATCGCCGTTTAAGATGGCGTCGATGATGCCGCGGGTATCCTTGATGGAAATACGCTTGCCGGTGCCGTTCCAGCCGGTGTTCACCAGGTAAGCCTTGGCGCCGCTCTTTTCCATTCTCTTAACCAGCTCCTCTGCATACTTGGTGGGATGCAGCTCCAGGAAGGCCTGGCCGAAGCAGGCGGAGAAGGTGGGGGTGGGCTCTGTGATGCCTCTCTCGGTTCCGGCCAGCTTTGCGGTGAAGCCGGAAAGGAAGTAGTACTGAGTCTGCTCAGGAGTCAGAACAGATACGGGAGGCAGTACGCCGAAGGCGTCGGCTGACAGGAAGATCACGTTCTTGGCAGCGGGGCCTGCGGATACAGGGCGCACGATCTTTTCAATATGATCGATGGGATAGGACACGCGGGTGTTCTCGGTCACGCTCTTATCGGCGAAATCGATCTTGCCGTCCTTATCCAGGGTAACGTTCTCAAGGAGAGCGTTGCGCTTGATGGCGTTGTAGATGTCGGGCTCGGACTCCTTATCCAGGTTGATGACCTTCGCGTAGCAGCCGCCCTCGAAGTTGAACACGCCGTTGTCATCCCAGCCGTGCTCGTCGTCGCCGATCAGAAGACGCTTGGGATCGGTGGAAAGAGTGGTCTTGCCGGTTCCGGAAAGGCCGAAGAAAATGGCGGTGTTCTTGCCGTCCATATCGGTGTTGGCGGAGCAGTGCATGGAAGCGATGCCCTTAAGAGGAAGGTAGTAGTTCATCATGGAGAACATACCCTTCTTCATCTCGCCGCCGTACCAGGTGTTGATGATGACCTGCTCGCGGCTGGTGATGTTGAACACCACGGCGGTCTCGGAGTTTAAGCCCAGCTCCTTGTAGTTTTCAACCTTTGCCTTGGAAGCGTTGTAAACGACGAAATCGGGCTCGAAGCTCGCAAGCTCCTCAGCGGTGGGCTGAATGAACATGTTGGTTACGAAATGAGCCTGCCATGCCACTTCCATGATGAAACGGATGGCCATGCGGGTATCCTTGTTGGCGCCGCAGAACGCGTCTACCACGTAAAGCTTCTTATTGGAGAGCTCCTTCTTGGCGATCTCCTTAACAGCCGCCCAGGCTTCCTCGCTGGCGGGATGGTTGTCGTTCTTGTACTCGTCGGAGGTCCACCATACGGTGTCCTTGGAATTCTCATCCATAACGATGAACTTATCTTTCGGTGAACGTCCCGTATATACGCCTGTCATAACGTTGACAGCGCCCAGCTCACTCACCTGTCCCTTGTCGTAGCCTTCAAGGCCGGGCTTTGTTTCTTCCTCGAAAAGGAATTCATAAGAAGGGTTATGCACGATTTCCGTGGTGCCGGTGATGCCATACTTGGTCAAATCAATTGCCATCTTACATGTACCTCTTTTCTTTCTAGATTGGGATGTGGACGATTCCGAACCCCTTACCAATTCATTATACATGATTGGCGGATTAAATCAACTAAATTTTTTAAAAAATGATAATTATTTCACAGGATTTTAACAGATATTTTCTTGCGGAACGGTTTTCCCGCGCGTATAATCTATTCTGAGACCATAAAAGGAGATCTTTTCATGCTTGAGATCAGACAGATTTGCAAACAGTATAAGACCGGCTCCCTGGTGCAGAAGGCGCTGGACCATGTGAGCCTGACCTTAAGAGACAATGAATTCGTGGCGATCCTGGGCCCCAGCGGCTCCGGAAAGACCACTCTTCTCAATATCATCGGCGGCCTCGACCGCTACGACAGCGGCGATCTTGTGATCAACGGGATCTCCACAAAAAAATACAGGGACCGGGACTGGGATTCCTACCGGAACCACACCATCGGCTTCGTATTCCAGAGCTATAACCTGATTCCCCACCAGACGGTGCTGGCCAATGTGGAACTGGCCCTCACCATCTCCGGCGTGGGAAAGGCGGAGCGGCGCAGGCGGGCGGTAAGGGCCCTGGAGCAGGTGGGGCTGGGCGACCAGCTCCATAAGCGTCCCAGCCAGATGTCCGGCGGCCAGATGCAGCGGGTGGCCATAGCCAGAGCCCTCATCAACGACCCGGATATCCTGCTGGCCGACGAGCCCACCGGCGCCCTGGACAGCGCCACAAGCCTCCAGGTCATGGAGCTTTTAAAGGAGGTGGCAAAGGACCGGCTGGTGGTCATGGTGACCCACAACCCGGAGCTGGCCGCCCGCTACGCCAACAGGATCGTCAATTTAAAGGACGGAAGAATCGTCTCGGACAGCAGGCCCCTTGAACCCGGCGAGGCCTCCTCCCCCGCCCCGGCCCATAAGACCATGGGGAAGGCCTCCATGTCCTTTCTCACCGCCCTCTCCTTAAGCTTCAACAATCTGAGGACAAAGAAGGCGAGGACCATCCTCACCTCCTTCGCGGGCTCCATCGGCATCATCGGCATCGCCCTGATCCTGGCCCTCTCCACCGGGGTGAACGCCTACATCGAGTCGGTGGAGCGGGACACCTTGTCCCAGTACCCGCTCCAGATCCAGAGCACCGGCTTTGACTTCGCCTCCATGCTGGCCGTGGACAGCTCCGGCGCGGAACAAAGCGCGGAAGGGGACATCAACGTGATCGAGATGATCACCAGTATGTTCTCCAAAATGGACTCCAACGATTTAGGCGCCCTGAAGGAGTGGCTGGAGAGCGGCGAAAGCGGCATGGAAGCTTACACCAGTGCCATCGAGTACAGCTACGATGTGTCTCCCCAGATCTACAGGACCGAGGGGGACGGCATCCGCCAGGTGAACCCGGACCGCTCCTTCGAGGCCCTGGGGCTTGGCTCCTCCTCCACCTCCAGCAGCATGATGGCCTCCTTCATGGCCACCGACGTGTTCTACGAAATGCCCGAAAACGCCTCCCTCTACGAGGGCCAGTACGACGTGAAGGCGGGCCGCTGGCCCGAAAGCTATAACGAGTGCGTCCTGGTGCTCACCTCCGGCGGCGGCATCAGCGATTTTCTCCTCTATACCCTGGGCCTGCGGGATTCTGTGGAGCTGGACACCATGGTGGAGCAGTTTATCAACGAGGAGGCCATCGATACGCCCGAGGATATGGGTATTTACTCCTATGAGGATATTCTGGGCATCACCTTCCGCCTGGTGCAGAGCAGCGGCTATTATCAGTACGACAGCCGCTACGGCGTCTGGAAGGATAAAAGGGACGACGACGATTATATGCGGAATCTGGTGGAACAGGGCGAGGAGCTGACCATTGTGGGCATCGTCCAGCCCTCCGCGGACGCAAACGGCGCCCTGCTCACCACCGGAATCGCCTACCCCGCCTCCCTGACCGAGTATGTGGCCGAAAAGGCGGCGGAAAGCGAAATCGTGAAAAGCCAGCTTGCTGACAGGACGGTGAACGTGTTCACCGGCGAGGCCTTCGGCGAAAGCGGCCAGGAGGATTTCGACATGGATTCCCTGTTCTCCGTCGACGAGGAGGCCCTGAAAAACGCCTTCTCGGTGGACAGCGAAGCCATCGCGGAAAGTCTTGAGGGAGCCTTCGACCTTTCCGGCCTTGCGGGAAGCCTGGATCTTTCCGGCCTTGGCGGCCTTTCCGATGCGCTTCCCCAGTTATCCTCCGCGGATCTTTCGGATATGCTGGACGGCGTTTCCCTGACCTTTTCGCCCGAGGCCTTAAGCTCCATGACCTCCGGCCTTCTGGAGGGCTACGCCCGGTACGCCGCCGAAAATCCTCAGGCTGATTTTTCTGGCCTTGGGGAGAGCTTTCTTTCTTATTTAAATACGGATGAGGCGAGAAGCCTGCTCCTTTCGTCCCTGCGGGATATTCTGGAGGAAAACGGCGCCTTTGACGTTTCCGCCGCGCAGGTGCAGAAGCTGTTTGCCGATATTCTTTCCGGCTTTCAGGACTACGCGGCCGCAGGCGGCTATACGGATCCGGATCAGTTCGGCGCTTATCTGATGGAATATCTCCAGACAGAGGAGGCCCTGGCAATCATCGCAGACTGGTCCGACGAGGTCTTCCCCGACGGAACGGAGCTTTCCGTTTCACAGGAGCAGCTTGAGGGGCTGGCTCAGAGCCTCGCTCAGGGATACCTCTCCTACGCCGCTGCCAACGGGCTTCCCGACCCTTCCCGGATGGGCGAATACTTCCTCGACTATCTGGATACGGCAGAGGCCCAGGCGGTGCTTTCCGGGGGCGTCGCCTCCATGATCGGCGCCTCCGGCCTAAAGGAGCAGCTTGCCGGGGCCCTCGGCTCCTATTCCGCCGCCATGGCGCAGGCGCTGGAAAGCCAGATAACCGCCGTCATGGAACAGGCGGTCTCGCAGATTTCCGCCTCTGTGGAGTCTGCCCTGACCCAGGCCGCCCGGAGCCTGGGCCCCGCCATTGAAAACGCCATATCCATCGACGCCGACGCCTTTGCCTCGGCCTTTACCATGAACATGGACGCCGAAGAGCTCAGCGAGCTTCTGACCTCCATGGGCGCCGCCAAAAGCGCCACCTACGAGAGCAATTTAAGCTCCCTTGGCTATGTGGACTTTGACCAGCCTTCCGGAATCAGCATCTATCCCCTGGATTTTGAGAGCAAGGCTCAGGTGGTGAGCCTTCTGGACGGCTACAACGCCAGGATGGAGGCAGAGGGTAAATCGGAGCAGGTCATCACCTACACCGACATGGTGGGCACGCTGATGAGCTCCGTCACCGATATTGTGGACATCATCAGCTATGTGCTGATCGCTTTCGTGGCCATCTCCCTGGTGGTCTCCTCCATTATGATCGGCGTCATCACCTACATCAGCGTCCTGGAGCGGAAAAAGGAGATCGGCATCCTGCGGGCCATCGGCGCCTCCAAGGGCAACATTGCTCAGGTGTTCAATGCGGAGACCTTCATCATCGGCCTTACGGCCGGCCTCATCGGCATCGGCCTCACCCTGCTGCTCCTGCTGCCCATCAACGCCATCATCCACCACCTGGCGGGCACCAGTGACATCAGCGCCTTCCTTCCGCCCCAGTACGCGGCGGTGCTGATCGTCCTCAGCGTGCTTCTCACCCTGCTCGGGGGACTGATCCCCTCCAGGAAGGCCGCCAAGAGCGATCCGGTGACGGCGCTGCGGACGGAATAGCCAATGAAAAAAACTGCCGGTTCATGGCGTCGCCATGGCCGGCAGCTATTTTTTGTGCTCATAAAATTTTATGGTTCCCCGGTTCACCTTCGCCTGGTAGAGGGCCTTATCCGCCCGGCGTACCAGCTCCGACGGAGCCAGCCCCTTTTCGTACCGGGCCGCGCCGAAGCTCACCGTGGTCTGGCTGTGGCTGCGGCACACGCGGCTTTTCCGGAAGCTTTCCTGCACCTCCATGCACCGCCCCTTCACCAGGTCGTCGGAGGCCTCGCGGAACAAAAGGCAGAACTCATCGCCGCCGAACCGGAAGGCCTCGGCCCCGGGAACGGCGTCCAGAAGATCGGAGAGCTTCTGAAGGTACTGGTCGCCCACCGTGTGGCCGTAGGTATCGTTGATATGCTTAAAGTGATCCACATCCAGCATAACGAACACGGAGCCCTCCTCCCCGCCCCGCACCATCCTGTCAAAGGAAAGCCTGAGGGCGTTCCTGTTCCTGAGCCCGGTGAGGCTGTCGGTCAGGGTCTCCTCATAAAGGCGGAGCCGGTCCTCCTCGAGGCGGCTGCTGATCCTGTACCGCTCCCGCTCAAAGCTGATGACCATCAGGCTGGCCCCGTAAACTGCCGCCAGCACCAGAAGGGAGACGGAAAAATCCAGAACCGAATTGGCGTCGTACAGCCTTCCCTTTGAATAATAGGGCGCCCATACGATGAACAGGTCGGAGAGCACCTTGGAGACCAGGGCCGCCGACGCTGTTATGGTGGTGATCCTCCACTCCCCGTAGATCACGGTCATGAAAATCACAAGGGCGTAGATCATGGCCAGCGCCGGAAACTGAATATGAATCGTGTAGGTCACAAAAGCCACGAACACATACATCAGGGATACGGCGCAGGCCTTTCCCCACAAAGTCCGCACCTTTCGCAGAAAGGCGGCGCAGGCCGCCACAGCCGCCGCGTTCAGGGCGCAGGGCGCCAGGATATATTTTAGAAAATACGTCAGGGGGCCTCCAATCAGAAAGCCCAGCTTCTGCACGACGAAATAAAAAACGCACTCCAGAAGGCCGATGAGACAGACCGCGGCCGCGCCGAAAAAATAACAGCGGCGGATCCATTTTCTGGCCAGGGCTTCCTGGCCCGGGCTGAAGATCCCGGCCGAGCTTCTGATCCCCCTGAAAGGGCCGATACGCTTCATTTAACAGTACTCCATTCTCATCCAAGGATCATGTAGCACCATTATAAACAATCCCCCCGGAATTATCAAGAATCCCGCCGCTTTTTGCCCGCGGAATATTTTCTGCACACCGCCGCCACCGCGCCGCTTAAGGCCAGGAGCGCCAGGGCGTTGGGAATCACCATGAGCCCGTTGAAGAAATCGGCCAGGGACCAGACCAGATCTACCTTGAGGGTGGAGCCCACGATGATAAAAGCCACCACCAGCAGGGAATAGACCCTGGCCCCTTTTTTGCCGAACAGGTACTTCGCGTTGATCTCGCCGAAGAAATGCCAGCCGAGGATCGTGGAAAAGGCGAAGAACAGCAGGCAGACGGAGACGAAAATGTCGCCGAAGCTTCCGAAGCCGCTTGTGAAGGCGGACTGGGTCAGGGCGATGCCTTCCTTTCCGTTGCCCAGGACACCGGAGGTCAGGATGGAAAACACTGTCAGGTTCAGGATGATAAACGTGTCGATGAACACGCTGATCATGGCCGCCAGCCCCTGCTCATGGGGATTCTTTGCGGTGGCCCTGGCGTGGGCGTGGGGCGTGGAGCCCATGCCCGCCTCGTTGGAGAAAAGGCCTCTGGCCACGCCGTAGCGGACGGCCTCCCGCACGGTGATTCCGGCTCCTGCTCCCAGCACTGCCCTGGGGCTGAAGGCGCCCACAAAGATCGACTTTACCGCGCCGGGAAGACTGGTGATATTCATGAAGATCAGCGCCAGGCTTCCTACAATGTAAATGCCCGCCATAAAGGGCACAAGCTTTTCCACCACGGAGGCAAGCCGGGAGGTGCCGCCGATGAAAATGAAGGCGGCGATCACTGCCAGAACGATGCCCACCGCCACAGGAGGCACTGCGATGTTCCTGGCCTCAAAGACCTCGGAAAAGGCCGCTCCGATGGAATTGGACTGCACCATGTTTCCCATGAAGCCCAGGGCCAGGATAATCAGCACCGCGAAGATCCCCGCCAGCACCTTTCCGAACCTTCCCTTGAAGGCCGCCCGGATATAGTAGATGGGGCCTCCCGTCACCTCGCCCTCCACCACGGTCTTATGCTGCTGGGCCAGGGAGGCCTCGGCGTAGATGGTCGCCATGCCGAAGAAGGCGGAAAGCCACATCCAGAAAATAGCCCCGGGGCCGCCGCCCACCAGAGCCGTCGCGGCTCCCGCCAGGTTTCCCGTGCCCACCTGGGCCGCAATGGCCGTTGCCACCGACTGGAAGGGGGTCATCTCACCCTTCTCGCCCCGCTTTCCCTTCATGGAAAAGCTTCCGAATACGTGGCGGAAGGCCTCGCCGAATTTCCGCACCTGGATAAACTTAAGACGGATCGTAAAAAAGATTCCTGTCCCGCATAAGATCAGGATCAGCAGTACGTTCCATAAAAAATCGTTCGCTTTGTCAACTACAGCCAGCATGTCACATTCTCCTCTTTATCTTTATTTGTGCAAAACAAAAAGAGCTGATTGCCATCAGCCCTCTAAAGAGTATAGAACATTGCGTTATGTGCCCTGTCCTTTTGCCTGAGAGATATACGGCCCGCCGGGCCGCTTTACACCTTCGGCGCTCCCACCGGGGGAGACTCTCCAGAGTGTCGCTTTTCATCGACGATATTTACCATATCACAGGCCAGGGCAAAATGCAAGCAAAAATTCCCTTGCATAAGGCCCCTGTTTTCTAGTATACTGTTAAGGTGTTCCTGAGGTTTTTTACATCAGATGATTTGGAGGTTAGATCATGGGAGGATTTTTTGGAGCTGTTTCAAAAAACGACTGTGTATTCGACTTATTTTTCGGAACCGATTACCATTCCCACCTGGGCACCAGACGGGCCGGTATGGTAACCTACGATAAAAAGGACGGCTTTGACCGGGCCATCCATAACATTGAAAACTCTCCGTTCCGCACAAAATTCGACCGGGACGCCAATTCCATGCACGGGCAGATGGGCCTTGGGTGTATTTCCGATTACGAGCCCCAGCCCCTGGTGATCCGCTCCCATCACGGCACCTACGCCATCACCACCGTGGGAAAGATCAACAACGCCGAGGCGATCACCAACCGGCTGCTGGAAACCTCCCACTCTCATTTCTTTGAAATGCGGGGCGGCCTCATCAACGCCACCGAACTGGTGGCCGCCGTCATCAACCAGAAGGACAACCTGATCGAGGGCATCCAGTACGCCCAGGAGCTGATCGACGGCTCCATGACCATCATCCTTATGACGCCCAAGGGGATTTACGCCGCAAGGGATAAAATGGGCCGCACTCCCGTGGCCATCGGAAAGAAGGAGGACGGCTTCTGCGTCTCCTTTGAAAGCTTCGCCTACCTGAACCTGGGCTATACCGAGTACAAGGAGCTGGGGCCCGGCGAGATCGCCGTCATCACCCCCGAATATGTCCGTACCCTGGTGCAGCCCGGAAAGGATATGAAGATCTGCACCTTCCTGTGGATTTATTACGGGTATCCCTCGTCCTCCTATGAGGGAATCAGCGTGGAAAAGATGCGCTACAACTGCGGCGCTATGCTGGCAAAGCGGGATCATGTACAGCCCGACACCGTAGCGGGAGTTCCCGATTCCGGCACCGCCCACGCCGTGGGCTACGCCAATGAATCCGGGATTCCCTTCAGCAGGCCCTTTATCAAGTACACGCCCACCTGGCCCCGTTCCTTCATGCCCACCATGCAGCAGCAACGGGATCTGATCGCAAAAATGAAGCTGATCCCGGTCCACGACCTGATCCAGGGCCGCCGCCTTCTTCTGATCGACGATTCCATCGTCCGCGGCACCCAGCTTCGCGAGACCACCCAGTTCCTGTACCAGAGCGGCGCCAAGGAGGTACATATCCGCCCTGCCTGCCCGCCCCTTCTTTACGGGTGCAAATATCTGAACTTCTCCCGCTCCACCTCGGAGATGGAGCTGATCACCAGGCGGGTCATAAAGGAAATGGAAAACAACGACCGGTTCGCCCGCCTCGACGTTTACGCCGACCCGGATACGGAGGAATACCATGAAATGGTTCGCCGCATCGGCGAAAAGCTGGATTTCACCTCCCTGCGCTACCACCGCCTGGACGATATGATCGAGTCCGTGGGCATCGACAGGGACAAGCTTTGCACCTACTGTTGGGACGGCAGAGAGTAAAACCGCATACGAAGCCTGCGCGGCCA
>CALWAW010000082.1 GCA_944375845.1 uncultured Lachnospiraceae bacterium
CCCCGGCCAGCTTCGGCTCCTTCATCAGGGCGGAGCCCTCGCGGTTGTTTACCACCTTGGGCACGGGACAGCCCATATTGAAATCGATGACGTCATAGGGGCCCGGCTCCAGCCTGGCCGCAATCTCCCCCAAAAGCTCCGGCTCCGACCCGAAAAGCTGTAAAGAGACGGGCCTTTCCTCCTGCCGCACCGCCAGAAGGAGACGGCTGTTTTTGTTGTTGTAATGAACGGCCTTGGCGCTCACCATCTCCGTGCACACCATCCCGCAGCCCTGCTCCCTGCACAGAACGCGAAATGGCAGGTCTGTCACGCCTGCCATAGGTGCCAGCACCACCGGGGTGTCCAAAACCACGCCGCCGATATCCAGCCTTCCTGCCTGTTTCATTTTCCACGCTCCAGATAAAATGTTTTGTAAAACAGCTCCAGGGATTCCAGAAGATCGGCCTTCTCTGTCCGGATCTGCTTGATCTTGAGGCCGCTTCCGATCTCGTCGAAAAGATAATCCCTCTCGTCGCTTTCCACCCGGAATTCCAGGTTCCCCTCCCCGTCATATTCCAGGGTCAGGATCCCGCCCACATCCTCCACATAGAGGACGCAGAGGATCTTGAGCTCCCGGCGGATGCTCTCCGGAAGAAGGGGAAAGGCATCCTCGTTGAAATAATATTTCTGCGTGTAGGAATTGGCCCCGCACAGCACCGTTCTCTCACTCATCATACATACCCGTATACGCCTCTGACCGATACCTCGCCCGACTCCACGGCGCGAAGCTCCTGCGCCCCGTCAGGCTCCACCAGAAGCCGTCCACAAATGTCGATCCCTCTCGCCGTTCCCGTCCATTCTCCCTTCGGATCCAGGACGCAGACCCTGCGGCCCATATTGACCAGACTCTTCTCATAGCGGTCCTTCAAAAGGGAGAGATCCTCCGTTTTCAGAAACTCCTCATAAAAGCCCTCAAAGGCCTCCAGGACCCCGGCGATCACCGCGGCACGCTCCACAGGGCTTCCCAGCTCCAGAAGGAGGGAGGTGGCCCTTCCGTCAAGCTCCTCCGGAAAGGAGCGGGTGTTGGCGTTGATCCCGATGCCCACCACCACATGGTTGATATAATCCGGCTCCGCGCTCATTTCCGTAAGGATCCCGCAGAGCTTCCTTCCGCCTGCCACCAGGTCGTTGGGCCACTTGATCCCCGTTTCAAGGCCCGCGGCCCTGCGGATCCCCTCGGAGACCGCCAGCGCCGCCGCCAGGGTGAGCATGGAGGCCCTGGCAGGGGAAAAGGACGGCTTCAGGATCAGGCTCATCCAGATCCCGCTTCCGCCGGGGGAATCCCAGCTGCGCCCTCTGCGGCCCCTTCCGGCGCTCTGCCGCTCCGCCGTTATGAGGGTGCCGTGGCAGGCTCCGGCCTCCGCCCGGCGCTTCGCCTCGTTGTTTGTGGAATCCGTCTCCCGGAGGGAGATGACGGGGCGCCCGGCCCACCGGGTGCGAAGCCTTGAGGCGATCTCGGCCTCCGTCACCACGTCGGGCGCCTCCAGAAGCCTGTAGCCCCGGTTCTGGGCCGCCTGGATCCGGTAGCCCTCCTCCCGCAGCTGGCTGACCGCCTTCCATACGGCCGTGCGGGAGACGGAAAGCTCCCGGCACAGCTCCTGGCCGGACACAAAGCCATCCCTCTCCCGCAGAAATTTTAAGATCTTCGCTTTCAAAGCCTACCTCCAAAGACAGACCGCGCTGACAATGGCCAAAGCCAGAAGAAGCCCGGCCACGACGAACAGGCATACGCCGAAAGCCTTCCGCCCGCCGCTCCCGCGGCCGTAATGGTCCGAGAATCTGGGCGCCGCCAGAAGGCACTGAAATACGGCCGCCAGCAGAAATTCCACCGGGAACAGCCACGCGTAGCGGTCCGGATCCACAAAGGACACTGCGGCCACCGCGATCACGGAAAGCCCCGCCGCCGCTGACAGCACGTTAAAAAGGGTCTGCCTGGAATATGATCGTTTCCTTGATTCGTTTATGTACATAAACGCTTACTCTCCCAACGTGGCCACCATGACCGCCTTGATGGTGTGCATCCGGTTCTCGGCCTCGTCAAAGACCACGGACTGCTCAGACTCAAAGACCTCCTCCGTCACCTCGTTGCCCTTGACGGCGGGCAGGCAGTGCATAAAGACAGTGGTTTCCTTTCCCGTTTTTTTCATCAGGGCCCGGTCCACCCTGTAAGGGGTGAGTAACGCCATGCGCTCCGCCGCCTTGGCCTCCTCTCCCATGGAGCACCACACGTCGGTATAAATCACGTCGGCGCCCTCCACGGCCTCCGGGTCGTCGGTGACGGTCAGGGTGCTTCCCGCCTCCTTCGCGTAGCCGCGGCAAAGCTTTACCAGCTCTTCCTCGGGCCACAAAGCCTCAGGCGCGATGATGGTGCAGTTTACGCCCATTTTCCCGCAGCCGATCATAAGGCTGTTGGCCATATTATTGCGGCCGTCGCCGATAAACACAAAATTCAGGCCCTTCAGGCGGCCGAACTGCTCCTCCATGGTGAGAAGATCCGCCAGGACCTGGGTGGGATGGTATTCGTCCGTAAGGCCGTTCCAGACCACCACGCCGGAATCCCTTGCCAGGATCTCCACATGGGCGTGGGAAAAGCCCCTGAATTCGATGCCGTCGAACATTCTGCCGAGAACGCGGGCCGTATCCTCAACGCTCTCTTTTTTTCCAAGCTGGATCTCGTCCTTTCCCAGATAGGTGGGGAAGCCGCCCTCGTCGTTGGCTGCCACCGTGAACGCGCAGCGGGTCCTGGTGGAAGGCTTCTCAAAAATCAGCGCGATATTCTTTCCCTTCAGGCTCTTTCCCGTAACGCCCTGCTTTTTCTTCGCCTTAAGGTCCGCGGCCAGATCCAGGAAATTGCGGATCTCCTCCGGAGTAAAATCCTTAAGCGTCAGAAAGCTTCGTCCCTTTAAACTGTCCATGATCTTCATGCCCGTATATCCTCCATACTCGTTCCTTCGCCGTTATAGCCTCTGGTTATTATATCCCATTTTTCCCGCCCTGACAAGGGATTTCCGGCCGTCCCGCGCCGCAAAAAAGGACGGAGCCCGCGCTCCGCCCTTTTTGATCTTCTGCGATTATTTCCGGATATAAACCTGATGATACTGAACGCCCCAGCTGTTTGCCCTGTCATGGTCTGCAACGAACAGGTCGATCTGGTGGGCATTTCTGTTGGCAAAGCCGCCTGTATCCTCAGCTACGAACACGCCGAGTCCCTCGATCATAACCTCTGAGCCGTAGGGAATCACCCAGGGAGCCACCGCGATGGTGCGGCCCTCCTTGGGGCTTGCGCCGGTGGCCGTGGTGCCCGCCCACTTTCCGTTGCAGCAGGCGCCGCCGCAGTAAGAGGTGATTTTAAACTCACCCAGGGATACCCAGCCTGAATCGGACGCCGACGCCGAAACGGCGGGCTCATCATCCTCATCGTCGTAGGACGCTTCTGCCTCTTCTGCCCTGCGCGAAGCCTCGCGCTCGGCCTCGGCCCGAGCCTCCTCTTCCGCGCGGATCTCTTCCATGGACCGGGCCTCGCCCAGCTCAAACTCTGTGGTCACATAATCGGCGCACACATAGCCCTCCTGATCCTCGTCATAAAGGATCCGGACCCATTCCAGGTCCTCGCCGGCTTCCCCGTCGGAAGGTTCAGCCTCCCCGGAAGCCTCGGGCTCCTCTGCCTGCGCGGCGGTCTCAGCCTCATCGGCCGCGGCCTCCTCTGACTCCTCAGGCACGATCTCGTACACCTCGTCGGCGTTCACCACGCCGATCCAGGTAGAATCGATGGAAGCGCCTGCGCGGACACGCACGCCCTCGTCGGTGACAACCGCCACCTGCTCCAGGGACTCTTCAGCGAAATCCTGCGCCTCCTCGCCGGATACCACGTAGTCGTTGTGCACCCAGCCCTCGACGCCGCCGGAGCTGATTTTCGTCCAGCCGTCGCCGTTTTCCAGGATTTCTCCTGCGCTGCCCTCGTATAAACGGCCCACAACCTCGGCGTCCTCTGAGGGCTCCTGACGGACATTCTGGTAAGTGTCCACAGTGGTAAGCACCTTGTTCTCAAGCTCAGGCGCGATCTCGTCCGCCTGCTGCGCTGCCTCGGCCGCCTCGGGGATCACCCCTGCCTCAACAGCCAGGGCAGTCTCCTTCCCGGCCTGCTCCAGGGCCGACGCTGTGAAGCCGGCCGCGCCGCCGGTGGTGGATGAAGCCGCGATGCGCGCCGCCGCCGTCGTGGGAACAACATTGCTGTCCTCTGTATATTTTTCTGTATTCTCTTCCGGTGAGGCCTTCCTGATGTCCTGTACCCCTGCCGCAAGCTCCAGATGGGAAGCAGTTTCAGCACTTCTTCCGTAGGCGTCGCCGCCGGGGATCAGAGTACAAAGCAATGCGCCGATGACAAAGCACGAAACAACGCTTTTTTTTCTGGTCAACATTGTATACCTCCTTGTGTCCTGTCGCAGCAATTCTGTCTGCGCAAGGCGTCCCGGCGGGACCCCTGCCGCGAATTGTTACAACTTTGTTACGCCGCCATAATAACACCTCTTCCGGAATTTGTCAACCCTTTCCCACTTCACTTGTTTTTTTGCGTCTTTTTCGTGTCCCATCTACCACTTCCATCTCTTTTTCTTCATTTGACACTTTTTGACAGGTTTTATCTTATTTTAAATGTTCCAAAATTGTTACATTTTACACCACATATAGAATACCCCCGGTCCCGCCTCCACAACATCATGTGGAAACGGGGCCGGGGGCATTTTGCTCCTTAAAGCCTTCTCTGCCTGGCCGCTTCGTACAGAAAAACGGAGGCGGCAACCGCCGCATTTAAGGACTCCACAGAGCCCTTCATGGGAATTTTCACCCGCGCGTCGGCCGCCTCCGACAGCTCCTCGCTGAGCCCCGCCGCCTCATTTCCGATGAGGAAGGCCGACGGGCCCCGGTAATCCCTTCTGTCATAGTCGGAGGTGCCCGAAAGATGGGCGGCAAAAGAGACGATCCCTCTCCTTCTGCACTGGGCCAGGGTCTCCCTCAGATCCTCCGATACCATAAACGGCACTCTGTAGACGGAGCCCATGGTGGAGCGGATCACCTTGGGATTATAGATGTCCACCGTATCCCGGCTCATAATCACCCCGGTCACCCCCGCTCCCTCTCCGGCCCGCAGGATGGTTCCCAGATTTCCCGGATCCTGGAGCCCTTCAAGAAGAATCAGAAGGGGGGCCTCCCCTCCCAGAAGCTCCTCGGGATCCCATTCCATGGCGTCCACCACCGCCAATACTCCCTGGGGAGTCTGCGTATCCGACATAGCCTTAAAGGCGGCGTCCGATACCTCCGTATAAGGGATCCCCGCAAGGCTGCGGGCGCCTCCCCTTTCCAGAAAGGAATCCGAGGCGTATACTGCCCGGATCTTTTCAGGCGGAGCCTCCTCTACCATCTTGATGCCCTCCACCACGAAGGCCTTCTCTTCCTTTCTGTATCTGGCCTTTTTTTGAAGGGCCGCCACATGGCGGATCTGGCTGCTTTTACTGCTTTCTATTCTCATATATGCACCCGTATTCCAGAAAAAGAAACTTTTTTATTTCTTTTTCGACAAATTATTTTCCTTCGTAACAAATTAAGCTATCCACATTGTAATTCTTCAGCTTTTCCCTGCCCTTGAGCCCTGCCAGCTCCATCACAAAGCAGATTTTTACCACCTGGCCGCCCAGGCTTTCCACCAGCTTTACAATGGCCTCCGTGGTTCCTCCCGTGGCGATCAGGTCGTCCACGATCACCACCTTCTGCCCCGGCTTGATGGCGTCCTTGTGCATTTCCAGCACGGAGCTGCCATACTCCAGGTCATATTCCACCTCCACGGTCTCGCAGGGAAGCTTTCCCTTTTTGCGGATGGGCACAAAGGCCTTGTGGAAATTATAGGCCACCGGCACGCCGAAGATAAAGCCTCTGGATTCCGGCCCCACCACCACGTCAAAGTCCACATCCTTCAGCGTGTCGCCGAGCATGTCAATGGTCTGATGAAGGCCGTCTGCATCCTGAAGGAGCGACGTGATATCCCGGAAAATGATCCCCGGCTCCGGAAAGTCCGGAATACTTCTCACATATTCCTCTAATTTTTTCATGTTTTTTCTCCTCCGTTTCCCCGGGCCTTTCGCCCGCCGCTTCTATTATAACGCTTTACTCCTCTTTCTGAAAGCTCTGGATTACCATCTGAAGGCTTTTTTTCCCCATGTACTCGTTGATGTCGGGATAATAGGCGGCGCTGATCCTGTCGCCCGCCGAAAGCCTCCGGTCGGCCTCCTCCGCCTCCCCGAACAGGATTCCCTGGACTGAAAGCCCGGAGGCGTCCGCCAGAAGGAGCTTCAGCACATTCCTGTTCTTTCCTATTAAATTCTTTTTCAAAACCGTCAGCCCTTTCTGCGCGAAAAGGGGTTTTTCGTTCCCGTTTCCAAAGGGCTCCAGCAGGGAAAGCTCCCTCACCAGCCCCTCCGTCACATAGGAAAAGGGCATGGGGACGTCGATCCAGAGGCGCTTCGCGAAATCCGGCTCCGTAAGGCCGCTGCTTTCGTTGAGCGCCCGCCGGAAGGGCTCGAGATTTTCTTCCGCCAGGGAAAGCCCCGCCGCCATGGGGTGTCCCCCAAAGGCCGTCAGGTATTCGCCGCAGGCGCAGAGCCGTTCGTACATGGGATAAGCGGGGATGCTGCGGCCGGAGCCCTTAAGTCCCTTCTCGGCCCTGGTGATCACAAAGACCGGATGCTGATACCGTTCCCGGATCCTTCCGGCCACGATTCCCGCCAGGCTTTCGTGACATTCCGGAAGGAAAACCACATAGACGTCGTCCTTTTTGATACCTGTTTCTTCTATATAATATATGGCGTCGTCCACATTTTTCGCGGTCATGTCCTTGCGCCTGTCGTTGAGGGCCTTAAGCTCCCAGGCAGCCTCTAAGGCCTCGTCCCCCTCTTCCGCCAGCATGAGGGCCAGGGACTTCTTCGCCGTGTCAAGACGCCCGCCTGCGTTGAGGCAGGGCCCCAGCACAAAGCCCAGATGATAGCTCCCCACCTGCTCCGGCTTCAGGCCGCACACCTCCATGAGGGCCTTGAGGCCCGGTATCCGGGACGCGCGCATTCTGGCCAGGGCCTCCTTCACCAGGATCCTGTTTTCTCCCCGAAGGGGCATCACATCTCCCACCGTGGCCAGGCCCGCCGCCTCCACAAAGGGGGAGAGCTCCTCCCGCGGGATCCCCAGCCTCTCATAGAGAGCCTGGGCGGCCTTGAAGGCCACGGCGGCGCCGCAAAGCTCCTTGAAGGGATAGGGGCAGTCCTTCCGGTGGGGATTCACCACCGCGTCCGCCTCCGGCAGAAGCTCTCTCCGGACCGGCGCCCCCGTCCCGTCCTCTTCGTCCTCGAAGGGCACCTCGTGGTGATCTGTGATCAGCACCGTCATTCCCTTTTCCCGGGCGTACCTGGTCTGTTCCCTGGCGGCGATCCCGTTGTCGCAGGTCAGGAGCGTATCGACGCCCTCCGCCGCCGCCCGCTCGATGATATGGATGTTGATCCCGTACCCGTCCCGGATCCTGTCGGGGATGTCAGAGTCCACCCTCCCGCCTGCCCTCCTTAAGGCCTTTACCAGAATGTAAGAGGCGCAGACGCCGTCGATATCATAATCGCCGATGACCCGGATCCGTTTTCCCTCCCGGAGCTTTTTCACAAGGATCTCCACGGTCTGATCCATGTCTTTTAATAAGGAAGGGGAAGGGCAGTCTTTCAGGCTCCCGTGAAGGTACTGCTCCATGGCGGCGTCCCCCTCAACGCCCCGGTTCCGCATGATACGGGCGGTCACCTGGTCAATGCCGAACCGTTTCCCGATCTCTTTAAAATCTGCCTTCTTCCCGTAAACCATCCATTGCTCTTTCATGCCGTCTCTCCTGACTGTCCAAAAAACAGGGGCCGCGCGGGCGGCCCCTGAAAGGCGGTCTTCCGCCCTCTGCCTAGATAGTATGAATAAAAAGCCCGCTGCGAAGCTTCGGCTCAAACCAGGTGGACTTCGGCGGCATCAGCCTTGCCTCGTCCGCCACCCGGAACAGCTCCTCAATGGAGGTGGGATACATGGAGAAGGCCGCCCGCATATCGTTTCCGCATCGCCTCTCCAGCTCCGAAAGGCCCCGGATCCCGCCGATAAAGGCAATCCTTTTATCGGTCCGCGGATCCTCGATCCCAAGAACCGGCCCCAGCAGGGTGTCCTGGAGCACCGACACGTCCAGATCCTCCACCGGATCCCCTGAAGGGCGCCTTTTTGTCTCCAGCCGGTACCAAAGGCCGTCCAGATACATGCCGAACACGCCCTTTTTTTCGGGGCGGACGGCCTGGCTTCCCGCCTCCGTCACCGTAAACCTGCCGGACACCTGTTCCAGAAATTCTTCCTTTGTCAGCCCGTTGAGGTCCGCCACCGCCCTGTTGTAATCCATGATCTGAAGCTCGTCGCCGGGAAAGAGCACCGATAAGAAGAAATTAAAGGGCTCGTCTCCCCGCCAGCCGGGGTTTTCCTCCCGGCGCTTAAGGCTCACCCTCACCGCAGAGGCGGCGCGGTGATGGCCATCGGCGATATAGAGAACGGGGATCGGCGAGAAGGCCTCCTCAAGGGCCTTCACCTGGTCCGCCCCGCCGATCCGCCATACCCTGTGGCGGACGCCGTCGGGAGCGGTAAAATCATAGAGGGGCGCCCCCTCCTTCGCCTGCTCCGTGATGGCCCGGATATCCGCCCTGGCCCGGTAAGCGAGGAAAATGGGGCCTGTCTGGGCGCTGCAGGCGTCCACATGGCGTACCCGGTCCTCCTCCTTATCTGCCCTGGTATTTTCATGCTTCCTGATGACGCCGGAAAGATAGTCGTCCACGGAAGCGCAGGCGGCGATCCCCGTCTGGGAGCGGCCCTCCATGGCAAGCTCATAGACGTAGTAGCAGGGAACCGGCTCCGTGAGCAGGCTTCCGTCCTCCATCATGCCCTGGAGCAGCTCCCCGGCCTTCTCGTAAACGCAGTCCGCGTATGTATCCACGCTGTCAGGAAACTGGGTCTCAGCCCGGTCAATCCGCAGAAAGGACAGAGGCTCCCGCTCCACCTCGCGCTTCGCCTCCTCCCTGCTGTATACGTCGTAAGGAAGGGCCGCCACGCGGGCGGCGATGTCCGGCCGGGGCCTGACACATAAAAAAGGTTTTACAATGGCCATCTTCCGCTCCTTATTCCGCCTTGATGACGCGGACCTTATAGACCCCGTCGATCTGCATCAGGCGGTCCACCACCCGTTTAGGCACGTCCTGATCGGCGTCCATAATGGTATAGGCCACCTCGCCCCTGCTCTTATTCTGCATATCGGGGATGTTGATCCCCTCCTCCGCCAGAACGGAGGCAAACTGCCCGATCATGTTGGGCTTATTCACATTGAATACGCACAGGCGGCAGACTCCGCGGCAGGGAGGCATCTCGCAGGTGGGATAGTTGACGGAATTCTTGATGGAGCCGGTCTCCAGATAGGTCATCAGCTCCCCCACCGCCATTTCAGCGCAGTTGTCCTCTGATTCCGCCGTGGAGGCTCCCAGGTGAGGCGTTGCCACGACGCCGGGCATGTGGGTCACCTTGGGATTGGGGAAATCGGTCATATACCTGTGGACCTTCCCGTTTTCCAGGGCTTCCAGCATGGCGTCGTCGTCCACCAGAAGATCCCTGGCGTAATTTAAGATCACGACGCCGTCCTTCATCTTCGCCAGGGCGTCCCTTCCGATCATTCCCCTGGTGCTGTCCAGAAGGGGCACGTGCAGGGTGATATAATCGCACTTCTTATAGATCTCGTCAATATCCGTCACATGCTTGACAAAGGGAGAAAGCCTCCAGGCCCCGTTCACGGAGATGAAGGGATCGTAGCCATAGACCTTCATTCCCAGATCGGAGGCCATGTTGGCCACCTGGGCGCCGATGGCTCCCAGGCCGATGATCCCCAGGCGCTTGCCCTTGATCTCGGTCCCGGCGAAGAGCTTTTTGCTCTTTTCCATATCCTTGCTGATGTTGGCGTCCTCCTTATTCTCCTTGACCCAGGAGATGCCTCCGTAAATGTCCCTGGCCGCCATCAGCATGCCCGCCAGCACCAGCTCCTTCACGCCGTTGGCGTTGGCGCCGGGCGTATTGAACACCACGATCCCCTTTTCCGTACATTTCTCCAGGGGGATGTTGTTGACGCCGGCCCCTGCCCTGGCAATGGCCTCGAGCCCGTCGGGGAGCTCCACGTCGTGCATATTGGCGCTGCGCACCAGGACGGCGTCCGCCTCGTTCAAGTTCTCCGTAAGCTCATAACGGTCCGTCAAAAGCTTAAGCCCCTTTTTTGAAATGGGGTTCATGCAGCATATTTTCATTGTACTCTCCTCCGCCTAGCTGTTCTTCTCTTCAAAGTCCTTCATAAAGGCCACGAGAGCCTCCACGCCCTCCAGGCTCATGGCGTTGTAAATGCTGGCCCTCATGCCGCCCACGCTTCTGTGGCCCTTAAGGCCCGAAAGGCCCGCGGCCTCCGCCTCCTTCACGAATTTCGCGTCAAGGTCCGCGTTCCCGGTGATGAAGTCCACGTTCATATAAGAACGGGAATCCTTTCTGGCCGTGGGGATGAACAGGTGGCTCTGATCCAGATAACCGTAAAGAAGCGCCGCCTTTTTGTGGTTCCTCTTTTCAATCTCTGCCAGGCCGCCCTGCCTCTTTAACCACTTGAACACCTTTCCGCACACATAGATCCCGTAGGCGGGCGGCGTATTGTACAGGGAATCCTTATCCGCATGGGTCTTGTATTTCAACATGGTTGGAGTTCCCGGATACACCTCGTCGGTGATCAGATCCTCCCGGATGACGGCGATGACCACGCCGGCGGGGCCGATGTTCTTCTGGGCGCCGCCATAGATCAGGGCGTATTTCTCAACGTCGACAGGCTCGGACAAAAAGCAGGAGGATACGTCGGCCACCAGATCCTTCCCCTTCGTGTCGGGAAGCGTATGGAACTGGGTGCCGTAAATGGTATTATTCTGACAGATATAAACGTAATCCGCATCGGGGCTTATGGGAAGATCCGAGCAGTCCGGGATATAGCTGTAGTTTTCGTCCTTGCTTGAGGCGATGCAGTTGGCCTTTCCGTATCTGGCCGCCTCCTTCCAGGCCCTCTCGGCCCAGTGCCCGGTAACGATATAATCCGCCGTGCCGTGCCTCATCAGGTTCATGGGAATCATGGCGAACTGAAGATGGGCGCCGCCCTGCAAAAACAGCACCTTATAATTGGAAGGAATCCCCATCAGATCGCGAAGATCCTGCTCCGCCTCTTTGATGATCCTGTCAAAGGCGGCGGAACGGTGGCTCATCTCCATCACTGACATTCCCGTTCCCCGGTAATCAAGCATTTCGTCTGCCGCCTCGCGCAGCACCTCCTCCGGAAGCACCGCCGGACCGGCCGAAAAATTATATACTCTGCTCATCGCTTCATCCTCCTATCTGTCTGAGCTGTGCTTATTAAGTATAATACAAAGTGGAAAGGTCTGTAAAGTCCCACAGGCCCAAAAAGGACGGGCAGCCGCCTGCCCGTCCTGATTTTTTACTGTTTCTCCTCCAGATCCTCCTGGGAGAAGGCGTCTGAGATGGCCGCTCCCGGCGCCACCATGGGGAATACCTTGTCGTCGCAGTCCACCTGGACGTCGATCACCACAGGGCCTCCGGCCGCCATGGCCTCGCGGATGGCCGGCTCCACCTCTTCCTTCTTTGTGACCCGGATCCCCTTGCAGCCCAGGGCCTCCGCCACCTTTACGAAGTCCACCTTATCCTGGAGCACCGTGGCCGAATAACGGCCGCCGTAGAACAGGGTCTGCCACTGGCGGACCATGCCCAGCACGTGATTGTTGATGATGATATCCACCACGGGCACATTGTAGCGGGAGGCGGTGGCCAGCTCGTTCATGTTCATGCGGAAGCAGCCGTCGCCAGCGATATTGAACACCGGCATATCCGGCTTTCCCAGCTTCGCCCCGATGGAGGCTCCCAGGCCGTAGCCCATGGTGCCCAGGCCGCCGGAGGTCAGGAACCTGCGGGGAGCCTTGTATTTGTAGAACTGAGCCGCCCACATCTGGTGCTGTCCCACGTCGGTGGTGACAATGGCGTCTCCCCGGGTCAGCTTGTAGAGAGTCTCGATCACATAGGGGCCTGTGAGGCCGGATTCGTCGTAGGCCAGAGGATATTTTTCCTTCATGGCCTCCACCTCGGCCACCCATTCGCCGTGATTCTTCTTTGTGAGCCTCTCGTTGAGGATCCTGAGGACCGCCTTCGCGTCGCCCACGATGGAAGCGTCGCTGGAGATATTCTTGTTGACCTCGGCGGCGTCCACATCGATATGAAGGATCTTCGCGTCCCTGGCGAACATTTTCGTGTTCCCCGTCACCCGGTCGCTGAACCTGGCGCCGATGGCGATCAGAAGGTCGCAGCGGGTGATTCCCAGATTCGAGGTCTTTGTGCCGTGCATGCCCACCATTCCCGTATAGCGGGGATGCTCGCCCGGAAAGGCGCCCTTGCCCATCAGCGTATCCGCCACAGGCGCGTCCACCTTTTCCACAAACTCCTTAAGCTCCTCGGAGGCGCCGGAGATGTTGACTCCGCCGCCCACCAGGATATAGGGCCGCTTCGCCTTTTCGATAAAGCCCAGAGCCCGTTCAATGTCGTCCTCCTTGATGGTGTTTACCTTGGGAAGGACGGGGGCCGGCCTTACGGGGATGTAATCGGCCTCCTCAGCGGTGGCGTCCTTTGTGATATCCACCAGCACCGGGCCGGGACGGCCCTCGGCGGCGATCCGGAAGGCCCGCCTCATGGTCTCGGCCAGCTCCGACACGTTCTTGACAATAAAGCTGTGCTTTGTGACAGGCATCACCACTCCGGCGATGTCCACCTCCTGAAAGCTGTCCCGCCCCAGAAGGCCCACCGCCACGTTGGAGGTGATGGCCACAATGGGAACGGAATCCATCTGGGCCGTGGCGATTCCGGTCACCAGGTTTGTGGCGCCGGGGCCCGAGGTGGCCAGGCATACCCCCACCCTTCCCGTGGCCCTGGCGTAGCCGTCGGCCGCGTGGGCCGCGCCCTGCTCATGGGACGTGAGAATATGAGTGATCTCATCTGAATGTTTATATAAGGCGTCGTAAATGTTCAGAATGGCGCCGCCCGGATACCCGAATACGGTATCCACGCCCTGCTCCTTCAGACATTCCACAACGATCTCTGCACCTGTAAGCTTCATATCTTTCCTCCTATTCCCTGATCTCAAGGACCGCGCCCCTGTTCCCGGAGGTCACCATGCTGGCGTACCTCTTTAAGTACCCCGTGGTGATCTTCGGCTCCCTGGGCTGCCATTTTGCCCGCCTTGCCGCCAGCTCCTCGTCGGAGACCTTCACGTTCAGCGTGCAGGCGTCGATGTCGATCTGGATGATGTCGCCCTCCTCAATCAGGGCGATAGGCCCGCCCACGGCGGCCTCAGGCGACACATGGCCGATGGAGGCGCCTCTGGAAGCGCCGGAAAACCGTCCGTCGGTGATCAGGGCTACGCTGGAGCCCAGTCCCATGCCTGCGATGGCAGAGGTGGGATTTAACATCTCCCTCATGCCGGGGCCTCCCTTGGGGCCCTCGTAGCGGATTACCACCACGTCGCCCGCCACGATCTTTCCGCCCTTGATGGCGGCGATGGCGTCCTCCTCACAGTCGAAGACCCTGGCGGGGCCCTCGTGCCGCATCATTTCCGGAACCACCGCGGAGCGCTTTACCACGGCGGAATCAGGGGCGATGTTGCCCTTTAGGATCGCGAGGCCGCCGGTCTGGCTGTAAGGGTTGTCGAGGGGACGGATCACCTCTTTATTCAGGATCTCGTGGCCCGCGATATTCTCGCCCACCGTCTTTCCGGTCACCGTGATCAGATCCGTATAGAGAAGGCCCTTCTTCGTCAGCTCGTTCATCACCGCGTAGACGCCGCCGGCCTCGTTGAGATCCTCGATATAGGTGGGGCCTGCCGGCGCCAGGTGGCACAGGTTCGGCGTTTTCTTGCTGATCTCGTTGGCAATGTCCACATTCAGTTCCACGCCCGCCTCATGGGCGATGGCCGGAAGATGGAGCATGCTGTTGGTGCTGCAGCCCAGGGCCATATCCACGGTGAGGGCGTTTAAGAACGCCTTTTCCGTCATAATATCCCTGGGACGGATATTCTTCTTTAAAAGCTCCATGACCTGCATTCCGGCGTGCTTTGCCAGCCGGAGCCTGTCGGAATACACGGCGGGGATGGTGCCGTTTCCGGGAAGGCCCATGCCCAGCGCCTCGGTCAGGCAGTTCATGCTGTTGGCCGTATACATGCCGGAGCAGGAGCCGCAGGTGGGACAGACCTTCTGCTCAAATTCCCGCACCTCGTCCTCGGTCATGGTTCCCGCGCTGTAAGCGCCCACCGCCTCGAACATGCTGGAAAGGCTCCGCTTCTTTCCGTTCACGTGACCGGCCAGCATGGGGCCGCCGCTCACAAAGACCGTGGGTACATTGACCCTTGCCGCCGCCATCAGAAGCCCCGGCACGTTCTTGTCGCAGTTGGGCACCATCACCAGGGCGTCAAACTGGTGGGCGATGGCCATGCACTCTGTGGAGTCGGCGATCAGATCCCTGGTCACCAGAGAATACTTCATTCCCACATGGCCCATGGCGATGCCGTCGCACACGGCAATGGCCGGGAATACCACGGGAACGCCGCCCGCCATGGCCACGCCCTGCTTCACCGCCTCCACAATCTTATCCAGATTCATGTGGCCCGGTACGATTTCGTTATAAGAGCTGACGATCCCCACCAGAGGCTTTTCCATTTCCTCCTGGGTGAAGCCCAGCGCGTTGAACAAGGATCTGTGGGGAGCCTGCTGCATCCCCTTTTTCACTGCGTCACTTTTCATCGGTCCAACCCTGCCCTTCCTTATTTGATATAGCCCGCGATCACGGAGCCCATTTCTCTTGTTCCAACCTTTTTGCAGCCCTCGGAGTAAATATCTCCCGTCCTGTAGCCGTCGGTGAGGGCCTGCTGCACCGCCGCCTCCACCGCGTCGGCCTCCCTGTCCAGATCAAAGGAGTACCGAAGCATCATGGCCGCCGAAAGAATCGTGGCGATGGGGTTTGCCAGATCCTTTCCCGCGATGTCGGGCGCGGAGCCGTGGCTGGGCTCGTAAAGCCCCAGCTTTGTCTTTCCCAGGCTGGCCGAGGGGAGCATACCGATGGAGCCGGTGATCTCGCTGGCCTCGTCGGATAAAATATCGCCGAACATATTCTCCGTGAGCACCACGTCGAATTGTCCCGGATTCATCACAAGCTGCATGGCCGCGTTATCCACCAGCATGTGCTCCACCTGAATGTCGGGATAAGCCTTCGCCGTCTCATCCACCACGGCCCTCCAGAGCCTTGAGGAATCCAGCACATTGGCCTTATCCACACTGGTGACCTTCTTCCCCCGCTTTCCCGCGATCTCAAAGGCCTTCACCGCGATGCGGCGGATCTCGTTCTCATCATAGACCAGGGTGTCCACAGCCTTTCTCACCCCGTTCTCCACCGTGGTATGGCGTTCCCCGAAGTAAAGGCCGCCGGTCAGCTCCCGCATGATCACCATGTCGAAGCCGTCCTCGCCTATGATCTCTTTTTTTAAGGGGCAGGCGTCGGCAAGCTCCTTATAAAGCCAGGCGGGACGGATATTCGCGAAGAGCTCCAGCCCTTTGCGGATTCCCAGAAGCCCGGCCTCGGGCCTGGTTTCCGGAGGCCCCTGATACCATCTGGAGGTTCCCACATTGCCGCCCACGGCGCCTAAAAGCACCGAGTCGCTGCTTTTCGCCGCCGCCAGGGTCTCGTCCGTAAGGGGCACGCCGTATTCGTCGATGGACGCGCCGCCCATGAGAAGCTTCTTATATATAAAGGTGTGGCCGTAAACCTCCCCGACCCTGTCGAGGATCTTCATGGCCTCTGTTACGATCTCCGGCCCGATTCCGTCGCCGGGGATCACTGCGATCTGATATTCCATGCGATTTCTCTCCTTCCCCAATCCGTTAATTTTAATACTATCTTATTTTGCCTTGTTTTTCAAGCAGTACAACGGATTTTCCGGCCGCCGGCCATACGAGTATGGAATTTCTGTTATAATTTTGCGTTATATAAAAAACCGTCTTAATGATTTTAAATTATAGCTTGTCTCCCTATAAAATCATGCTATAATGTAGGAATAAAGGGATTCCGGGCCTTTCCCGGCGAAAGGAGACATTATGAGTGTTAGAAATCTGACACTGATGACAGATTTATACGAGCTGACCATGATGCAGGGCTACTTCAAGGAGGGCAATAACCAGACCGCCGTCTTTGACGTATTCTACCGCACCAACCCCAGCGGAAACGGATTTGCGATCATGGCCGGCCTTGAGCAGGTCATTGAATATGTAAAGGATCTTCACTTCGGAGACGAGGAGATCGCCTATCTTAAGAGCACCGGCCTCTTTGATGAGGATTTCCTGGATTACTTAAGGAACTTCCGGTTCTCCGGAGATATTTACGCCATCCCCGAGGGGACCGTGATCTTCCCCAGGGAGCCCATCGTCAAGGTGATCGCCCCCATCATGGAAGCCCAGCTGGTGGAGACCGCCATTTTAAACATCATAAACCACCAGTGCCTGATCGCCACAAAGACCTCCCGGGTGGTTCACGCCGCCAGGGGCGACGGCATCATGGAGTTCGGGCTGCGCCGCGCCCAGGGGCCTGACGCCGGTATCTACGGGGCAAGGGCCGCCATGATCGGCGGCTGCATCGGCACCTCAAACGTGCTGGCGGGACAGATGTTTGACGTGCCTGTGAAGGGCACCCACGCCCACAGCTGGATCATGAGCTTCCCCGACGAGCTGACGGCCTTCCGCACCTACGCGAGGCTCTACCCCACCTCCTGCATCCTGCTGGTGGATACTTACGATACCCTCCGCTCCGGCGTGCCCAACGCCATCACGGTGTTCAAAGAGCTCCGGGCCGCAGGAAACCTTCATAAGGGCTACGGCATCCGCTTAGACAGCGGCGACCTGGCCTACCTTTCCAAGAAGGCCAAGGCCATGCTGGACGAGGCCGGCTTCACCGACGCGGTGATCTCCGCCTCCAGCGACCTGGACGAGGACCTGATCGCCAGCTTAAAGACCCAGGGCGCGGCCATCAATTCCTGGGGCGTGGGCACCAGGATGATCACCAGCAGCGACTGCCCCGCCTTCGGCGGCGTCTACAAACTGGTGGCCTTAAAGGACGAGGCAACGGGAACCTTCATTCCCAAGATCAAGCTCTCGGAAAACACGGAGAAGGTCACGAACCCCGGAAACAAGACGGTCTACCGGATTTACGGGGCCGATACGGGGAAGATGATCGCCGACCTGATCGCCCTCACCGACGAGGAATACTCCGAAAGCCAGCCGCTTCTGCTCTTTGACCCCATCGACACCTGGAAAAAGACCCGCCTGGCCCCCCACACCTATGTGATCCGGGAGCTTCCCGTGCAGATCTTCGACAAGGGCCGATGCGTCTACCAGTCCCCCTCCGTCATGGAGATCCGGGATTACTGCTTTAAAGAGCTGGACACCCTCTGGGACGAGGCGAAGCGCCTCACCAATCCCCACAGGGCCCACATCGATCTCTCCTCAAAGCTCCACGCCATGAAGAACGAGCTTCTGGAGGCCGTGGACACCATGACCCATTCCCAGGGAAGATAAGGAGGGCCCATGATAAGACTGATCCTGATCGCGATCTTCCTTGTCCTCTACCTGGTGGTGTTCTCTCCCGCCCTGGTTGTGGAATGGATCATCGGAAAATTCAATCCCGAGGCAAAGGCGAAAAGCTCCCTCTGGCTGGTGCAGCACGCCTTCCGCTTTATTTTCTGGCTCACCGGCTCCACCCTTGAGGTGAAGGGGCGGGAAAACATTCCCGACGACAGGGCCGTCCTCTACGTCAGCAACCACAGGAGCTATTTCGACATTGTGGTGGGCTATCAGCTCATCAAAGGGCAGGCCGGCTTCGTGGCCAAAAAGGAGCTGAAGCGGATCTGGCTTCTGAGCCACTGGATGAAAAACATCCACTGCCTTTTCCTGGACCGGGAAAACATCAAGGAGGGCCTTAAGACCATCCTCACCGGAATCGACCACGTAAAGCACGGCATCAGCATCTGGATCTGCCCCGAGGGCACCAGGAACAAGGGGAAGGGCATGCTGGAATTCAAAGAGGGCAGCATGAAGATCGCCGAAAAGAGCGGCTGTCCCATTATCCCGGTGGCCATCACCGGCACGGCGGAGATCTTTGAAAGCCATATCCCCTGGGTGAAAAAATCGCGGGTGACCGTCACCTTCGGCGAGCCCATCATCATAAGCTCCCTGGAAAAGGAGCAGAAAAAGTTCCTGGGCGCCTACACAAGGCAGCGGATCCTGGAAATGCTCCCCGAAGAATACCGGGAGCCGGAATCAAATAATTGACAATTATGATATAATGTAGATGTCACCAATGGCATCTGCATTATTTTTTTCAGGAGGTTTTTATGCCGTATTTGGGAGAAGAAATCAAGAAGCTGGGGTTCGGCCTGATGCGCCTTCCCCAGAAGGACGGGGTTATCGACATTGAGCAGACCAAGGAGATGGTGGATCTGTTCATGGCGGCAGGCTTCACCTACTTTGACACGGCCTGGGCCTACGCCGGAAGCGAGGACGCCATCCGTCAGGCCCTGGTGGAGCGCTACCCCAGGGAACGCTTTCAGCTTGCCACCAAGAACGCCGCGTGGATCAACTGCAAGACCAGGGAGGACGCCGTAAGCCAGTTCGATACGTCCTTAAAGCAGACCGGCGCCGGTTATTTTGACTTTTACCTGCTGCACAACCTGGGGGAGCACCGCACAAAGTTCTTTGAGGACTTCGATATGTGGAGCTTCGTCCGGGAAAAGAAGGAGGCCGGTCTCATCAGGCACGTCGGCTTTTCCTTCCACGCCACACCGGAGGAGCTGGACGCGATCCTCACCGCCCATCCGGAGATGGAATTTGTACAGCTCCAAATCAACTATGCCGACTGGGAGAACCCGGCCGTGCAGTCAAGGGCCTGCTACGAGGTGGCCAGGAAGCACGGAAAGCCGGTGATCATCATGGAGCCCGTGAAGGGCGGAATGCTGGCCACGCCGCCCCAGTCCGTGGTGGATATCCTGAAGGACGCCGAGCCGGATTCCTCCGTGGCCTCCTGGGCCATCCGCTTCGCCGCGGATCTTCCCGGCATCATCACCGTGCTCTCCGGCATGAGCAGCACAGAGCAGATGAAGGATAACCTTTCTTACATGAAGGACTTTTCCGGTCTTACGGACGCCCAGAAGAAGACCATTAAAAAAGCCCAGGACGCCCTGAGCCAAATTCCTTTGATCCCCTGCACCACCTGCAATTACTGCGCGAAGGTATGTCCCGAGGGGATCGGTATTTCCGGTTCCTTCACCGCCATGAATTACCTGACGCTCTACGGCTCCATGCCTGCCGCCGCCCATCAGGAGGACTGGCTGGTAAGCGGGCACGGAAAGAAACGCGCGTCGGAATGTATCAAATGCGGAAGCTGCGAGGAGGTCTGTCCCCAGCACATCCAGATCCGAAAGGAGCTGGAGCGGGTCAGCGAAACCTTCTGCAAATAGCCTAGGGCTGCAAAAACCCGCGCTTTAAAAGCTCCGCGCCAATTTCATCCAGAATCTTTTCGGAGGCCGCTTTCACTGTGTGATAGTGGTCTCCGCTTGTTACTGTCATAAGAGGGCCGCTGTTTTCCGTGCGGATCTTTTCCACGAACTCCTTCACCTGCACCCGGGTGCTCACGTTGATGGGCGCCCGCAGCTCGCCGTAGCTTCTGTGCTTCACGAACACATCCGCCACCGTGCCGCCGAAGTCCACGATACAGTTCATCTCCTCCTCGATCTCCCACTCCGTATGGTTCGTGTGAAAGACACGGACGGCCTCAGGGCCGTCTCCGCCGAGATAGCCCCTGCTTGTGGAGAGGATCTTATGATCGGCCGCGCGCAGAAGGGCGATGTCCTGCACGATCACCTGGCGGCTCACCCCCAGCTCTCCGGCCAGTTTTTCTCCGGAAACGGGGCCCTTTCCTTCCCTGAGACGCTTAAGGATCTCCTCCCTGCGCTGCTTCCCGTCCATAATCCACGATCTCTCCTCTCCGAATTTCTTATTCCGCCGGCTGCTCCGCAAAGATCGCGGAGCTTTCGGGCGGCAGCTCCACCTCAAGAATCCCCTCCTTTACGGGGAAGGCCAGCCTGCCGCTGTTATAAGTATCATCCGCCGTGAGCATCAGCCGGACCATGACGCCCTCGGGGTCTGTCCCCATCTCCCAGACGGGGAGCCGGACCGTCTTCGTCTCTCTGCTGTTGTTGACAACCACCGCCAGCCGGTTCTCCCCTGCGAACCGCCCATAGGCGATGAGGCCGTATCCGGAGGCCAGCGGCTTTACGGAGCCGGTCTTTAAGGCCTGGTTCCGCTTGTGGATGCCGATCATGTACCGGTGGAACTCGATGAGCTCCAGATCCTCCCGGCCCCAGGGATAGCAGCGCCTGTTGTCGGGATCAGTCCAGCCGCAAAGCCCCGCCTCGTCCCCGTAATAGATGGTGGGGGCGCCGGGCCAGGTCATCTGCACCACCACGGCCATTCTGAGGACGCTCTTCCGGACTCCCTGCTCCGCCGCCCCGGGCCCCATGCTTCCCGTGCGGCCCACCGTCCTGTTGGTGCGGGTCAGGAACCGGGAATGGTCGTGATTGGAAAGCTCGTTCATGGCCACCTGAAGGGACTGGGTGTAAAATCTGCTCATCTGATGGAGCATGGTGCGGAAAAACAGATCTCCGTCATTATAGAGATCGTCCCGCCTCTCGTCGCTGTGCTTTTCCATTCCCGTGAGGAACCAGGTGAGGGGCTCCATGAAGGCGTCGTAGTTCATGACGGTATCCCACTGGTCGCCCTCAAGCCAGGCCGCCGGGTCGCCGTAATGCTCCGCCAGGATCAGGGCCTCCGGCTTCGTCTCCTTTACGTTCTTTCTGAAATCCCGCCAGAACTGATGGTTGAAGGCCTCGCTGTGGCCCAGGTCGGCCGCCACGTCGAGACGCCAGCCGTCCACATCGTAGGGCGGAGACACCCATTTGCGGCCCACGCCCATGATATAATCGTAAAGCTCCCTTGACTCCTCGTAATTGAGCTTGGGAAGGGTCTCGTAGCCCCACCAGCCGTCATAATGGTTGTTATAGGGCCACTGGCCCCCGTGAAATTTAAAGAAACCGTGGTAAGGACTTTCCTCCGCCACGTAGGCGCCGGGCGCGTAGCCCGCCTGCCCCTCGTAGATCCGCTCCCGGTCCATCCATTTATTAAAGGAGCCGCAGTGATTGAACACTCCGTCCAGAATCACCCGGATCCCCTTTTCGTGGGCCGCAGCGGTCAGCTCGGCAAAAAGCGCGTTGCTGGCCTCCAGGTTGACCCGGTCCGTCACCCTGGTCACATACTGCCTGGCGTCCCTGTTGGACATTCCCTGCTGCGCCTTCCAGTCCGTATCGTTGACGATCCGCCCGAAATGGGGATCGATATAATCATAATCCTGGCTGTCGTACTTATGGTTGGAGGGAGACACGAACAAGGGGTTGAAGTAAATGGCGTCCACCCCCAGGCTCTTGATATAATCCAGCTTCTGCATCACGCCCTGAAGGTCGCCGCCGTAAAAATTGTTCACGTCCAGGGCCTCGGGATACTGATACCAGTCCTTCACCCGGCGGACGGGCTTTCCGTCCACATAGAGATACTCTCCGTCCTGCACGTCGTTTTCCCGGCAGCCGTTGCAGAACCGATCCACAAAGATCTGATAGATCACCGCGCCCTTGGCCCAGTCCGGCGTCTGAAAGCCGGGCATAATACGGAAGGCGTACTGCCAGGACGGCTGATCGGCGCACCCGATCTTATCGTACCAGCAGGAATCCCCCTCCCCTTCTATCCGAAAGCAATAGGAAAGCGCTCCGGTTCCCAGGGTAAGCTCCCGCTCATAGAAGCGGAACAGGCCGCGCTCCTCGCCGGGAGCCATTTTAAGGCCTGTCTGATTCTCCCCCGGAACCAGATACACCGCGGATACGCCCTCCTTCGGCGCCCGGAACCGGATCAGGACCCGCTCCCCGGCCGCCGGCTCCGCCGGGATCCGGTAATCAGCGGTCTCGTCGCTGAAAAGGGCCCTTCTGTCTAGCTTTTTTATTTCGGGCATACAAACACTCCTAACTTCTTCTTTACTCATTTTATACCAAAACCGGCGGTTATACAAGAAAATCCTGCAAAGTAAAAAGGACAGCTCGCGCTGTCCTTTTTAGGAGAAGGTATTTCTTTTCTTATGGGGTGTAGCAAAACTATATAAAATGTATTGGGGGGTTTTTACGTTATTTATTATAGCAGACAGCGCCGAAGAAGTGTGCACAAACTTTTTTATATTCGCCCGCGCTTTTTATCACTTTTCACAGCCCCGGTCCGCCGACCCCGAAAATTCCCTTATGCGTTTTTCACAAACAGGGCCTCAAACTCCTCCCCGCCGATCTTTTCTTTTTCCATGAGCAGGGCCGCGCTTTTGTGGAGCACCTCCATATTTTCCTGCAAAAGGCCTTTGGCCTTCTGGTAGCAGGAGTCGATGATCCGCTTCACCTCGTCGTCGATGGTGGTGGCCACGCCCTCGCCGTAGCTTCTGGTATGGGCCAGATCCCGGCCGATGAACACCTGGTCGTCGTCGCTTCCGTAGCAGATCATGCCGATCTTATCGGACATGCCGTATTTCGTCACCATATCCCTGGCGATCTCGGTGGCCTGCTTGATGTCCTGCGAGGCGCCCGTTGTGATGTCGTCGAAGATCAGCTCCTCAGCGATGCGCCCGCCCAGGCTCACCACGATCTCCTGGAGCATCCTGCCCTTTGTGCTGAACATCTCATCCTGCTCCGGAAGGGGCATGGTATAGCCCGCCGCCCCGATCCCGGTGGGGATGATGGAAACCGTATGGACCGGCCCCACGTCGGGAAGCAGGTGGAACAGGATCGCGTGGCCGCTCTCATGGTAAGCCGTGATCCGCTTATCCTTCTCGGAGATCAGCTTGCTCTTTTTCTCCGCGCCGATCCCCACCTTTACGAAGGACCGCTCAATATCCTGCTGGAGAATAAAGGGCCTGTTCTCCTTTGCCGCCAGAATGGCCGCCTCGTTCATCAGGTTCTCCAGGTCGGCGCCGGTAAAGCCGGCCGTGGTCTGGGCGATCTTTTTCAGATCCACATCCTCCGAAAGGGGCTTATCCTTCGCGTGGACTTCCAGGATCTGCTCGCGGCCCCGCACATCGGGACGGCCCACGGCCACCTTCCTGTCAAAGCGGCCCGGCCGCAGGATCGCGGGGTCCAGGATATCCACCCGGTTCGTGGCCGCCATGACGATGATGCCCTCGTTGACGCCGAAGCCGTCCATCTCCACCAGAAGCTGGTTTAATGTCTGCTCACGCTCGTCGTGGCCGCCGCCCATGCCGGTGCCCCTGCGCCTGGCCACCGCGTCGATCTCGTCGATGAACACGATGCAGGGGGCGTTCCTTTTGGCGTCGTCAAACAGATCGCGGACACGGGACGCGCCCACGCCCACGAACATCTCCACAAAGTCGGAGCCGGAAATGCTGAAAAAGGGGACGCCCGCCTCCCCGGCCACAGCCTTGGCAAGCAGGGTCTTTCCCGTTCCCGGAGGGCCCACCAGAATCACGCCCTTGGGGATCCTCGCGCCCACCTTCACATATTTTCCGGGATTTTTTAAGAAATCGACAATCTCCGCCAGATCCTCCTTTTCCTCGTCCAGACCGGCCACGCTCTTAAAGTTGACGCCGTGGCCGTCCCGGGTGAGCCTGGCCCGGCTCTTCCCGAAGTTCATCATCTTCTGGTTCGTTCCGCCGGACATGGAACGGTTGATCATCGTCATGACCAGCATGGCCACGATCAGCATTCCCACCAGGATGGGCATCACGAGGGTGAAGAACATATCATCGTCGGGAATGTGTTCCATGGTCGCGGGGATTCCCTGCTCCACCAGGTAATCCTCCACCTCGCCCACGTCGGTCACGTTCCAGGTCTTTTCGCTGCTCCCGTCGTTGAAGATGAGGGTCACGGTACCGGCGGGAACCTCCCTGTTGGGAGTGATCCTGGCGCTTGCCACCCGGTCATCCTCCACCGCTTCCACAAAATCCTGCCAGGGATGGCCCCCCTCCTCAAACAGGGAGCCCCTGATCCATACAAAGGCCAGGACCATCAGCACCACGACGGCAAGATAAAAGCCCAGCCCGTTTCTCTGACTTTGCAAATTCAAAAGCCTCCTTTATACCTCTACTGCGCCGATATAGGGCAGATTCCTGTATTTCTGATCGTAATCCAGGCCGTAGCCCACCACGAACTCGTCGGGGATGCTGAAGCAGGTGTAATCCACCTGCACCTCTTTTTTCACCCTTCTGGAGGGCTTGTCTAGGAGTGTGCAGATTCTGATGTCCGCCGGCCCCCTCTGCTTTAAGATCTCAATGAGATAGCTCAAGGTGCGGCCCGAATCGATGATATCCTCCACAATCAGCACATGCTTTCCCGCCAGGGGCTCATCCAGATCCTTTACGATCTTTACAACGCCGCTGGACTGGGTGCCTGAGCCGTAGCTGGATACGGACATGAAGTCCAGGGACACCGGCACCGTGATCCTTTTCGCCAGCTCGCAGGTGAAAAACACGCCGCCCTTCAGCACGCAGATCAGATGGACTTCCTTTCCGGCGTAGTCCTCGCTGATCTTCGCCCCGATCTCCTTTATTTTTTCCGAAACCTGATCCTCAGGGATCAATACACGAATCTTATTTTCCATATCCGTTCTCTCCTCTTTTGAATTTCACTTCCAGGATCCGCTCCGTATCGCCGCTTACCTTGAAGGCCTCGCTGACGCGGCCGCCCGCCACCCACAGGATATGGCTTCCGTCAGCCAGAAGGGGGATCCTTCCCCGGTCCGCGGCCGGTATCTTTTCGTTGATCATATAGGCCTTCACTGTCTGGCGGCGGCCGTCTCCGTAGGCGCAGAGCCAGTCGCCCGGACGCCTTCCCCGCAGAGAAAGTTTATTGTTTATTTTATCATAGTCAAACCATTTCGTATACCGGTTTTCCGGAATTTTTTGGCCGGGACAGGCCCGGAATACCCGGTAAGAAAAGCGTTTTCCAAAAAGCTCTGCCTCCTTTTCTTCCTCACCCGGCTGAAGGATCACCTCAGCCTCCTCCTTATCTGCCTCTTTTCCGGCGCGCCCGGAAAGCACAAGATCCGCTCCCTCCCGGAAGGCCCTTATGCCGCCGGGAAGAAGAAGCCGCCGCCCAGACTGGCTGGCCGCCAGCCTTAACAGGCTCCGGATGTGGACGCGGGAAAGATCCTTAAAGGCTCCGGACACCTCCTCAAGCAGCACCCGGAGCACCATGGCCCCCGCGGCTTCGGAAAGCTCCATAAGGGGGCCGCAGGGAATCCTGACGCCCCCCGGCTCCCGCAGACAGAAGCGTCTGATCCACTCCTCCGCCTGCACGAGGGCCGCCTCCGAAAGCTCCCCGATCATGGCTGCCGCCTGCACGATGTGATCCACGGCTCCGCTGTTAATAAGCTCCGCCCGGGGCAGGATCTCCATGCGGATCCGGTTCCTGCTGTAGGAGGCGTCCCCGTTCGTGCTGTCCCGGCAAAAAGAAAGGCCCTTTTCCTGGAGGCAGGCCTCGATCTCCCCTCTGGAGACGGAAAGAAGGGGCCGGATCAGCCTTCCTCCCCCCGGAAGAAGGGTTTCGGCCTTCATGCCGGAAAGGCCGATGAGGCCGCTTCCCCTGAAAAGCCTGAAAAGCACCGTCTCGGCGTTGTCGTTCCGGTTATGGGCCACAGCCACCGCCTGGCTCTTCGTTTCCCTCAGGGCCTCCTCAAAGCACTGCCGCCTCGCCAGCCTTCCGGCCTCCTCCAGGGACAGCCCCCGCTCCCGCGCCAGGGCGGGAACGTCTTTTTTGTATACCAGACACGAAATCCCCAGCTCTCCGCAGAGCTTTTTCACAAAGGCCTCGTCCCGGTCCGCCTCGGCCCCGCGGATCCCATGGTTCACGTGGACGGCCCCCAGCCGGATCCCCAGCTCCTCCTTAAGCTCCGCGAGGGCAGAAAGCAGGCAGACGGAATCCGCGCCGCCGGACACTCCGGCCAGCACCGATTCGCCTGCCTGCATAAGCCTTCCCTGTCTGATCTCTTTCAATACCCTTTGAACCGCGCTCTCTTTCATAAGCTTATCATACTAGAATCCATGTTCAAAGTCAAATATGCCCTAAGCCCTCCACATACCCACCGCCAGCACGGTCATATCATCCCGGCAGCCGTTTCCGGAGACCATGGCGCACCGCAGGATCTCGTCGGCCGTATCCTGGAGGTTTTCCCCGGAGGTGCAAAAGAGGATCTCCCGCATGGTCTCCTCCTTGTCCTCTCCCTGGAGGGCGTCCAGAATCCCGTCCGTCACCATGAACACCTTGTCCCCGTCCGAAAGGGGGATCTCCATCCTGTCGGGCCTTGCGCGGCTTAAGACCCCGGCCGGAAGGCAGTCCGCCCGGATCGTCTCGATCCGCCGTCCCTTCTTGATGAAGGTGGTGACGCCGCCCGCCTTCACGAACTCGCAGACCCCCGTGTAGAGATCGGCCACCGCCAGATCCACGGTGACGGGCCGCGGCTCCTGCTCCCTGAGGAGAAGGACCGAATTCATAAGGCGCAGAGACTGCTCCAGGCCGAAGCCGCCGCACATCAGCTGTTCCGCCAGCTCCATCACCGTCTCGCTGTCCCGGAAGGCGGACTGCCCGGAGCCCATTCCGTCGGCCAGCCCGAACAGGACCCTGCCCTCCGGCAGCCGGCAGAAGGTGAAATTATCGCCGGAAAGCTGCTCCCCGTCCCGGGATTCCCTGGCGATCCCGTGGAGCATCATGTACCCGGGCGCCTTCACAAGGCGCACCGTGCAGGGCTCCCTGGCTACGATCCTTCTGCTTTCAGGGGCGGGAAGGAATTTCTCCTCCACGATCCGGCTCACCGTCTCCGAAAGCTCCCGCACCGTCATGCACCGGTTTCCCTTTGCACGGACCTTTAAATAGATCTCCGTCAGCTGCTGCTCCCGCTCCAGAACCGTCAGGCTCTCCATGACGATCCTGCGGCTTCGAAGCTCCCGTCTCAACGGCTCCCGGTACTGCTCCGACACATCCTTTGTGGCCTCGATCTCCTCCGAGATGCGCGAGAGGATCCGCTCCATCTCGCGAAAGCCCCCGGCCACGGCCTCCCGGCACTCTTCATACCGCTCCCGCCAGACCAGGCTTCCCGGTTCCTCCTCCTGCTCCCACCGGTCAACCGTCGGAATCCCTTCCTCCACCACGCATTCGTCCTCCTGGTCCCCGTCCTGACCTGAAAACGTCCTCGCCAGCCTGTCCATGGATTCAGAGACCGTTTTTACCCGCCCGGCGGCGGCCTGCTCCCGTCCGGGAAAATAAAAAGAGAAGGTGCTGACCGGCTCCTTTCGCAGCTCGATCTGCCCGCAGAGGCCGCGGGGAGTCAGCAAGAACACGGCGGCGGCCAGGAAAAACTCGCCGAGACGGCCGTCGATTCCCTGGGGCAGATACAAAATCCCCAGGGATACCGCCCCCGAAAGAAAGCCCAGCATGCTCCCCGCCTTTCCCAGGCTCCTGAACAGCCCTGAGAGGACGCCTGCCGCGCAGAGCATCCCCATGGGGGATATGTCGTTTTGCAGTATGGTCTCCAGAATCCCGCAGCAGGTTCCGGACACGGCCCCGATCCCCATGCCGTATTTATAGCCGGTAAGCAGAACGCTGTAATACAGCCCTGCCCTCACCATGGACGCCAGGGTGCTTCCCTGGGCCAGAAAGGCTGTCAGCACAAGGCCCAGAGCCAGCGCCAGAAGCGCCCGGATCAATGTCTCCCTTTTCATTATCCTACCTCCCTGAGAGACTATTATAACCGGCCTGTCCCGGGAAGGCTGTCGAAACGGGGAGGGCCTGCCCCAGAATTTTTCGACACAAAAACTCCGGCGGATACCCGCCGGAGGCCTTTCGTCCTTATTCGCCGCTGTTTGGCTTCAAGAGGATTTCGCCGGGATACACAAGCCCCAGCTTGCTTTTCGCGATCTCCTCAACGTATTCCTTCGTTTTTCTGTACTCCTCTTCCTGGCTCAGAGCCTCGGATTCCTGCTGCGCCTCCTGGATCTCGGCCTGAAGCTGCGCCTCTTTGGCCGCGTAGGCGTCGTCCTTTTTCTGAAGGGCCCTTGTGCCGTAAAGGAGAACGCCGCACAGCATGACCGCTGTCAGCGTAATTCCCAGCACTGCCTTCCTGTTCCGGCGCGCCCGCTTTCTTTTTACCATGCCGTCCACCACGCTTTCTTTTGCTGTTTTTTATTGTAAGCCATTCCCTCTGTTTTTTCAAGAACCTGACGGCAATTTTTATAAGAAATCCGGCGCCTGCCCCCAGCTTTCCCAAAAGAAAGGCAAGGGCCCCTCCAAAAACAGCCGTCAGGGGGCGGCTTACGGTGACGTGATACAGCCAGGCGCCCGCCGCCGCCCCCGCCAGCACATACCAGCGGATGCTCCCGTCGTTTTGGGAAAGCAGCAGGTAAAACAGGGCGAAGGACGCGCAGATCCAGTACAGAAGATCCTCCGCCGCCACGGCGAGGGTCCCGTGCCTTACGGCTCTGCGCAGAATCCGGAGCACGTCGTAGGCCGCCGCCATGGCCGCGCCCCAGATCACCGACACCAGAAGAAGGGACGCCTCCTCCCGGATCATCCCGCTCATTTCCTAGCGGAACAGGCGTGAGAGGAGTGATTCCCCCTGAGCCCTTTTTCCCCGGCTTTCCGTGTAGGCAAAGCTGTCCATCCTTCCTCCGATGTCCACCTCGCCCTGCTCCACCGTAAGGCGGCTCACCTTAAGGCCCTCCCCCTTGATGGTCAGGGTCCCCTGGGAGGTCTCCAGGACCACCTCCCTGTCGTCGAAGGATATGACCTCCTCCACGCCGCTTATCATGGCATGGGCGCGCTTATCCGCTGTGATCCTGTGGGGCTTCGCCCTCTGCCTGGGCTCTTCCATGTGCCTTCCCTCCTTCTACAGGAGTCTATGCGGCGAAAAAAGCCTCTATGCCTGCGCGGTCAGATATAGCGGTACATTTCCTCCGCCGCCTCTTTTTTGGCGCTCTCCTGTACCTTGAGCACCTCGGCCTTCACGGAGCGGTTTCCGAACTGCACCTCAATGACGTCCCCCTCCTTTACGGCCAGGGATGCCTTGGCCGGTTTTCCGTTCACCAGCACCCTGCCGCCGTCGCAGGCCTCGTTGGCCACGGTGCGCCGCTTGATGATGCGGGAAACCTTTAAAAATTTGTCGAGCCTCATAGATCGTCCTTTCTGTAAAGAAAAAGGCCGCCGCTTGAACCGCGGCAGCCTCTGTTTCCGGCAATTACTCGTTTACCATATCCTTTAAAGCCTTGCCGGCCTTGAACTTGGGCATCTTGGAAGCGGGGATGCTCATGGTCTCGCCGCTCCTGGGGTTTCTGCCTTCCCTGGCAGCCCTCTCGGATACCTCAAAGGTACCAAAGCCTACAAGCTGTACCTTACCGCCCTTCTTTAACTCCTCTGCCACGGCGTCTGTAAAAGCCTTGACGGCCTTCTCTGCGTCCTTCTTCGTCAGCTCAGCCTTCTCTGCTACGGCTGCAACCAATTCAGTCCTATTCATGCTTCATGTTCCTCCTAAGGTTTTGTTCCATTTGAATCCAAGTTACTCTCCATTATTTATAAACTGATAAATGGGATTTGTCAAGGAATTTCCGGGATTCTTACAATTTAATCCCCTTTTTCTTCGCCTCTTTTTCCATTCGTTTGATCTCGTCCCACCTGGCCTTGCTCTCCTCGGCCGTCCCATAGCTTTCACCGCCGAATACATGGGGATGGCGGCGGATCATTTTGCGGCAGAGATAGGAAATCACGTCGTCCACCGTAAAGGCTCCCTCCTCCTCGGCGATCCGGCTGTGGAGCATGACCTGGAGAAGGACGTCGCCCAGCTCCTCGCAGAGATTATCCATATCCCCCCGGTCTATGGCCTGGAGCACCTCGTCCGCCTCGTCTGTGAGACAGGGCTTCAAAGATTCATGGGTCTGGGCCCTGTCCCAGGGGCAGCCGTCCTCGGCCCTGAGCCTTGCGATGATCTCTTTCAGTTCTTCAAAGGTATAGTTTTCTTTCGTTTCCATATCGCCTCATCCTCCTGCCCTTCAGCATACCACATTTTTTGTCAGCTTTCCATCTGTCTGCCCAAAAAACCTGCGGCGGTGGAGGCCAGCTTCTGCTCGGCGGGACCCATCTTATATTTTCCGTCCTTGTTGTTTAACAGGATCACGGCGCCGATGGCGTCCCCCTCGCAGAGGATCACCGCGGTCACCTGGCCGAAATATTCCTCCGCGTCCTCAGCCGTCACCGGAATAAACTTCCCGTCGTCCTGGTTGGCGGTCACGCTGCTTCTGTTCAGGATCATCTGCTCCAGGCCCTTGCTGATGCTCTTTTGCAGAAGCTCCTTTTTCAGCCCGCCCGCCACGGCGATCACCTGATCACGGTCCGTCACGCAGACCGCCAGTCCCGTGGACTGGGCCAGGGATTCGGCATACTGCCTTGCAAAGGTGGACAGCTCCGCCATGGGCGAATATTTTTTCAGGATGATCTCGCCCTCCCTGTCCGTAAAAATCTCCAGGGGCGTCCCCTCCCGTAGCCGGAGGGTGCGCCGGATCTCCTTCGGGATCACCACCCTCCCCAGATCGTCGATTCTGCGAACAATGCCTGTAGCTTTCATAGAAAAATTCCTCCGTTTTACATTCTTACACTTATCTCGCCAGTTGTCGGTAAATGTATTATCTGTAAAATGAAGGAATTTATACTTTTTGTAAAGTCATTCTTTTAGCTGCTTCCATGGCCAGTCTGTATTTTGAGCTGCATATTTACCGCCAGTAATTTCCATATCAAATCCTGAAATATAGCCGGCAGCTTCTGATGCCAGAAATACAATAGGTTTTGAAAGATCCTCCGGAACGCCTAATCTTTTCATCGCAATATTTTGAACATATTCTTTTCCATTTTCGCGAATATTCTCTTCACTGATACCTGTTTTTATCATTCCGGGAATAATTCCAACAACCCGAATATGATACGGAGCTAATTCTGCCGCTAATGTTTTTGTCAAACTACTGACCCCTGCCTTGGATGCTGCATAAATTGCTCCACCTGCATGTGGGATTTTTGATGCATAGCTAGAAATATTAATAATCACACCTGAATTTTGCTTTATCATATAAGATGCTGCAATTCGGCAGCAATCCCAAATACCTTTTAAATTGATTCCCTGGATTTGATCCCAATCTTCATCCGTATAGTCCATAAAAGATTTTTTTATATCAACTCCCGCATTATTAACCCACACATCAATACGACCAAATTTTCCAAAAACTGTCTTTGCAAATTTTTCCATCTGTAACTTATCTGAAACATCCGCTTGCATTGCCAGTGTATATCTCTCAGGCATTTCTTTGACAAAAGCATCTATTTTCTCTTTATTTCTTCCACACACAGCACAAAATGCTCCTTCACGAAGAAACTCCTTAACTGCAGCCTTTCCAATTCCTGCTGTCCCACCTGTTACTATTACCACTTTTCCGCAAAGTTCTAAATCCATATTATTCTCCTTTCATTTTAAAATAATACCCTATGAATTGTTCCTAACATGGTTTTAATGTCATTGGCCATTTCTTCTCTGGCCAGCACAGCCGAACGACTTTTCACTGCATTTATAATATCTTT
>CALWAW010000083.1 GCA_944375845.1 uncultured Lachnospiraceae bacterium
TCTGCAGCATGAGGCCGGGCGATTTCACCAGTACGGGCCATTTCATCGTGATTTACGGAAGAAACGGAGAGGAGCTTTTAGTCCACGACCCCAACAGCCCTGAGCGCAGCGCGCAGACGTGGACATACGATGAGCTTGAGGATCAGATCAAAAATATCTGGGCCTACTCCGCGTAAGACGGTATAAAACCTTTGCGGAACGAGAATCCTGTGAAATACAGGATTCTTTTTTTTGGATAAAAGGAGGAACGCCATGGAAGAACAGAGCGAAAAGGATCAGGTCCTGGAATACGGGGAGGCCATCCTCTCCCGGGAGGGGCAAAAAGAAATCTGCCTGTTATCGGTCATCGGGGAGATCGAGGGCCATGAAAACCTCGGCTCCTCCAGCAAGACCACGAAGTACGAGCACATCCTGCCGAAGCTGGCGAAGCTTGAGGACAGCAGCCGGGCCGGCGGACTGCTTCTTTTAATCAACACCCAGGGCGGGGACGTTTCCTGCGGGCTGGCCCTGGCCGAGATGGTGGCGTCCCTAAGCAAGCCTACGGTCTCGCTGGTGATCGGCGACAGCCATTCCATCGGGGTGCCCCTGGCCGTGTCTGCCGACGACTCCTTTATTGTTCCCACGGCCACCATGCTGATTCATCCGGTCAGGATGGGAGGGATGACCATCGGGGCGCCCCAGACGTATCACTATTTTCAGAAGATCCAGGACAGGATCACAGGGTTTATCGCGGATCACAGCCGGGTCCCCCAGGACAAGATCGAGGAGCTGATGATGAACACGAAGGATCTCACAAAGGATCTGGGGACCCTTCTGGTGGGCGAGGACGCGGTGCGGCTGGGCCTTATAGGCAATATGGGCGGCATCAGTGACGCTATAAGGCGGCTCCGGGAGATGATGGAGTCCTGAATCCGCTTCAGGTCTTGTTTCCTTCCCTCTGAAATGGTATACTAATATATCGTGATAAAAAATGATTCGGAGGGAAAACGTGGCACAGGCAAGGAAAAAGACGTCCCGGGGGGGCAGAAAAACCGCCGGGAGCCGTCAGACGTCCGCAAGGGGCGCGTCCGGAAGGAAAAGCTCCGGAAAAAAGAAAACCGAAAAGAAGCTGGAGGCGGATATCAAGAAGGAGCTGGTGATCCTGGGGACGCTGGCGGTTTCGCTTCTGCTTTTCTGCGCCAATCTGGGCTGGTGCGGCCGGATCGGAGGCGCTTTAAAGGAAATGCAGCGGGGAGTATTCGGCATTGTAGGCTATCTGTTCCCCTTTTACCTGTTTTTCCTCGTATGCTTTCTCGTATCGAACGGGGGAAAGAAAAGGGCGGTGCTCCGCGCCCTGGTCTCCCTTCTGGTGGCGGCGGTCCTTTGCGGAATCGTCTCTTTGCTGGCGGCGGGGGCAAGCCAGATCGACGTCACCCTGACCGCCGGGGAATATTATGAGGAGGCCCAGACCTCCCTTAGCGGAGGCGTTCTGGGCGGGCTGTGTCTGAATCTCCTTTACCCGGCCCTGGGCCAGGTGGGCACCTATGTGGTGCTTCTTCTTCTGGCGGCCATGGGCATCGTGCTGGTGACGGAGCGGTCGATCCTAAAGCCCATCGGAAGGGGCGGAAAAAAGGTCTACGATACCGCCAGGGACGACATGGCGAGACGGCACGAGATTCACGCGGCGAAGGTCCAGGAGCGGAAGCAGTTCAGGGCCGAAAAGAAGGTGCGGGGCGTCTCCATGGATACGGATCTGGAGAAGGAGCGTAAAGGACAGGATGAGACGCGCCCGGCGGATGAAAAAGCCGAAGAGCGGGAAAGCCGGGCGGGCGAAGTCCCCGAAGTTCCCGAAGTCCAGGAAGAGCCTCTTATGGCCGCCCGGGTGGAGAGCACCATCTCGGAGCTTGAGGCCATGGATGGCGAGCCTGCCGGTGAAAATGACTGGTGGGCAGAGGAGCCGGAGATCTCGTATGCGGAGGAAACCCGGACCCGGGAGGAGGACTGGCCTTATGAGGAGCCCTGGTCCCAGGAAGAGCCCCGGAGCCGGGAAGAAGCTGAGCTCCGGGAGGAAGCCGCGCCCCCGGCGCAAAGGGAGAGCGAAAAGCTTCCTGCGGGAAGAGCCGTTTCCGGCTCCATCTTCCGGGAGGCCGGGAGCGTGCGGGACAGCTCGGGAAGCGTGCGCTTCACCGATATGAGCGGGGACAAAGAGCCGGCGAGGGAGACGGCCGTGAAGGCTGAAAAGCCCGAGAAGCCCGAGAAGCCGCCTCGCCCCTATGTAAAGCCCCCCATCCGCCTTCTGGTTCCCGGAAAGAAGCGGATGAAGAGCCGGGACAGCGAGCTGAAGGCCACGGCGGCCAAGCTCCAGCAGACCCTGCGCAATTTCGGCGTGGGCGTCACCGTGAGTAACATCAGCTGCGGCCCCTCCGTCACCCGCTACGAGCTGATACCGGAGCAGGGCGTCAAGGTCAGCAGGATCACGGCCCTTTCCGACGACATCAAGCTTTCCCTGGCGGCGGCCGACGTGCGGATCGAGGCGCCCATCCCCGGGAAATCGGCGGTGGGAATCGAGGTGCCCAACAAGGAAAACACTACGGTGTTTCTCCGGGACGTGCTGGAGTCCGAGGAATTTATGCGGTTCCCCTCGAAGCTGGCCTTTGCGGTGGGTCGGGATATCGCCGGGCAGATCGTGGTGACGGACCTGGCCAAAATGCCCCATCTTCTGATCGCGGGTGCCACCGGCTCAGGAAAATCCGTCTGCATCAACACGCTGATTATGAGCATCATCTACAAGGCGGACCCTTCCGAGGTGAAGCTGATTATGATCGATCCCAAGGTGGTGGAGTTAAGCGTTTACAACGGGATTCCCCATCTGATGATCCCTGTGGTCACGGACCCCAAGAAGGCGGCGGGAGCCCTGAACTGGGCCGTGGCGGAAATGACGGACCGCTACAAAAGCTTCGCCCAGTACAATGTGCGGGATCTGAAGGGCTATAATGAGAAGGCGAGGGAGGAGGGGCTTCCCGAGAGGCCCCAGGTGGTCATCATCGTGGACGAGCTCTCCGATCTGATGATGGTTGCCCCCGGCGAGGTGGAGGACGCCATCTGCCGTCTGGCCCAGATGGCCAGGGCAGCCGGGATCCATCTGGTGCTGGCGACCCAGAGGCCCTCTGTCAACGTGATAACCGGCCTGATCAAGGCAAACGTGCCCTCCAGGATCGCCTTTGCCGTCTCCTCCGCCGTGGATTCCAGGACCATCATCGATATGGGCGGGGCCGAAAAGCTTCTGGGAAGGGGAGATATGCTGTTTTACCCCTCCGGCTATCAGAAGCCGGCCAGAGTCCAGGGCGCCTTTGTCTCCGATGACGAGGTGGCCCGGGTGGTGAAGTTCCTCACGGACCAGGGGAGCGCCCAGTACAGCGCGGAGGTGGAGAGCAGGCTCACATCGGAGACGCCGCCGGAGGGCGGCGGCCTGGGAGAGCGGGACGAATATTTCGCCCAGGCGGGCCGCTTCCTGATCGGAAAGGAGAAGGGCTCCATCGGAATGCTCCAGAGAGCCTTCAAGATCGGCTTCAACAGGGCGGCCAGGATCATGGACCAGCTTGCCGACGCGGGCGTCGTGGGCGAGGAGGAGGGCACGAAGCCCAGGAAGATCCTGATGACGCTGGAGGAATTCGAGGAATTTCTGAACCAGGAGCCTTAAAGGGCCATAGGATAATAGGAAGAGTTTCCTTGTGTGGTGAGCTCCATGCAGCTTTCTGCCCTGCTTTCTCACGTGGGGTACATAAGAATCCGGGGAAGCGCCCGGACTGAGGTAAAGGGGATCGCCTGCGATTCCCGTCAGGTACAGCCGGGGGACCTGTTTGTCTGTATTCCGGGCCGCGTCCATGACGGCCACGCCTTTGCCGGGGAGGCCATGGAAAGAGGGGCCTGCGGGATTGTGGCCCAGGCGGACTCCCCCCTTTCCGGAGGCCTTGAGGAGGGGTGGACAAAGGGAGCCCTGGTTCTGGTCTCCTCGTCCAGAAAGAGCCTTTCGCCCATGGCGGCGGCTTTTTACGGCTATCCCCTCCGGTCCATGACCTCGGTGGCCGTCACCGGAACAAAGGGAAAGACCACCACCGCCTATATGCTCCGGCAGATCTTTGAGCAGGCCGGCCACAGGACCGGACTGATCGGCACCAACGGGGCCTTCATCGGGGGAAAGCGCCTGGAGCTTTCCAGGACGACGCCGGAGGCCCACGAGCTCCAGAAAATCTTAAGGCAGATGAAGGACTCCGGATGCACCCATGTGGTCATGGAGGTGTCCTCCCAGGGAATCAAGATGGAGCGGGTGGGCGGCCTTAAGTTCACCTGCGGCGTCTTTACCAATATCTCGCCCGACCACATCGGGCCGGGGGAGCATGAAAGCTTTGAGGAATATCTGTATCAGAAAAGCCGCCTGTTTTCAAGCTGCGGCCTGGGCCTTGCAAACGGCGACGACCCCTTCGCAGGACAGATCGCGGCCGCGGCCTCCTGCCCCATGTTCTTCTTTGGCATGAAAAAGGGAGACTACAGGGCGGACGGGGCCTGCCTGGTCCGGGGGGAGCAGCTTCTGGGCTGCGGCTACCGCCTTGCGGGGCGGGCCGGGGCTGACGTGGCCCTTCCCCTTCCGGGGGATTACAACATCAGAAACAGCCTGGGAGCCATCGGGGCGTCTCATCTTCTGGGGGTGCCCGCCGGGACGGCGGCGGAGGCGTTAAAGACCGTCAGGATCCCGGGAAGGACAGAGCTTGTGCCCGGAAGCCCCGGGCTGTGGGTGGTGGTGGATTACGCCCACAACGAGGACAGCATGGAAAACCTTCTTAAGACCCTGCGCGCCTATAAACCCAGACGGCTGATCTGCGTGTTCGGCTGCGGCGGGGACCGCTCCGTCCTCAGAAGGCGGGGAATGGGAAGGGCGGCGGGAAAATGGGCGGACTTTTCGGTGCTCACAGCCGACAATTCCCGCAGCGAGCCCCTTTCTTCGATTCTGGAGGGAATCGAGGCGGGAATGAAGGAGACCGGCGGAGACTATGTGATGATTCCGGACCGGCGGGAGGCCATCGATTACGCCGTCCGCCACGGAAAGCCGGGAGACATCATCGCCCTGGTGGGAAAGGGCCACGAGGAATATCAGGAGACAAAAGGAAAAAGGGTCCGTTTTTCCGACAGGGAAGAGGCGGAAAGGGCCATAAGGACCTATCGATGAGGGGAGAGGAACAGATGGAACAGACGACGGTAAGAGATCTGGTCCGCGCTTCAGGAGGAAGGCTTCTGGCGGGAGATCCGGATACGGTGATTGAAAATATCAGCATCGATTCCCGGGTGATGAAGGGGAGGGATCTTTTCGTCCCTCTGATCGGGGAGCGCTCCGACGCCCACGATTATCTCGGTCAGGCCATTGAAAACGGGGCGGCCGCCGTTTTCTGCCAGAGGCAGACGGAGCCCCTGCCGGGAGCCTGCTGGATTCAGGTGGAGAACACCCTGAAGGCGCTGCAGGCCGTGGGACGGGACTACAGAAGGCGGCTGGGGATCCCCGTGGTGGGCGTCACCGGAAGCGTGGGAAAGACCACCACCAGGGAGATGACGGCCACGGCCCTCGGCGCCCGCTTCCGGGTCTTTAAGACCTCCAAAAACTACAACAGCGACATCGGCCTTCCCGTCACCATGACGGAGATGAGCGCCTCCGACCAGGTGGCCGTCCTTGAGATGGGCATGAGCAATTTCGGCGAGATGGAGCAGCTTTCTTATATGGCGGAGCCGGAGACGGCCGTGATCACCAACATCGGGGTAGCCCATATCGAGCAGCTCAAGACCCGGGAAAACATCATGGCCGAAAAGCTTAAGATCGCCTCTTATATGAAGGAGGGCGGGACCCTGATCCTGAACGGAGACGATCCCCTCCTTAAGACGGTGAAGGCTTCGCCCTCCCGACGCCTTGTGAGATACGGGACGTCTGAGGGCTGCGACTACAGGGCCGGGAATATCCGCGTTACCGCGGCGGGCACCTGCTTCACAGCCTCCTTCGGGGAACAGCAGGAAGAGGTGTTTCTTCCCGTTTACGGGGAGCACATGGTCATGGACGCCATGGCGGCCCTGGCCGCGGCCTCTGTGCGGGGGATCCCACTTTCGGAGGCGGCGGCGGCCCTCAGGGGCTTTCAGGGCTTTCAAAACCGCCAGCAGATCCTTAAGGTGCGGGATTTCAAGGTCATAGACGATACCTACAACGCCAGCCCCGATTCCATGAAGGCGGCCCTTAAGGTGCTCTCCTCCATGGAGACGGAGGGAAAGCGGATCGCGGTCCTTGCAAATATGCTGGAGCTGGGAGAGGACGGCCCCCGCTACCACTATGAGGTGGGAGAATACGGGGCGGACTGCGCGCCGGATCTTTTGATCTGCATCGGAGAGCTGGCGGCCCGGATCGGCGAGGGCTTTCTTGCCCGGGGCGGAAAGGGCGAGGTACGGCTCTTTGACACGAAGGAGGAGGCGCTTCCCTTCTTAAGGGAGCGGATCCAGGCGGGGGATCTGGCCCTGTTCAAGGGCTCCAACAGCATGAGGCTGGGGGAGCTGATCGAGGCGCTTGGGGAGTAGGATATGTCCATACAGTACGCAGACATTATCATTGATATTGTTCACGGAGCGGTGGACAGGCCGTTCCAGTACCGGGTCCCCCCGTCCCTTTCGGGAAAGCTGTCCCTGGGGGAGCGGGTAAAGGTGCCCTTCGGGAGGGGAGACGCCCTCCGCGACGGATATATCATCGGCTTTTCAGAGAGCCCCCAGGTGGATCCCGCCAGGCTCAAGGAGATCCGCGAGGCGGGAGAGGGCGAGGCCACGGGGGCGGAGCAGCTGATACGGCTGGCGGCCTGGATGAAGGAGCGGTACGGCTCCACCATGATCCAGGCCCTTAAGACCGTGCTTCCCTCCGTCAGGCGGGTGAGGCCCGCGAAAAAGCGGTATCTGGTGAGAACGGCGTCGAGGGAGGCGTGCGAAAGCCTTCTTGAGGCCTGCCGGAAAAAAAGGCAGAAGGCCCGGGTGCGGCTTCTGGAGGCCTTTCTGGAGGACGACGCCCTCCCCTACGGGATGGTGGTCCAGAAGCTCCGCGTTCCCGCCTCCTCCTTCCGGGCCCTGGTGGAGCAGGGAATCTGCCGGGTGGTGGAGGAGCGGCAGGAAAGAAGCCCCATCCGCGCCGTGAAGGGCGGGGCCCGCTGCCTGATTCTCACAGACGAGCAGAAGGCGGCGGTGGACGGGCTTCTCTCCGTCTGGGACGGCGACAGGCGCCCCAGCCTTCTCTACGGGATTACGGGGAGCGGTAAGACCGAGGTCTACATGGAGCTGATCCGCCGGGTGATCGGGGAGGGGCGGCAGGCCATTGTGCTGATTCCCGAGATCTCCCTGACCTGGCAGACGGTGATGCGGTTTTACCGGGAATTCGGGGAGGACGTTTCCATCCTCCATTCCAGGATGTCCGCCGGGGAGCGGTACGACCAGACGGAGCGGGCCAGAAGGGGAGAGGCGAAGATCATGATCGGGCCCAGGTCGGCCCTGTTTACTCCTTTTCCCAATCTGGGGCTGGTGATCGTGGACGAGGAGCACGATACGGCCTACAAAAACGAGACCGCGCCCCGCTACAGGGCCGTGGACGCGGCCATTGAGCGGTGCAGGCTGGCCGGGGGCATGGCGGTGCTGGGCTCCGCGACCCCTTCCGCGGGCTCCTACTACAGGGCCCAGAACGGGGAGTATCACTTTTTCCAGATGAAGAGCAGGGCCGTGGGGGAAAGCCTCCTCCCCTCTGTGGAGATCGTGGATTTAAAGGAGGAGCTTAAGGCGGGAAACCGCACCATCTTCAGCAGGCGGCTCACGGAGCGGATGAGGGAGACCTTAAAGCGGGGGGAGCAGATCCTTCTGTTTCTCAACAGGAGAGGCTACGCGGGCTTTATCTCCTGCCGCTCCTGCGGCTACGTGGCCAAATGCCCCCACTGCGACGTGAGCCTCAAGCTCCACAGGGACGGAAGGCTCCACTGCCATTACTGCGGCCACGAGGAGCCGGCGCCGAAAACCTGTCCCTCCTGCGGCTCCCGGTATATCGCGGGCTTCGGGACCGGGACCCAGAAGGTGGAGGAGCAGGTGAAAAAAATGTTCCCGGAGGCGTCGGTGCTGCGGATGGATACGGACACCACCTCGGCTAAGGGAAGCCACGACGCCATCCTGTCCGCCTTCGCCAACGGGAAGGCGGATATTCTCATCGGGACCCAGATGATCGTAAAGGGGCACGATTTTCCCAGGGTGACGCTGGTGGGGATCCTGGCCGCGGATCTTTCCCTGTATTCAGGGGGCTATGAATCGGGGGAGCGCACCTTTGAGCTTCTGACCCAGGCGGCGGGCCGGGCCGGAAGGGACAGGCTTCCCGGCTATGTGGTGATCCAGAGCTACGAGCCCGGAAACTACAGCGTGGAGGCGGCCGCCAGCCAGGACTACGAGGGCTTTTACTGGCAGGAAATTCTCTACAGAAAGCTGCTCCACTATCCGCCGGTTTACAGGATGCTCTCTTTTCTGGTCACGTCAAAGGACGATGCGGCGGCAGAAAAAAGGGCGGAGAAGCTTAAAAGGCTGGCAGAGGGCCTGGAGGGCGTGGAGGTTATCGGCCCCGCGAAAGCGCCGGTGTCCCGCATAAAGGATATATACCGGTATACGCTTTATGTGAAAAGCGAGGAGGAGGCCCCCTTAAGGGCGGTCAAGGAGGCGGCGGCGCGCCTTCCCTGGGACGGGCAGGTCCTGTACCAGTTTGATCTTGAATAAAGGAGAGGAAAGAGATGGCGTTAAGAATCATCAGGGAGATCGGAGACGACGTGCTCCGGAAAAAAGCGAAGGAAGTAAAGGAGATGACGCCCCGGGTCAGAAGCCTGATCCAGGATATGCTGGAGACCATGTACGAGGCCAACGGCGTGGGTCTTGCGGCCCCCCAGGTGGGGGTCCTGAAGCGGATCGTCACCATCGACGTGGGGGAGGGCCCCATCGTGCTGGTGAATCCTGAGATCATCTCACAGGGAGGCTCCCAGACCGGCCCCGAGGGGTGCTTAAGCGTCCCCGGAAAGCAGGGGAACGTCACAAGGCCCAACGAGGTGACGGTGAAGGCCTTTGACGAGAACATGAAGCCCCGGCTTGTGAAGGGCACGGAGCTCCTCGCCAGAGCCATCTGCCACGAGTGCGACCATCTGGAGGGTAAGCTCTACGTGGACCTGGTGGAAGGGGAGCTCATGGACGTGACAGACGAGGAAGAAGATTAAAAATTCTTAAAAATTCTGTGAAATATGCAGATTTTTGCGGGAAAGCGTGTATACTGGAACATGGAGGATACGCACATGAAGCTGATCTATATGGGCACGCCGGATATCGCCGTGCCTGCCCTGAACGCATTGCATGAGGGCGGCCATGAGATCCTGGCCGCAGTGACTCAGCCCGACAGGCCGAAGGGCCGGGGAAAGGCCCTGGGAGAGCCGCCGGTAAAGACCGCGGCGAGGGCCCTTGGAATCCCGGTGCTCCAGCCGGAGCGGGTGAAAAAAAACGAGGAGCTTTTGGAAACCCTTAAGGAGCTTTCGCCCGATGTGATCGTGGTGATGGCCTTCGGGCAGATCCTTCCGGGGGAGATCCTTACGCTCCCCCGATACGGCTGCGTCAACATCCACGCCTCCCTGCTTCCCAGGTACAGAGGGGCGGCCCCCATTCAGTGGGCCGTCATCGACGGGGAAAAGGAGACGGGCCTTACCACCATGTACATGTCCGAGGGACTGGATACGGGAGATATGCTCTTAAAGACCGTGGTGCCCATAGACAAGGACGAGACCGGCGGAAGCCTCCACGACAAGCTGGCGAAGGCCGCGGGGCCCCTGATCCTTAAGACCCTGGAAGGCCTTGAGGAGGGGACCATCACGCCCGTCCCCCAGGAGGGGGAGAGCTCCTACGCCTCCATGCTCACGAAGGAAATGGGCCATATCGACTGGACAAAGGACGCGGCCGTTATCGAGCGGCTGATCAGGGGGCTTTCCCCCTGGCCCGGCGCCTATACGGTTCTGAGAGGGAAAACCTTAAAGCTCTGGCGGACAGAGGTTTCGTCCCTTCCGGAAAGCGGCGAGGCGCCGGGGACTGTGACGGCCTGCGGAAAGGAAGGGCTTTTTGTCCAGACGGGAAACGGCGTCCTGGCCATCAGGGAGCTTCAGCTTTCCGGAAAAAAGCGGATGGACGCGGCGGCCTTTCTCCGGGGCTTTTCCGTGAAGGCGGGGGAGCGTCTGGAATAAGAGGAGGAATAACAGATGCCTTATTTCTATTACTATTACGACCCCACATGGATCCTGCTTCTCATCGGCGCGGTGATCTGCATGATCGCCTCCGCCCGTGTAAGGACCACGTTCAATAAGTATTCAAAGGTATACAGCCATACCGGCATGACCGGGGCCGAGGCGGCCAGGAGGATCCTGGACAGCCGGGGAATCTACGACGTTCAGGTGGTGCCCACCCAGGGGAACTTAACGGACCACTACGACCCCAGGGACAGGACCTTAAGGCTGTCCCAGACCGTTTACGGCGCGTCGTCGGTGGCGGCCGTGGGCGTCGCGGCCCACGAGTGCGGCCACGCCATCCAGGACGCGGAGGACTACTCGCCCTTAAGGATCCGAACGGCCCTGGTGCCGGTGGCCAATTTCGGCTCCAGCGTCAGCATGATCCTGATTATTGCCGGGATTATTTTCGGCTTCGGGAGAGGGGGCTCCTCGATTCTTTTGAATCTGGGAATCCTGTGCTTTTCCCTGGTGGTGCTGTTTCAGCTGGTGACCCTTCCCGTGGAATTCAACGCCTCAAAAAGGGCCATGGTGCTCTTGCAGGATCTGGGGATCCTTTATCCCGAAGAGGCGGTTAAGACGAAAAAGGTGCTCTCGGCCGCGGCCCTCACCTATGTGGCCGGCGCCCTTTCGTCCCTGCTCCAGCTCCTTCGTCTGGTGATCCTGTTCGGCGGCAGGAGAGACAATGACTGACGCCAGGGCCGTGGCCCTGGACTGCCTTTTACAGATCCTGGAAAAGGGGGCCTACAGCCATCTGGTGCTGGGGAAGGCCCTGGATCAGCTTTCCGACCCCAGGGACAGGGCCTTTGCGGCCCGGCTCACAGAGGGCGTCATCGAACGGCTCTATGAGCTGGATTATATCATCGACTGCTTTTCAAAGGTCAGGACGGAAAAGCTGAAGCCGGTCATCCGGGAGCTTCTGCGGATGGGGGTCTATCAGCTTAAATACATGGACGTCCCGGACAGGGCGGCGGTGGGCGAATCGGTGAGGCTGGCCGCGAAAAGGGGCTTTTCCTCCCTGAAGGGCTATGTAAACGGCGTGCTCCGCGCGGCGGCCAGGGGCCTTTCCCAGGTCTCCTTCCCCTCTGAGGAGGAGGACTTTTTTTCCTGGGCCAGGATCCGGTTTTCCGTCCAGGAGTGGATTGTGGAGGAGCTTTCCGCCGAGTACGGAAGGGAGCGGACGAAGCGGCTTCTGGAGGCCGGCCTTCAGGAACGGCCCGTGACGGGACGCGCTTTCTTAAGCCGCGCCCCGTTTTCTCAGATAAAAGAGTCCATTGAGGCCCAGGGGGCCTCTGTCACGCCCGTCGATGGGATACCGGGGGCCTTCACCCTCCGGGGAGCGGGAGATGTGAGAAGGCTTTCCGCCTTTCAGGAAGGGCTTTTTCAGATACAGGACGTAAGCTCCATGCTGGCGGGGCTGGCGGCGGCCCCCGAAGAGGGGGGTTTTGTGGTGGACGTCTGCGCCGCCCCCGGCGGCAAGAGCCTTCACGCGGCGGATCTTTTAAGGGGGACCGGCCACGTGGAGGCCAGGGACGTAAGCGGGGGAAAGGCCGCCCTCATCGAGGAGAACATAAAAAGAAGCCGCCTCGCCAACATATCGGCCCGGGTACACGACGCCAGGGTGCCCGACAGCGCCATGGACGGAAGGGCCGACGTGGTGATCGCCGATCTTCCCTGTTCAGGGCTTGGGATCATCGGCCGGAAGGGCGACATCAAATATAAGATGACAAAGGAAGCCCAGAGGGAGCTTTCCGCCCTCCAGAGGGAGATCCTGGACACGGTATGGCGCTATGTGAAGCCGGGGGGACGGCTTGTGTATTCCACCTGCACCCTGCTCCCCTCCGAGAACAGAAAGAACGCGGAGTGGTTTCTGGAAAACCATCCCTTTACAGCCGAGGAGCTTAAGGGGAGAATCCCGCAGCGGTTTTTCCGGGAAGGCGCGAAGAAGGGACAGCTTCAGCTTCTTCCGGGAGAGAGCGAGGGGGACGGATTTTTTATCGCGGCCTTCCGCAGGGAGAAATTATGAAAAAAGATATCAAATCCATGACGGCTGAGGAGCTTGAAAAAGAGCTTTCCCTTATGGGCGAGAAGCCCTTCCGGGCGGGGCAGATCTTTTCCTGGCTCCATGAAAAGCTGGCGGCGGATTTTTCTGAGATGACCAACCTTTCAAAGGCCCTCAGGGAAAGGCTTTCCGAAAACTTTTTCATTACGGCCTTAGAGCCGGTGGAGGTGCTCTCCTCAAGGCTTGACTCCACAAAAAAATATCTGTTCCGCCTGGCTGACGGCAACGTGATCGAGAGCGTATGGATGGAATATCACCACGGGAACAGCGTGTGCATATCCTCTCAGGCAGGCTGCCGCATGGGCTGCCGGTTCTGCGCCTCCACCCTGTACGGCCTGGCGAGAAACCTTACGGCGTCGGAAATGCTGGAGCAGGTCTACAGGATGCAGGCGCTCCAGGGAAAGCGGGTCTCCAACGTGGTGATTATGGGCTCGGGGGAGCCTCTGGACAACTACGACAATTTTGTCCGCTTCCTCCGGCTGATCACAGACGAGAAAGGCTTCAATTTAAGCGCCAGGGCCATCACAGTCTCCACCTGCGGCCTTCCGGACCAGATCAGGCGGCTGGCGGGCGAGGGGATCCCCATCACGCTGGCCCTTTCCCTCCACGCGCCGGACGACGAAAAAAGGCGGGAGCTGATGCCCATCGCCAACCGCTACAGCTTAAAGGAGGTGCTTCCCGCCTGCGACGAATACTTTGAGCGCACGGGGCGCCGCTTAAGCTTTGAGTACAGCCTGGTGCGGGGCGTCAACGACAACGAGGAGGAGGCGAAGGCCCTGGCGGCCCTTTTGGGAAAGCGGAGCTGCCACGTGAACCTGATCCCCGTAAACCCCATCAAAGAGCGGAATTACGCCCGTTCCGGGCGGGAGGAAATCCTGAATTTTAAAAATATACTTGAAAAAAGCGGAATAAATGTTACTATTAGAAGAGAAATGGGGAGAGATATCAATGGGGCGTGCGGGCAGCTGCGCCGCAGCTACAGGCAGAATGATTGCCGTGAGAAGGAGGACAGAACATGAAGGCCTACGCGATGACTGACCGGGGGAGAAAACGTCAGATCAATCAGGATGCGGTTTATTATTCTGTGCGCCCTGTGGGGAACATCCCGAACCTGTTTGTGGTGGCCGACGGAATGGGCGGCCATCAGGCGGGGGATTTCGCGTCGAGGTTTACCATCGATCATCTGGTGAGCCTGATCGAACAGGCGGAGGGAAACAATCCCATCACCATCCTCAACGACAGCATCCGGCAGACGAACCGCCTGCTGGTGGAAAAGGCCTCGGAGGATGAGGCGCTCTACGGCATGGGCACCACCCTGGTGGCGGCCTGCGTGCTGGGAGACGTGCTGTGCGTGGCCAATGTGGGCGACAGCCGCCTTTACCTTCTGCGGGAGGGAAGCCTCCGGCAGATCACCAGGGACCACTCCCTTGTGGAGGAGCTGATTGAGCAGGGCGAGCTGGAGCGGGGAAGCGCGGCTTACCACGAGCACAAGAACATCATCACCAGGGCCATAGGAGCGGGCCGGAACGTGTTTCCGGATTTCTTCGAGGTAAACCTGGAAAAGGGCGACGTGGCCATTATGTGCTCCGACGGCCTCAGCAATATGGTTGAAGATGAGAAGATCGCGCAGATCGCCGACGGCAGAAGCGACCTTAAGGGAATCTGCGAGGATCTGATAGAAGAAGCAAACAGAAGCGGCGGCAAGGACAACATAGCGGTAGTCGTATTTTGTCCGTCGGCAGATGAGGTGAAAGAATGGTAGTAAAAACAGGAATGTTTCTGGGAGAGCGCTATGAGATCCTGGAAAAGATCGGCGCCGGCGGAATGTCGGACGTTTACCGGGCCAGGGATCACAGGCTCAACCGGGATGTGGCCGTCAAGGTCCTGAAGCAGGAATTCAACGCGGATAAGAACTTTATCTCAAAATTCCGCACGGAGGCCCACGCGGCCGCCTGTCTGTCCCATCCAAACATTGTCCACGTGTTCGACGTGGGAGACGAGAACGATCTCCACTACATTGTCATGGAGCTGGTAGAGGGGATCACCTTAAAGACCTATATCGCGAAAAAGGGAAAGCTGGAGATCCGCGAGACCATCGGCATTGCCATGCAGGTGGCCCAGGGCATCGAGGCGGCCCATGAGCAGCACATCATCCACCGGGACATCAAGCCCCAGAACATCATTATTTCCAGGGACGGAAAGGTGAAGGTCACCGACTTCGGCATCGCCAAGGCGGCCACCAGTGAGACCGTGACCTCAAACACCATGGGCTCCGTCCACTATATCTCTCCGGAGCAGGCCAGGGGCGGCTACTGCGACGAGCGCAGCGACATTTATTCTCTGGGCGTCACCATGTACGAGATGCTCACCGGAAGGGTGCCCTTCGAGGGGGATTCCCCCGTGGCCGTGGCCCTTCTCCATATCCGCGGCGAGATGGTGCCTCCCAGGCAGTATGAGCCCATGATCCCGGTAAGCCTTGAGAAGATCGTGCTGAAATGTACCCAGAAAAAGCCGGAGCAGCGCTACCGGAACGTGACGGAGCTGATCGGGGACCTGAAAAAGGCCCTGATGAATCCCAACGAGGATTTTGTGAAGATGAACACCATCACCAGCGACGGACCCACCAGAATCATGAGCGACGAGGAGGTGGAGAAGATCCGGAGCGGCGCGGCGGACTCCATGGACGAGACGGAGGTCCTTGAGCCCCAGGGCAGGTACGACGACGAGGAAGAGGAGCGCTATCAGCTGGATTACGACGACGAGGAGTTCCTCGACGACGATGACGACGACGATTATGACGACGATGAGGACGACGGAAGGAAATCCGACAAGGTCTTTACCGTTGTGGGAATCGTTGTGGCCGTGGTGATCGTGCTTCTGGCCCTTTTCGTTGTGGGCCGCACCTTCGGCTGGTTCGATTTTTCCGGAAGCCGCGACAGGAACCACGGAACCACCGAGTCCGACGGAACTGAGGTGGAGATGCCGCCCCTTCTGGGCAAGACCGTGGAGGAGGCGGAAAAGCTCCTTGCGGACGCGGATCTTGACATGAGGCTTTCCTACGCGGAATCCGATGAGTACGAGGAAGATACCATCATGGAGCAGGAGTATGAGGCCGGCGAGATGATCCCCCGCCACACGGTGGTCAAGATCACCGTCAGCAAGGGGACCACGGTGACCACCATCCCCGACGACCTTCTCGGCATGACCAGGGAGGAGGCCACGAGGGCTCTCCATGAGGCGGATCTGAATCCTGTGTTTGACGAGGTGTACAGCGACGAGTACGAGGAAGGCCTGGTGGCCCAGGTAAGGCCCGGCCTCGGCGTTGAGGTGGAGATCGGAAGCGACGTGACCGTTTACATCTCCATGGGACCGGAGACAAAGACCACCAATGTGCCCAATGTGCTGGGACGCACCGAGGGCGAGGCCAGGGCGCTCATCGAGGCGGCGGAGCTTACGGTGGGCCGCGTATCCAGCGGCTACAGCGACGACTACGCCGAGGGCGAGGTCATGTATCAGTCCCTCTCCGGCGGCAGCACCGTGGAGGAGGGCAGCGTGGTGGATCTTGTGATCAGCCAGGGCCCCGAGGAGACGGAGCCCGAGACCGTGGAGATGCCTTATGTGCTTGAGATGAGCGAGGACGACGCCAGAGAGACCCTGGAGTCCCGGGGACTTACGGTGAGCGCCGTTCATACGGGCCACAGTAGCATGGAGGCGGGCCTTGTGTACAGCGCCAGCTACAGCGCCGGTACAGAGCTTGAGAGAGGCACGTCCGTGGAGCTTTGGGTCAGCATCGGCCCCAAACCGTCCGAGGAACCTGGCGGCGAAGAGAATCCTGGCGGCGGTGAAGAGAACCCCGGCGGCGAGGAGAATCCCGGCGGCGAGGAGAATCCTGGCGGCGAAGAGAACCCCGGCGGTGAAGAGAACCCCGGTGGCGAAGAGAATCCCGGCGGCGAAGAGAACCCCGGTGGCGAGCAGGGCGGTGATGTGCCCGCGGTCCAGGAATAGCGTCTATGATACAGGGCAGAATCATCAAAGGAATCGCAGGCTTCTATTATGTCCATGACGGCCATGATAAGGTCTATGAATGTAAAGCAAAGGGGATCTTCCGAAACCAGGGGCTTAAGCCCCTGGTGGGGGATCGGGTGTCCATGGAGATCCTTTCAGAGGAAGAAGGCCTTGGGAATATCGAGACAATTCTTCCCAGGGAAAACAGCCTGATCCGTCCGGCGTCGGCCAATGTGGATCAGGCCCTGGTGATATTTGCCGCAAAGGAGCCGGATCCCAGCCTGAATCTGCTGGACCGGTTTCTTGTTATGATGGGAATCCAGGGGATCCCCTGTCTCATCTGCTTCAACAAAGCGGATCTTAAGGACCCGGAGAACCTTGCCGCCCTTTACCGGCGCGCGGGCTACGAGGTCTGCGTCGTCTGCGCCGGGACCGGAGAGGGCATCGGACAAGTGCGGAAGCTTCTGGAGGGAAAGACCACCGTCATGGCGGGCCCGTCGGGCGTTGGGAAATCCTCGGTGATGAACCGGATCCTTCCGGAGGCGGAGGCCGCCACCGGGGCCGTCAGCGAAAAGCTGAAGCGGGGCCGGCACACCACCAGGCATACGGAGCTTTTTTTCGTGGGCCGGGGGACGTATCTTCTGGACACGCCCGGCTTCAGCTCCCTGGATGTGACGGGCATCGCGCCGGAGGAGCTTAAGCTCTATTATCCCGAGATGGAAAGGCTGGAGGGCAGATGCCGCTTTCAGGGCTGCGTCCACGGAAAAGAGCCGGACTGCGCCGTGAAGGAGGCCGTGGAAAACGGGACCATCAGCAGGGAGCGGTACGAAAACTACCTGCTTTTATATGAGGAACTGAAAAACAGAAAGCGATACAGGTAAAGGAGAAACGACTATGTTGATTTTATCACCTTCCATCCTGGCGGCGGATTTTTCCAGGCTGGGCCAGCAGATCAGAGAGACCGCGGACGCGGGAGCGCAGTACATCCATCTTGACGTGATGGACGGGATGTTCGTACCCCAGATCTCCTTCGGGATGCCGGTGATCGAGACCATCCGAAGCTGCACCGACAAGGTGTTTGACGTCCATCTGATGATCCAGGATCCGGGCCGTTATATCGAGGCCTTCGCCGCCATCGGCGCGGACATCATCACCGTCCACGCGGAGGCCTGCACCCATCTGGACCGGGTGATCCAGCAGATCAAGGCCGCCGGAAAGAAGGCGGGCGTGGCCCTGAACCCGGCGACTCCCCTTTCGGCCCTGGACTATGTGCTTCCGGAGCTTGACATGGTGCTCATCATGACGGTGAACCCCGGCTTCGGCGGCCAGAAGCTGATCCCCTACTGCCTCGACAAGGTAGCGCGGCTGAGGGAAATCACAGATGATATGGGCCTTCCCATGGATATCCAGGTGGACGGCGGCATCAAGGCCTCCAACGCGGCCCAGGTGATCCGGGCCGGGGCCAACGTGCTGGTGGGCGGCTCCGCCGTATTTTCCGGAGATGTGGCGGCCAATACGCGGGCCTTTATGGACGTATTCCGGGAGTTTGAGGAAAAATGAATGTTCTGATCCTTACCGGCGGCGATGTGGACATCCCCTTTGCCGCCGGGTTTTTAAGGGAGGAGCCCCGGCCCCTGGTGATCGCCGTGGACGGCGGCCTCCGGTACGCGAAAGCGCTGGGAATTGTGCCCGACTGCCTGGTGGGGGATTTTGACACCGCGGGGGAGGAGGCCGTAAAGCCCTACGAGGCCATGGGGGTTCCCGTGATGCGCCACCGGCCCGAAAAGGACTGCACCGATACGGAGCTGGCCCTCCTCTACGCCCTGGACCTTCCGGACGTGAGCCATATCACGATTCTGGGGGCCTTCGGCGGCCGGTTCGACCACGCCCTGGCCAACGTGCAGATTCTGCTCCACGCCTTAAAAAAGAAGGTTCCCTGCTTTCTGGCGGATCCCCAGAACCTGGTGTTTCTGGCGGATGGCCCCGTAACCTTCAGCAGAAACACCATGTGGAAGCCTTATATCTCCCTGATTCCCCTCACGGAGCGGGCGCGGGGCGTGACCCTTACGGGCTTCCGCTATCCCCTTTCAGAGGCGGAGCTTTCCATCGGGAAAAGCCTCGGGGTAAGCAACGAGCTGATCAGAGAGGAGGGCTTCCTGGACATAAAAGAGGGAGTCCTGATCTGTATCCAGTCGCGGGATCAAAGGGACTGAAAAGGAAGGACTTTATGAGAATGACCCACAATAATCAGAAAAAAATCGCTGTGATCAACGATATATCCGGCTTCGGCCGCTGCTCCGTGGCCGTGGCCATGCCCATCATCTCGGCCCTTAAGATCCAGTGCTGCCCGGTTCCCACGTCGATCTTTTCCAACCACACGGGCTTTCCCAGCTATTTTTTCGACGACTACACGGAAAAAATGCCGGCCTATATCGCCCAGTGGAAAAAGCTGGGGCTGGAGTTTGACGGAATCACCTCGGGCTTTCTGGGCTCAAAGGCCCAGATCGATATTGTGAAGGATTTTATCCGGGACTTTAAGACGGACCGGACGACGGTGGTGGTGGACCCGGTCATGGGAGACTACGGGAAGCCCTACGCCACCTATACGCCCCAGCTGTGCCAGGAGATGAAGCGGCTGGTGAAATACGCCGACATCCTGACGCCCAACCTTACGGAGGCCTGCATCCTCACGGACACCCCCTACCGGGGCGACAAGGTGCCGGTGCGGGACATCGGGGCCATGGCGGACGCCCTCCAGAAAAAGGGGCCGGGAAAGATCGTGATTACCGGCATCCGCCAGGGGGATTTCGTGGCCAACTTTATCTATGAGAGGGGAAAGCCCTCCCGGGTGCTGAGAAGCCACCGGGTGGGGACGGAGCGGTCCGGCACCGGCGACGTGTTCGCGGCCATTATCGCCGCCGACGCGGTCAACGGCGTTCCCTTCGACAAATCGGTGAAGCGGGCCGGTGAATTTGTGAAGAAATGTATCCTCCGCTCCGAGGAGCTTGGGATCCCCAGGACGGACGGGGTCTGCTTTGAGGAGCTTCTTACCACTTTAAAATGAAAAGAGGAATTGACATGAGCATGACCATCCTTTATGAGGTCCATGACAACCTGTATGTGAACCTGACAAACAAATGTCCCTGCGCCTGTACCTTCTGCCTGCGCCAGACCAGGGACCACATGGAGGATTCCGACGTTTTGTGGCTTTCCAGGGAGCCCTCCGCCGACGAGGTGAAGGAGGCCCTTCTGGCGAAAGATCTGACCCCCTATAAGGAGGTGGTGTTCTGCGGCTTCGGAGAGCCCACGGAGCGGCTGGACGTCCTGCTTGAGACGGCCGCCTTCATCAAGGAGCGTTACGGAAAGCCCATCCGCATCGACACAAACGGCCTGGCGGACCTGATCTGCAAAGAGCCCACGGCCCACAGGCTGAAGGGGCTGATCGACACCGTTTCCATCAGCCTCAACACGCCTGATAAGGAGCGCTATCTGGAGCTTACCAGAAGCCGCTTCGGAATCGGCTCCTTCGACGCCATGCTGGCCTACGCGGCGGAGTGTAAAAAATACGTTCCCAATGTGGTGATGACCACCGTGGATACCACCATCACAAAGGAAGAAGAGGAGCAGTGCAGGGCCATCTGCGAAAGGCTGGGCGTGACCTACAGGATCCGTCCCTGGGAGGACTGATGGGCAGGCTGATCCTAGCCTCCGCCTCTCCCAGAAGAAGGGAGCTTCTGGCCCTCACAGGCCTTCCCTATGAGGTGAGGCCCGGCGGCATGGAGGAGGTCATAGAAACGGAGGACCCGGAGGAGGCCGTAAAGGCCCTTTCCGCCCAGAAGGCGGCGGGGGGACTTTCAGAGGCGGAGCCGGGAGACGTGGTGATCGGGGCCGACACGGTGGTGGCCATAGACGGGAGGATACTGGGAAAGCCCAGGGACGAGGCCGAGGCCTTTTCCATGTTAAGGGAGCTTTCCGGAAGGACCCACCAGGTCTACACAGGCGTCACCGTCGTGAAAAAGGGACGGGAGGATGAGGCCTGCACCTTTGCGGAGCAGACAAGTGTCCGCGTCCTTCCCATGAAGGATCAGGAGATCCTGGACTATATCGCCACGGGGGAGCCCATGGACAAGGCGGGAGCCTACGGGATCCAGGGACGCTTCGCCGTCTATGTGGAAGGGATAGAGGGCGATTATCAGAACGTGGTGGGCCTTCCCGTCTGCCGTCTCTGGCAGGCGTTAAAACCATACAGAGGAGAGCTGATATGATAAAGCTGATCGTGACAGATCTGGACGGGACCCTGGTAAAGGACGGGTCCGCCTCCATGCCCCGAAGCCTTCGGGACACCATCGAGGAGCTTCTGGACCGGGGCGTGCTGTTTACGGCCTGCACGGGCCGCTCGCTCATAAGCGCCCAGAGGCTTTTCGGGGACCTGAAAGACCGGATCTATTTTATCGCCTGCAACGGCACCCAGACCGGCCGCGGAAATGATCTCCTTTTTTCGGAGGAGCTGGATCCGGAGCTTTTAAAGGAGCTGATTCTGGACATCCGCACCGTTCCCGACGTGGTGCCCTTTCTTACGGGGAACGGCTTCATGTATTCCGACACAAAGGACGAGGAGCTGGTGGACTGGCTGATCAACGGCTATCAGGAGGACATCACAAGAGTGCCCGACATCATTCAGAAGAGGGAGGGCGTGGTGAAGCTGAGCGTGTACGATAAGAACCTGCGCTCCGGCGAGACCTTCCGCCCCTTCCGTGAAAAATGGAAGGACCGGGTCTCCGTGGTCACTGCCGGGAAAATGTGGCTGGACGTATACCGGGCGGGAATCAACAAGGGGACGGCGGTGCGAAAGCTCCAGGCCTCTCTTGGAATCCTTCCGGAGGAGACCATGTCCTTCGGCGACCAGCAGAACGATATGGAAATGCTCAAGTCCGCCTATTACAGCTACGCGGTGGAAAACGCCCTGCCTGAGGTCAAGGAGACGGCCCGGTTCGCGGCGGGCCCCTGCGAGGAGGGCGGAGCCACGGAGGTTATGAGAAGGCTCTTAAAAGAGGGGGAGGCCTTCCGGGGATAAAGAAGCAGGGAACGGAGGAAAAGCTGTGAAGAGGAAATGGATCGGGCTTGCGGCGGCGCTTTTATTGGCGGGCGCCCTGGCAGGCTGTAAAGAAACGGGCTCGGACGGCCTTTCTGAGAACGAGCTTTTTTCCCTGGAGGGCGAGGTGTGCACCAGGGAAGAGGCGGCGGTGTTCTTTCTGGGGAAAAAGGCCGGGTATGAGGCCTCCTACGGCGAAGGGATCTGGGACGCTCCCATAGGAGAGGGAACCCTGGCTGACCGTCTTAAGGAGGAGTTTGAGCCTTACGTGGTGCGGATCAAGTGCGCGGCGGTGATGGCCCTGCAAAAGGGTATCGTGCCCGACGAGGCCCTGGAGCAGAGGTTCGTCCAGGCGGC
>CALWAW010000084.1 GCA_944375845.1 uncultured Lachnospiraceae bacterium
GGCCCCGAGGACGCCCTGCCGCGGATATATTCCGCCGCCGCAAATCCCGCCTGCTCTCCCTCACGGCTTACGTTGTCCACCAGGTCGTGGACGTGGAGGGCGTTTCCGCAGGCGAACACGCCGGGAATCCCGGTCTCATAGGAGGAATCCACAATGGCGCCGCCTGTTTTCGGGTGAAGGGGCTCCCCCGCCTGCTCCAGCAGCCGGTTTTCCGGAATCAGCCCCACGGAGAGGAGCAGCGTATCCGCCTCGAAAACCTTTTCCGTTCCCGGTATGGGCCGCCTGCGCCCGTCCACCTGAGCGATCTCCACCGACTCCACCCGGTCCCTTCCGCCGATCCTCGTGACCGTATGGCTCAGATAAAGGGGAATCCCGAAATCCTCCAGGCATTGCCTCCTGTTTCTGGGGAGGCCTCCGGGACAGGGCATGATCTCGGCGACGCCCAGGACCTTCGCCCCCTCCAGGGTCATCCGCCTGGCCATAATCATGCCGATATCGCCGCTTCCCAGTATAAAGACCCTTCTCCCCACCAGATAACCCTCCAGGTTTACATACCTCTGGGCCGTTCCCGCCGTCCAGACCCCGGCGGGACGAAAGCCCGGAATGGACACGGCCCCCCAGGGCCGTTCCCGGCAGCCTGCGGCAAGGACCACGGCCCCGGCGCGGATCCGTTCGCAGCCCTCCCGCGCGTTTGTATAAGAAAGCGTCCTGTCCCGTTCCAGCCTGCTCACAAAGGTTTCCGTCTTTACCTGGATCCCCTCGCTTCTGACCATGTCGGCGTACCGCTCCGCGTAGGCCGGCCCCGTAAGCTCCTCGCCGAAGGTGTGAAGACCGAAGCCGTTGTGGACGCATTGTAAAAGGATGCCTCCCAGCTCCCTTCCCTGCTCCAGGATCAGGATCTTTTCGATGCCCTGCCTTCTGGCCTCCAGCGCCGCCGCCATGCCGCCGCTTCCGCCGCCCACCACCACAAGCTCATATTCCTTCATGCTCCGCCTCCATTTCCGAAAGGAACGGGATCCCGCTCCTGTCATAGACCACCTCTGACTCCCTGATTCCCAGCTCGCGGGCCAGGATCCGCGCCACCTCGGGCTGGCAGAAGCCGCCCTGGCACCGCCCCATTCCGGTCCTCACCCGCTTTTTCACTCCCTTTATGGACACGGCCCCCACAGGCTTTCGCACCGCCGCTGCAATCTCGCCCTCGGAGATCTGCTCGCACCGGCACAGAATCCTGCCGTAAGCGGGATCCTGCCGGATGATCTCGTTTCTTTCCTCCGGTGAAAGCTCCGCCATGACCACCGGCGGCTTCCTGCTCACCCATTCCTTTTTCTTTTTCCAGCGAAAGCCCTCGCCGAGAAGCTCTGTCCGGATCAGCCGTTCCCTGATATAGGAGGCGGCCGCGGGGGCGGCGGAAAGTCCCGGCGACTCGATTCCCGCGGCGTTTATGAACCCCGGCGCCGCAGGCGATTCCTCCAGGATGAAGTCTCCGGTGTTTCCCCTGGCCCTGACCCCCGCGAAGGTGCGGATCACCTTCCCCCAGGGAACCTCCCGCAGGATCCGCTTCAGGTTTTCACGCACGAAGGAAAGCCCCTCGGGAGTATTGTCGATTCCTTCGGGATGATCCATATCCCGGGAGTCCGGCCCCAGAAGCAGGTTTCCGTGGACGGTGGGCACCGCCAGCACCCCCTTTCCCCGGACGCCCGGAACGGGATAGATGACCCGCGACACCAAAGGCGGCTCCATCTGATCCAGCACATAATACTCTCCCCTTCTGGGGCTGATCCTTAAGGGGCCCCTTCCCCCCGAAAGGGGACGGTCCGGGCAGATAAGGCCGTAAACCTGATCGCTGTACACGCCGGCCGCGTTGACGATGACCCGGGCCGAAAGCTCCCGCCCGCCCGAGGATAGGGCCCGGAAGCCCTCCGGAATTTTTTCGATGGAGACGATCTCACAGTCCCGGAAAAAGTCCACGCCGTTTAAAACGGCCTCCTCCATGGCCGCCTCGGCAGTCTCCCAGGGGCCTGTCACCGCCGTATCGGGAAGCTCCAGCACCTTTGTGACGCAGTCGGCCAGATCCGGCTCCAGCCGCCTTGCCTGCTCTCCCGATAAAAGCTCAGCCCTTACGCCCCGTCGCAGGGCCCTTCTGTAAAGCTCCTCGAGGACCGCCTCCTCCTCCCTTCCCGAAGCGGCCGTGAAGGAGCCCACTTTTCTGTAGGGCGTTTTCAGGCGGCGGCAAAGCTCCTCGTACCGCCTGCTCCCCTCCAGGTTGAGGGCCGCCTTCAGGGTTCCGTCCTCCGGGTCGTTTCCGCAGTGGATGATGGCGCTGTTGGCCATGGTGGAGCCGCAGGCCACGTCGTTTTCCTTTTCCGCCACCGCCGCCTTAACCTCATAGGCGGAGAGCTCCCAGGCCAGAAGGCAGCCTGTGATCCCCGCCCCGATGATCAGCACGTCGTACATATCCTTACCTCCCGTTTTTATACGAAAAAAGAGCAATACAAAAAAGCTTTCTTTTTTGTATCGCTCTGTTCTCCTGATGTTTATTAACTTATATCCAGTATACGGCAGAAGGCCTTCAAAGTCAACCGCCTTTAAAGCTCCGTGAAGGTACAGCGCTCCCGGATGCCCGAAGCGTCGATATGGAACACCAGCCCGCCGTCGGCAAGCTCCTCCCGCTCCCAGGAAACGTTCTTTCCCTTGAACTTTTCACGGACATAGGCCTCCGGGTCGTCGGTCTCCACCTCGTCGATGAACACGTCCCTCATCTGGTTGTTGGCGCACTGGTTGAAGATCTCCCACACCACTTCATATTCCTTCATCTTATCTCTCCACGCCCGGCTTGTTCATAAAGATAACGGCGAACATCCCGGCGCCCACATGGGTGCCGATGATGGGGCCGATTTCGGCGACGATGACGTCCTTTACAAGTCCCTTTTCCAGCAGAAGCCCCTTGAGCTTTTCCGCCATCTCCGGGTTTCCGGCGTGGCCGACCAGCACCGTCTGCTCCCCGGGGTCCTCCGCGTCGTTTTCTAATTTTTTACAGAAGGTATCCAGCACCTTTTTGATTCCCCGGATCTTCGCCGCGGTCTGAAGCTTTCCCTCCTGATCCACATACAGAAGGGGCTTTACGTTTAAGGCCGTTCCCAGAATGGCCTGGGCCGCGCTGATGCGCCCGCCCTGGCGCAGATGATCCAGATCGTCCACCACGAACCAGTGGGCCACCCGCAGCCTGTTCTCCTCTGTCCAGGCCGCCAGCTCCTCAAGGCCCATGCCCTTTTTTCTTAAAAGGCCGGCCCGGTACACCAGAAACCCCTCGCCCGCGGAGGCGCAAAGGGAATCGACGCACAGGATCTTTCGCCCGGGATACTTCTCCATAAGCCCTTCGGCCGCGATCCGGGAGTTCTGATAGCTTCCGCTTAAGCCGGAGGAAAAGCAGATATACAGGATATCCTGTCCCCTCTCCAAGATCGGCTCAAAAAACGTCTCGTATGTATAAGAATTGATCTGGGTGGTGCTCACCTTCGCCCCCGCCTTGAGCTTTCTGTAAAACTCATCAAGGCTCATCTCCCTGGCGTCGGGATAATGGTGATAGGATTCGCCGTCCATGAGAAATTCCATGGGAACCGTTTCCACCTGAAGCTCATCAAGGAGCCCGGCGGGCAGATCCGCCGTGCCGTCCGTTACGATCACATAATCCTTCATTGACTGTAGTTCCTCTCCATAAATTTTTCACATACTGTCTCTTATTGTATCGAGATTCAAAATATTTGTCAATTCCCTATATGACCTTTCGGTAAAGCCGCAGGATGAAGCGTGCCCCGGCGCCCTCGCAGCTTTCCGCCCAGATCCTCCCGCCCTGGCTGTTGATGATGTTCTTCGCCATGGCGAGGCCGATCCCCACGCTGTCCTTTCCGCTGTTTTTCCCCTTGTAGAACCGCTCGAAGATATGGGGAAGCTCCTCGGGGCTTATGCCCTCGCCGTTGTCCTCCACCGTGATCTGGAAATACAGCCCTCTCTCCTGGCAGGATACGGTGATCCTTCCGCCCTCCGGCGTATGCTCCATGCAGTTTTTGATGATATTGGAGAGGGCCTCCGCCGTCCAGGCGGCGTCACATTCCGCAAAAAGCTCTTCTCCGGCCTCAATCTTGAATTCCTGTCCCTTAAGCTCCATGGGGATCAGAAGATGCTCCGCGGCCCTTCTTATGAGCTCCCCCGCCCGTATGCTCTCCGGATGGAACCGGACTGTTCCCGCGTCCAGCTTCGACATCTTAAGGAGGGCGTTTAAAAGCCACTCCATCCGTTCCAGCTGGGAGCGGATGGTCCTCATAAATTCCCTTCTGGTCTCCTCGGTGACAGTCTCGTCCCGCAAAAGCTCTGTCATCACCATCATGGAGGTCATGGGCGTTTTCAGCTGATGGGAGATATCGGAGAGGGAGTCGGCAAGGTAACGCTTGTCTGCCTTCAGAAGACCGGCCTGGGTGTCCAGCCTTGTGACCAGCTTATAAATGTCGTTCTGTAAAAGACTCAGCTCGCCCTCGGCGTTATCCGGGGCGCTTAAGCCCCTCTCCCCGTTTAACACCTGCCTCAGATAAATGGAGAGCCTCCGGAGCCTTCTGTATCGGAAAAAATTCACCGCAAGAAACACTGCGGCCGCGGCCGCGAAAAAGGCGGCGAACCATAAAAAGGCCTCCCTGGAAGCGCCGAATACAGCGCTTCCGAAAAGGACGCCTGCAAGCACCAATATCAGAAATCCATACCTTACCTCACGATTCCGGAACATATTATTCCCCCAGCCGGTAGCCCAGCCCCCGCACCGTCCTGATCTGATCCTGGCCCAGCTTCTCCCTGAGCCGCTTGATGTAGACGGTCAGCGTATTGTCGTTCACATACTCGCCTCCGATGTCCCAAAGGCCCTCCAGAAGCTGGCTCCTTGAAAGGACCCTGCCCTTTTCCCTGGCCAGCGTCAGAAGGAGGCGGTACTCCATGGCGGTCAGGGAAAGCTCCTGCCCGTCCCGGTATACCTTGGCCGCGAGGGGATCGATGGACACGCCTCCCGCCTCGATGAGTCCGGAGGCCTGCTCTCCCTTGCGATACCTTCTCAGCACTGATTTCATTCTGGAAAAGAGCTCCCGGATCCGGAAGGGCTTGACAATGTAGTCGTCGGCCCCCATATCCAGCCCCATGACCACATTGCCCTCGTCGTCGCAGGCAGTCAGGAAGATCACCGCCGTATCCTCCCGGCGCTTCGCCCTTTTGCAGATCTCGTAGCCGCTTCCGTCGGGAAGGGTCACGTCCAGCAGGCAAAGATCAAAGGCTTCTGATTCCAGGGCCTTGAAGGCGCCGGCGGCCGAATGGCAGGTCACCACCTCGTAGCCCTCCTGCTTCAGGGAATATTCAAGACCCAGGGCGATGCTGTGATCGTCCTCCACAAACAAGATTTTCATAACCTTCCTCCATCATGGATTATTATATAATAATTAAGGAAAAAAAGATATACACTTCTTCAGAGAACATGCTATAATAACGGCGGCGCGGAAAAGGCCGCGCCGGAAAGGAACCTTACAAATGATTGCTCTTCTCCTTACGCCGGTTTATATCCTGGTCATGCTCTATCTGCTCCGCT